>CAYZPE010000012.1:0-16754 GCA_964480575.1 uncultured Candidatus Saccharibacteria bacterium
TGATGCAAAGTGGTTTGTGGCGCTACACACGTCATCCAAATTATTTTGGAGAAGTGACGCAGTGGTGGGGCATAGGAATTATTGCTCTTTCTGTGCCAAGCGGTTTTTACGGCATTATAGGACCGCTTACTATTACATTTTTGATCCTCAAGGTTTCTGGTGTTCCAATGCTCGAAAAGAAGATGATAGAAAATCCGGAATTTGCTGAATACAAAAAACGAACAAGTATATTTTTTCCATTACCACCCAAAAGCTATGACCGATAAAATAGTTATCGTACAAGATACAATGCAGAAAGGGTATAGCTATACTCTCTCTGAGCCAGTAGGCAGAAACTTTGATTCTCGATTTAAGCCCGACCTTACTCCGAAGCAGATGCTTGCTCTCGGGGTTTTTGGCGGACGGTATATGCGAGATTGTCAAAATGAATTTCCGAAAGATTGGTTTACTCGCGCAAAACTGTTACCTCAAGGAGTGAGTAAACCTGACAAAAAGCTAAATTATTTTGGCGTGCACGCTTCGCAGTCTTTGGAAGAATGGAGAAAAAGGAGTTGGATTCGCGAACAAGACCCACGAGGATGGTTTCAGTGGTACTGTCGGTATTACATGGGTAGACGAAGTGAAGATGACGAAAGACAAATAAAAAGATGGCATGCAATCACAAGACATACATCGCAAATAGCAAAAAACTGTCGAGCAGAAGACATTTTTTGCAGACCAAGACAAAGGCAAGCAGTGCTTCATTGGGCGTATGATGCAAGAAATATTTAAATCTGCATTGTGCTGTTTGTTTGCTTTGTAAATTTTAAGTTGCTCGAGAAATATCTGTCTGATACTATTTTGAAACAGTGTAAAGGGCGGTTAGCTCAGTTGGTAGAGCGCGTCATTGACGTTGACGATGTCAGAGGTTCAAGTCCTCTACCGCCCACAAAACGAAGTTTTGTTGTCCTAGAGGATTTGAAAGACGGAGGCGGTATACAAGCGAGCAAAGCGAGGCTTGTCGCCGAGTCGGGGTCGAGAAAATTATGTGTGACCAAGTCCTCTACCGCCCACAAAAATGATATAATTAGATTATTATAAAATAACTGAAAATTATGTCAGAAAGTGTGCAGCAGGTAAAACAGTTGGTTCAAGAGCTTAAGAAGCACCAGCAAGAGGCAGAGCAAAAAATGAATGAACAAACAAAGGTTAAGGCTGAAATCAAGAAACTTGAAACAGAGCTTGATATAAAGAAAAAAGAAGATCAAAAATTAACTGATGATCTTAAAAAGGAGGTTCAAGATGAACGAAAACTCAATATTGAAATCGGTCTCCTTGAGAAGGAAATCGAACAACTTAAAAAGACAAATCTAGGCAAAGCAGCTTAATAGAAAAAGTCCCTCGCGCAAGCGCGAGGGACTTTTTCTATCTGCCACTTCTTATTTTTTGAGAGAAGTCAGGTGAATCGGCATATTTTTCTGCAAGCTCATTTACTTTATACTTTTCCCGTGCAGCTTCAATTCCGTCTAGTGCTTCAATGAGACCAAGTTTAAGAGCAAGCTTGTCTGAGTTTTTTGGAAGTATAAGGTTCAGATTCCACCAAGGAATTTTGCCTGGTGTGACGTTGTTTACATGATCCGCGATTACGATGGTGCAGTTGTTTGTGACTGTATTGTAAAACTCAGGATTTTCTTTGAGATTGTTTGCGCCCTGGAGCATGTCGACAAAAAGCGCCTGCATATTTTCCTGTGTTGTTTTTACAGGGTAGATATAGACAGGATCGTTGCGATAATTTGATCGTAGTTTAACCACATCGCGTTCATCAGCAATTACATACATAAGCTCGTAGCGCTTGAGGACACCTTTCCATGCTTTAAAGATTTCACCTTTTTCTTTTCTAATCTCAACAGATATTGCAACAAAGCTTCCGTCTGTAAAACCGAAGCTTAAGAATGTGTGAGCAGCGCCGATACCTTCAAACGGCTCGACAATATAATCAACGGTTGCGAGCTTATCGAGACTGAATGTTTTGTTGTAGTAAGCGGGGGTGTAGTCAGAAGTAGAGCGGTATGTAAAATTTCGAATATTATAAACAGCCACTTTGTTTTCAGAGATTTCAGCATAGGGCAGAACTGCCTGATCGGGTGACCAGTCGCGTGCATTGGAGGGCGGAACTGATACGTACCAGATGACGAATGCGACTAAACAAACAAGGAGAAATCTTTTCATGTGTTTACCTTGCTCTCAGATGAACATAAATGTCCTCGAGTGCTTTGACTGCATCACCTGCGGCAATATTGTTTTGATGGTATAGACCATCTGTGCAATCTCCTGCGGCCCAGATGCCAAGGGTTTCTGTTTTTTGGTTTCGAGGGTCAACTATGATCTGTCCAATTTTATTTAAAGGAACAATATCTTTCACAAATGATGTCGTTGGAATGAGTCCTATTTCAACAAAAATTGCCGGTGCACTTATTTCTTTTTCTTCGTTTGTGTGTGCGTCTTTGTAGAAAATACTTTTTACAAATTTGTCGCCAGTTACTTTTGTTGGAGTTGCATTTTTAAGTGCAGTCATGTTTGGATGCTTCAATACTTTTTCAACAGTTATTGGATCTGCTCTAAATTCATCACCGCGATTAAGAAGGGTGACACTTTTTGCATATGCCAAGAGCTGAGCTGCTGTTTCAAAAGCAGCATTTCCACCGCCTACAACAACCATATCCTGACCACTAAAAAGTGGTCCGTCGCATGATGCGCAGTATGTAAGGCCTTTGTGTTCAAATTCTTTTGCTCCTGGTGCATCGAGCTGTCTTCGTGTGCTACCAGTCGTTACAAGGACTGTTTGAGCATTGTACGAGCCCTTGTCTGTTATGATACTGAAATTACCGTTAGATCCCTTGATTTCCTTCACGTATTCACCTTTCTGTACTTGAACAATATCTTTTGCGTAAGCACGAAGATGTTTTTCAAGGTCTGTTGCAAGGTTGGCTCCTTTGATTGAAACAGTACCGATCCAGTTTTGAATGTCTTCAGAAACGATGCTTTGTCCGCCAAATTCAGCAGCAATAAAAATAGTTTTAAGTTGTTTTCGAGAAGCGTATACACCTGCCGCAACACCTGCAGGGCCTCCTCCAATGATTGCTAGATCGTACATGGGAAATAAAAGCTTAAAAAGCAAAAAAGTAATATGGGAAATTATAACATGAAGCATGTGGTGTGTAACGTAAAAAGCGCGGTCGCCCTAGGGCGACCGCGCTTTTTTTGTAGTATTACTTTAACTTAGATCGTCTTAAAAAGGCGGGAACTGCACCCCAGTCATCATCAGTGTCATCGATAATCACTTTCTTTTCTTCAATCACAACTTTTTCTTTAGGTACTCCTTGAACAGGAACCGTGTTGTAAATTTTACCTGCAGGCTCTGCACGTGTTCCTTCAGTTGTTTTTCTTTCGACTTGTCCTTCTGGAAAACCTGAAGCGATAACGGTAATACGAACCTCACCTTTCTTGAGACGATCGTTTCGAACAGTACCAAAGATGATCTTGGCGTTAGGGTCAACCGATTCAGTAATAACCTTTGCAGCATCTTGAATTTCAAACATAGTTATGTCATCTCCACCTGCAATCGAGAAGAGTACTCCTTTAGCGCCCGAAATTGAAACTTCAAGAAGTGGTGAGTTAATAGCGAGTTTTGCAGCTTCTGTTGCCCGATTGTCTCCTGTAGCAGATCCGATACCCATCAATGCTGAACCTGCATTTTCCATGACGGCTCTAATGTCCGCAAAGTCGATGTTGATGATACCTGGAGTTGTAATGAGGTCTGATATTCCTTCAACTGCATTTTTAAGCACGTCGTCGCACAGTGCGAAGGCATTTTTTGCGGTGGTGTCTTTATCAATGTTTGCCAAAAGACGATCGTTTGGAACGATAATAATTGCATCTACAGATTTACGAAGTTCGTCGAGTGCTTGTTCTGCAATACGCAATCTTTGCTGACCTTCAAAGAAGAAAGGTTTTGTAGTAACCGCCACAGTAAGAGCTCCAAGTTCTTTTGCAATCTGAGCGATCTTTGGAGCGGCTCCAGAGAAGGTTCCTCCTCCACAACCACCTGCAATAAAGACCATGTCTGATCCTTTGATTGCTTCTTGAATTTCCTCCTGAGTTTCTTCCACTGCGCGGCGTCCAAGATCGGGGTTCATTCCGGTGCCCAAGCCTCGAGTGAGATTTTTTCCAATATGAATTTTCTTTTTTGCAAGAGAATGATGAAGGTCCTGAGCGTCTGTGTTAACAGCAATAAAATCAACCCCTTTAACTTTAGAGTTGATCATGTGATTGATCGCATTTTTCCCTGACCCGCCGATGCCGGTGACTTTGATTCGAGCAAATGCTTCTACTTCTGGTTTAATTTGAGGCATAACAGTGTATTTTTACTTTTGAGTTGCAACAATCATATCAGAAATGAATTAGAAAAAGAAACATCTTGTTGAGGCTCTTTTTGTGTGGTGTATATGAGGTGTTATATTAAAAACATCATCCTTAAAGAGCGACGTTTTTAAAGAGAAATTTAAGGAAGAAATTTCTTGATCCAGTCTAGGATCTTTCCGCCAAAGCCTGACGCCATGTGTTTGAGACCTAAACCTGACTCATCTTTTGATCCAATGCCAAGAATGCAGAGACCGTAGGCGACTGACCATGTAGAGTCTTTGATTTGGCCCTTGGAAGTTTCGCGCATGTTGATGATTGCGATACGGGAGGGAAGTTTGAGATATGTTTTAGCCAATTCTTCGATGCTTCCAATACCTGATCCGCCACCAGTGAGAATGATGCCAGCAGGCAAGAGTCCGCTCCGTCCGATTTTTTTAAGGTGATTTTCAATCAGCTCGAACATGTCGCTTAAGCGTGCGGTAACAATTTCCTCGAGTCGTTTTCTTGAATACGACGTGCCGGTTATTGCTCCCACTTTTATACTCTCGGCTTCTTCAATTGGAATTTTGAATCCGAGCGCAATATCGTGTGTGATGTCGGTTGATCCGACGGGAAATACTTCGAGAGATACAGGAATATTATTTTCAAAAACAACGATTGAAGTTGTTTCGGCACCAATGTTTACAAGTACACAGCCAGCAATTTTTTGTGTTTTAGCAAGAGTGACAAAGCTTGCGGCAATGGGTGAGGTGATTACATCAGCAACGTCAACGCCCACATCCTCAACTGCCTGAATTAAATCGTTTACATGGTGTTCAAGAGCGCTTATAAAGAGAGCTTTTACCTCAAGCTTAGTTCCACGCATACCTAAGGGTTTCGAGCCTAGAATCGGCTTCCCATCAATTTTGTATGAAATAGGAATCGCGTGAATTACTTTGCGGTTAAGTGAAAGTGCTGGAGGAATTTCGTGTTCGCACATTTCCATTGCTTTTTCGAGATCGAGCTCAGAAATTTGAGAATCGGCGCGGGAAATAATTATGGATCCTTGCGATGTGATGCCAGAAAGGCCGATTCCTCCAACAGAAAGAAATGCGCGCTTTATTTTGACACCACTTGATTTTTCGGCTTGGGAAATTGCACTTGAAAGACTTTTCAGAACATCTGAAGGGTTGATGATGTAGCCGTGCCGTAAACCTTTTGATTCAGCAAAGCCTGAGCCGATAATTCGTGGCATTATTCTGTCTTTTTCTTTTACACTTTCAGCAACAAGAACCTTGATTTGGTACGTTCCGATATCTATGCCAACTGTAATATTGCGTGCCATGAGAAATTGAAAGAAAATAAATGCTTGTTGGAGTTTATTGTACTACAATATCTCGCATATTTTCTATGTACACATGCAAAAGTCCACATCTCCTTTCTTGAGAGGGTGTATTTTTAGAATTAAGTTACATTCCAAATTTGCTACAGGCTTCTTTTTCAAGCTTTTCCATCTCGTCTCCATGATCAAGACCTTTGAGGTGTAAAAGTCCATGTATAAAAAGAAATCCAATGAATTTTTCATATGTTTTACTCCATTCGCGAGCTTCTTCCTTGGCTTTATTTGGATTTATGAAAATTTCTCCTTCTGTTTTAGAAAGTGGAAAGGCGAGTACATTTGTTGGTTTGTTTTTTCCGCGGTATGAGAAATTTAGTTGTGTAGAAGTTTCGTCGGGGACAAAAACCAAGCTCAATTCATATGTCTTGCCGAGGATGTACTCCTTCATAGCGGCAAAAGGCAAGCTTGGGAGCTTGCCTTTTGTTTCGTTGTGAATTTCGAAAAATTTGTCCATTCTACTTTTTTCCTCTGCCTCGAACATTTAAAGCAGGATCTGGGATTTTGCCCAATTTTACGAGCTCTGCAGTCTTTGCCCATGTAACAAGTTTTGAAAGCTTTTTTGCTTTCTTAACATTTTCAGACTTTACACGTTCATGATATCTAATGCCTCGAACACGTGGCAAAACACCTGATCCTTGTACGCGCTTAGTAAAGCGGCGCAAGATGCTTAGGCTTGTTTCGTTAGCGTTTCTGTTGATTTCTACATTTACTGCCATAGTGGAGATTATCCTAACATAAAGGGATTAATTGATCAATCAAGTGTTCTCTTTAAGCTGCGCTACTTGTTTTACCTCTTCGTATAGGTGATTTTTGAATGCGTGAGTGTATTTCATTAAGGTAGTGTGGAAGTCTGTCGATGTGAACAGTTTCTTGTACTCTGGTGTTAGTATCGCGCACCACAACGCTGTTTTCCATGGCTTCTTTTTGACCCATAATGATGATAAAAGGAAGCTCCATGAATTCGGCTGAAGAAAGCTGGCCGGTCATTTTGTCGCGCGCAAGAGCATGAAGGATTGGGATACCCCATTTGCGAAGTGTTTCAATAACCTTAAGGCTTTTCAATTTTGCTTCAAATCCAAGTTGTATGAAATAGAAGTTTGCTGGCTTAGGTTTCTTTAGTTTTACTCGATCTTTGATTTTTTCATAAATGCACGACAAGCTTATAGAAGGAATTTCTTTTTTATAGCCCAAGCGTCTTGAAAGAGGATTGTAGCGAAAGCCAAAACCAGAGATAAAATCTTTTTGAGATTTTGGATCTTGTGCCTTTATTTCAAAAAGAGTATGAGCAAAGCACTCTTTGTGTCCAAAAAGAGTAGGGTCGATCGTGTACGGAATATTTAATGTTTCGATAAATTCAAGAACCTCTTTAAAGTGTGTGCGAGCTTGTTCTGAGAGAAAAGCCATTGGCTGAGGAGCATCGTGTCTAATTGCGCTACATACTTCGTGTTCGCAGATAAAGGCGATTGGGTCACGGCGCACGAGGTCACGGCATTTTGCTGGAAGTTCAAGAAGCTTCTTTTTATAGTAGTTTCCAATATCGCGTTCGAAACGTCCGATTGAGTCTCGATCTCCAATACTATTTAAAGTAATCGAGATATTTACATAGCCTTCTTCTTCAAGAATTGCTGCACTTGTTTTTATAAGGATTGCTTCAGCGATACTTCGGCTAGTTCCTAAAATATCGAGAGAAAACTCCGAGAGATCCTTTCTGCCGGTCTTTCGGCTCATGATCATTACAGGTTGAGACATAGCAACAGTCTCTTTTGCGTAGTTTTTGAGGATTGCTATTTTTTCTTCAAGTTTAAAAAGAATACCGTGGCTGTTTTCATGCGACTTTCTTCGGAGTACGTCGTGCTTTTCAAGGTGTCGAACATGAATCGCGTCATCTTTTCCTAAAGATGGAACTTCAATAAGCCTGAAACCATAGTACGATGCAATCTCTGCTATGTGGTCCCATTCATGTTCTCGGTTTTTCATTGATACAGAAGTTAATTATTGCTCAAATTTTTTTCTCCCGGCCACACGCTGATTTCCTGAAGAGGGAAGAGTTGGAAGATTGGTCGGCCGATAATATATTCTTCTTTAAGTGTTCCCCAATAACGTGAGTCGAGGCTTCCGGCACGGTTGTCACCCATTACAAAGTACTCACCATTTTTTACTTCTGTTGTTTGAGTATCATTTTTTGGAAACGTTATGTACTCTTCGGTAAGTTCAAATCCTTCTGAATGCTCATTGTTTATAATGGTTATTTTTCCACCATTGATTTTTACTGTTTCGCCCGGAAGGCCTATGATTCGCTTGATAAAATACTTCTTTGGATCGACAGGGTATTTAAAAATAAGGACAGAGCCTCGTTTTGGCTCAGTAAAGCGATATGAGAGTTGGTCAACAATCAGATAGTTGCCATTTTCAAACGTCGGTTCCATCGATGCTCCGTTTACGAGAAATGGTTGAGCGATAAAAATTCTGAATGGAATAACGATGATGAGTGCTAGAAAAGTAAAGCGCAATGTTTCTTTCCAAAAACCCGGTTCATTTTTTTGTTTGTTTGAATTTTCTAGAACTTCAGTACTTACTTTTTCTTCTTTTGTATGTAAAGTAGGTTCCATTGAGAGTGTTCTAAAATATTTTTAGATTAATTTCGTACAGTATAGTACTTCGATGTGGTTTGACACAAGAGATGCAAGTGTTACACAATGGTCTGGATGATGTTTTTTTATTTTTTTAACCTTTCTTTTTAATTTTAATCTTTTGTATGGCATATATTATTGCAGGTTTGGGAAATCCGGGAGAAGAATACAAAAATACACGTCATAATGCAGGGCGAATGGTTTTGGAATTGCTTCAAAGCAAGAACGATCTCCCTGAATGGAAAGAAAATAAAAAATCACAGGCGCTTGTAACGAAAGGTGCAATCGGAAAGCAGAAAGTGACTCTGGTGATGCCAGAAACTTTTATGAATAAGTCAGGTGAGAGCTTGAAAACACTTGTAACAAGTCCAAAGTCTGCAGAAAAACTTATTGTTGTGCATGATGACCTCGATTTGCCAATAGGAACGATAAAAGTTTCATTTAATCGTGGCCCAGGAGGTCACAAAGGTCTCGAATCGGTGATAAAGGGAGTGAAGACAGAAAAGTTTGCACGTGTTCGGGTTGGAATTTCTCCAGAGGCAGCAAAAGGAGGAGTGAAAAAACCTTCACATGAAAAAATAATCGAGAATTTTATTGTTGATCCTTTTAAACCAGCTGAACTTGTAGAAATAAAAAAAGTAGTCAAGAGAGCAACTGAAGCAGTTGAAGCGATTTTAAATGATGGAATAGAAAAAGCGATGGGAGAATTCAATAGAAAGAGCTAATAGTCGAAAAAGTAAGGTCGGACCTTACTTTTGCATCATGTTAGGTTTATGAGGACAATAAAAAAACCGCCCAAGGGCGGTTTTTTCTGATTACTTCTTCTTTTTATCTCCTGCAAAAGTGAGTGCCATTTTCTGCTCTTTGGAATCAAAGAGAGTAATTTTAAATGGATATGTTTTGCCGAGTTCAAGATGTTCTCGAAGAGATTCTTCTGTGCCGAATTCTGAAATATGCACAAGACCTGCAACTCCTTCTTCAATCGATGCGAGTGCACCGTGCTTGTTGAAGCGGATTACAACACCTTGCACTGTGTCGTCCTTCTTGTACTTCTTACTTGCTTCAACCCAAGGATTAGGCTTCAAGGCTTTGATAGAAAGAGAAATCTTTCCGTCTTTAATTTCAATAACCTTAACCTTCACTTTGTCATTCACTGTAAAGAGTGACTTTGGATTTTCAACAAGTGCCCAGTCGATTTCTGAAATATGCACAAGTCCTTCAAGTCCTTCTTCAATTTTTACGAAAATACCGAAGTCAACGATACCAGTTACTGTTCCTTCGACTTCATCATTTACTGCGTACTTATCAATAATCTTTTCTTTATTTTTCGCTTCAGGACTCTTTTCAGAGAAGATAAGTTTGCCTTCTTTTGGAATTGCAGCAATAACAGAAACTGCAATCTTTTGACCGACAAGTTTCTTCAATTCTTCAAGGATCTTGTCTTTGTCACCATCTGAAACACGTGGATAGTGCTCAGTTTTGAGCTGTGAGGCAGGGAGAAAGCCCTGGATACCTTGCCATGTGATGATAAGACCTCCTTTGTTTGCTTCTGTGATAGGGAGTTCAAAGACCGCTTTGCTTCGGATAGCTTCCTCAGCCTCACTCCAGATTAGAGCCTGACGAGCTTCCTTGAGAGAGATTTCGATGTAGCCTTCACTGTTATCAACGCTTACAACTTTACCAGCAACTTTGTCGCCGATTGAAGTCTTCTTGATGATATCTCGGGCTGCGATAAATTCACGGCCGTAGATGATACCTGTTCCGAATGGATAGAGATCAACGAAAAGAGATGTGGCATCAATGCCAATAACAGGTCCTTCAACGAGATCGCCTACTCCAGGGGGGTTAGGGATATCGCTTAAAACCTTGTCCATCATCGTCTCTTTTTTCGCTTCCTCTTCTGTTTCTTCTTTGTTTTGCTTTGCTTTTACTTTCGCTTTTGTCGCGACTTCTTTAGTCTCTTCTTTCTCAACTGGTGGGACAGTTTCTGTCGCACTCTTTCTTTTAAATATACCTTTTAACATAATCATGTATTAAGCAGGCTTGTCTTTTGCTCTTTCTTCAACTTCTCCAAGACAAGGATACTGCAAGCTATTAATCACCCCAACTGGAGCGAGAAAACATACTACTATATAAACACTACTTTTTCAATCTTATGGCTCGTGTTATACTTTCGGCCATGATTATCACATATCACGGCGCAGGATGCCTCAAGGTTCAGTTTGGCGATACTATTATTGCAGCGAACCCCATTTCAAAAGAATCAAAGGAAAAACAAGCTAAATTTGGTGCTGATATTGCCCTTATTTCGCTTAATGACAAGGATCATAATGGGGTAGAAAACGCGACTCATGGTGAACGAACACCTTTTGCTATCCTCGGTCCTGGTGAGTATGAAATTAAAGGTGTTTTTATAAGAGGATTTGGAGAAACATCAGCATACGGCGGATCTGAAAGAATTAATACAGTGTATCGAGTTTCGTTGGAAGGTATGAATCTTTGTTTCTTAGGAGCCTTAAGCGGAACAGAATTAAAAACAGAAACTACAGAGGGGCTCGATGATATAGATATTCTTTTTGTGCCGGTTGGTGCAGAAGGGGTTTTGAGTCCTGCTGATGCAAACAAACTTGCGGTAAATTTGGAGCCAAAAATAATTATTCCGACACATTACGATGCGGCAACTTTAAAAACCTTTCTTAAAGAAGCGGGAAGTGAATCGGTAGCGCCACTTGAAAAACTCACTATAAAGAAAAAAGACCTTGAAGGTAAGGAGGGGGATATTGTGGTTCTTGAAGCGCAAAATTAAATCTACCCAGGAACGTACTTCTCTTTTGCTCTGGTTGCCTTAGAATATAAACATGCCCCTTTTCGATTATCTCGATAATCTCCGATCAAAACCTGATGGAGCTAAAATGCGCATTGCACTTTCGGTTTCTTTTTGTGCAACAGCTCTTATTTTTGTTTTTTGGTTTATGTCTTTTTATGGCACGAGAAATAAAGATCAAGAAGCTGTGATAGTAGAGAAAACCACAAGTCCTGTTTCTTCTCTTATGGCAAGTACTGGAGCGGCATTTAAAGATATAGGTGAGGAGTTTTCAAAACTTAAACAGAAGATAGGGGGGCTTTTTAGTGAGACTTACGTTGTACCAGAAGTTCCTAAAGAGGGTGCTACTTTTTAAGTGATATAAAGCTGTAGAACAATACAGCTAGGCCTTTTTTGAGCTTTTAAAAAAGGTAATGAGGTGCTATAATCAGAGAGTAATATGGCTAAGTACGGCGAACAAGATGAAGGAGATGTAAAACCTCGCGCTCCAGGCGAGGGGATACTCCGTCGTGAAATTACGGTAGAAATGAAAGATGCGTATCTTGACTACGCTATGTCTGTTATTATGTCGCGTGCTCTTCCTGATGTGCGAGACGGATTGAAGCCTGTACATCGTCGTATCCTCTATGCGATGCATGAAAAAGGTTTGACTTTCGGCGGAAAGTTTCGAAAATCGGCGGTGGTGGTGGGAGATGTGCTCGGAAATTATCACCCACACGGTGATGCTTCTGTATATGATGCCTTGGTAAAAATGGCGCAGGATTTTTCGATGCGTTACCCTTTAGTTTCTGGACAAGGAAACTTTGGAAATATTGATGGAGACAATGCAGCTGCGATGCGTTATACCGAAGCAAAAATGTCTCGCATTGCATCTGAACTTTTAGGTGACATAGAAAAAGAAACTGTTGATTTTCGTCCAAACTACGACGGTACACGAAAAGAGCCGGTGGTTTTGCCAGCAGCTGTGCCTAACCTTCTTTTAAACGGCACACTTGGTATTGCTGTGGGTATGGCAACCAACATTCCTCCGCATAACCTGAGGGAGATTGTAGATGCAACGGCATATTTGATTGATAATGAAAAAGCAACAACCGAAGATCTGCTTCAGTTTGTGAAAGGTCCCGATTTTCCAACAGGCGGTCTCATTTTCAATGAAAAAGATATTGCTCATGCTTATGCAACGGGCAAGGGTGGTGTGGTAACTCGTGGTGTTGCTGAAATTGTCGAAAATAAAGCAGGAAATTTTCAAATTATTATTACCTCGATTCCATATCGAGTAAATAAGTCTGATCTTCTTTTAAAAATTGCTGAACTTGTTCGTGATAAAAAACTTGAAGGTATTAAAGGTCTTCGCGATGAATCTGCAAAGGATATTCGTATTGCAGTTGATCTAAAGTCTGGGGCACATCCTCAGAAAGTTTTAAACTTTCTCTATAAACACACGCAGCTTGAAGAGGCTTTTCATTTTAATGTGGTATGTCTCGTTAATGGCGTGCCTCAGACACTTTCACTTAAAGGGGTGCTTCAGGAATTTGTTGCTCATCGCGTGATCGTGGTGCGCAGACGAACAGAGTATGAGCTTCGCAAGGCAGAAGACAGAGAGCATATTCTTCTTGGTTTAAAGAAGGCACTTGATCATATCGATCAGATTATTAAACTTATTCGAGCCTCAAAAGACACTCCTGAAGCTCATGCAAAGCTTATGAAGGAGTTTAAGTTTTCTGACAGACAAGCAACAGCTATTCTTGAAATGAAGCTTTCTCGTCTTGCGGGTCTTGAAAGAAAGAAGATAGAAGATGAACTTAAGGCTATTCAAGAATTTATTGAAACCTTAAAGGCGATTTTGGCTAGTCCAAAGAAGATTCTTGGTATTATCAAAAAAGAACTTTCTGATATCAGTGCAAAGTACGGTGATGACCGAAAAACTAAACTTATGAAAGGTGGTGTGCAGTCGATTTCTGATGAGGATTTGATTCCTGATGAGGAAAACGCACTTGTGCTTACTTCGGGCGGTTATATCAAACGCACAAGTCCTGATGAGTTTAGAAAACAGAAGCGTGGAGGTGTGGGTGTGGTTGATCTTGATACAAAAGAAGAGGATTTTGTGACGACGCTCCTTACAGCAAGTACACACAGCGACCTTCTTTTCTTCTCAGATAAAGGAAAGGCGTACCAGATAAAAATGTATGATTTGCCTGAAGGAAGACGTGCTACAAAAGGAAAGTCGATCATGAACTATCTTTCACTTGAAGCGGGAGAAAAGATAACTTCAGTTTTGCCAATGCCTAAGGACATAAAAGGAAAGCCATTGTCTCTTCTTATGGTTACAAAGCAAGGTGTTGCAAAGAAGGTAAAGGCGGAAAATTTCCAAGACGTTCGCCGAAGCGGTATTATCGCTATTCGATTGGATGCGGGCGATGAGCTTATTTCTGTTTCTTTTGCCGACAAGAAAGATGATGTAGTTATTATTACTTCAAAAGGTCAGTCTATTCGATTTAAGGAGGCTGATATTCGTGAAATGGGACGTTCTGCGGGAGGGGTTCGTGGAATGCGTTTAGGTAAAGGAGATAGCGTGGTTGGCGCTCAAACAATTAAATCTGATTTCAAGAACCCTGCACTTTTGGTGATTAGTGCAAATGGATATGGAAAGCGAACTGATCTTTCTGAATATAAAGTGCAAAAGCGAGGAGGTTCAGGTATCAAGACTGCAAATGTAACTCCAAAAACAGCTGAAATTATTTCTGCACAGGTTGTGACAGATGATGAAGCAGAAGTGGTGGCAATGTCACAGAAGAGTCAGGTGATTCGTGTTGACCTTAAGGAAATTCCACTTCTTGGAAGACAAACTCAAGGGGTTCGTATTATGAAGTTGCGTGAAGGGGACAGAATCGCATCTCTTATTTGTCTGTAGACAAATAAAGGTAACGTCGAGCTTGTAACATGTAACAAAAATTACCAACATTGGCTGTTGGCAATACCGTCAAGGACTCTCCTTGACGGTATTAATCCGACTTGTGCATATGTATAAGTGCGCTTTTGCCTTATACTAATTAAGTTAGACGTTATATTCTAAAAACTACACCTTCTATGTTTAGTGATCCTCTTAAAAATATTGAACAATTTGCTCTAAATCCAGGCACGACTGTTGCTGACCTCGGCTCAGGTTCGGGCTTTTATACCCTAGCTGCTGCAAAGGCAGTGGGGGACAATGGTAAGGTTTATGCAGTCGATATTCAAAAAGATCTCCTTTCAAAGCTTAAAGGTGAAGCAGTCAAACAAAATCTCCACAATATAGAAATTGTCTGGGGTGATATTGAAAAGCCGTCGGGTACACGACTTGCAGAAAGTTCGGTGCAGGCGGCTATAGTATCAAATATTTTTTTTCAGGTAGTTCATAAGGAGGTTTTTCTGAAAGAGGTTTTACGTATTCTTCAATCTCAAGGGCGTGTACTTTTTATAGACTGGGTGGATTCTTTTGGAGGTTTAGGGCCACAGCCGAATGCTGTTTTTACAGAGTCACAAGCAGAAGAAATGTGGACAAAGGCAGGTTTTATAAAAGAGCGAACCATTTCTGCCGGATCGCATCACTACGGTATAATTTTCACTAAGAAGTAATTCCGTCCTTTTTCGACTATGAAAAACATGTCCAAATTTCAGCTTATCTTGACCGGCATTTTTGCCGTATTCATTGTGATTGGAGTAATGGTTTTTGCATTGTTTCGAAATGATAGTACTTCTACCGTTTCGTCAGTATTAGTTTGGGGTAATGTTCCCTCAAGTCAATTTACACAGATACTTAAAGTAAATGGTCTTGATAAGGATGAGTCTTTTGCAATTAGCTACGTAGAAAAAAGAACAGAAAATTTTGATACAGATTTTATTGAAGCTTTGGCAGATGGTCGGGGTCCAGACCTTTTCTTTCTTCCTCAGTCTTCGGTCTTAAAGCACCGCACACGCATCTATCCGATTCCCTACAAATCTTATCCAGAGCGAGATTTCAAGAATACGTTTATAGAGGGGGCCGAAGTTTTTCTTTCCCCTCAAGGTATTATGGCCTTACCTTATATAGTTGATCCTCTTGTAATGTATTGGAACAGGAGTCTTTTTACGAATGCAGGACTTGCAAGGGAACCACGTTTTTGGGATGAAGTGTACTCACTTACAGGTCGGCTTACTAAAAAAGATTCTGCACTTAATATAACGCAAAGCACTATTCCATTTGGTGAATTTCGTAATGTATCGAACGCAAAGGCGATTCTTTCAATGCTTATCCTTCAGGCTGGAAATCCTATAACCTCGATGCGAAGTGATGGTGTGGTGCAGGTTAGTTTAAGTAGTAATCTTAATTTGCAGACAACGCCGGCACATGAGGCTCTTCGTTTCTTCACTGATTTTTCAAATCCTTCGACAGTGTACTATTCATGGAACAGGTCATTGCCACTATCTCGCAACTTTTTCACAGCAGGTGACTCTGCTCTTTACTTTGGTTTTGCATCTGAACTTCCAGATATTCAACGCGCAAATCCAAATTTGAATTTTGACGTGGCTCCAGTGCCGCAATCACGTCAAGCAAAGAAAGAAGTTTCCTACGCAGATTTTTACGGACTTGCAGTCTCAAAAAATTCTCGAAATATCACAGGTGCTTTTGCACTAGCGTATCGACTTACGGATGCTCTCGGTATTGGAGCTGTTGTTGATACTTTAAAATTACCGCCTGTAAGACGAGATTTGGTCGCGGCGACACCAGTCGATCCTTATATGGCAGTCTTTCATGACGCTGCCCTGCGCGCTAAAACATGGCTTGGTCCCGACGCAGCAGAAACTTCGCGTGTTTTTCAAAGTATGGTCGAATCAGTAACTGCAGGCAGGTCTCAAATTACGGAAGCCGTAGGAAGAGCCGATGAGGAATTAAGAGCGCTCATAGTACAATAAATACATGAAAAAAGTTTTGATTCATACTCTTGTTCTTACAACACTCCTTTCTCCATTTTTTGTTTCGGCAGCACTTTTTAATCCGAGTGAGGGATTAATAGGTGGAATTTGTGACGATGGTCAATGTCAATTTAACGCTATCGTTGCCTTGATAAAACGTATCATAAATTTCATCTTCTATGTGTCAGTTCCTCTTGCTGCGCTCTTGTTTGCATATGCAGGTTTTCTTTTTCTTACTGCAGGGCCAAACCAAGGCCAGGCCGAGAAAGCAAAGGGTGTTTTTACGAACGTTGCTGTCGGTTTTGGCATCATTCTAGCTGCATGGCTTATCGTGTATACTGTATCTAGCGCTCTGATTGAGCCAAATTTTTTTGGTGATGAACTTCCTCAATTAAGACAATAATTTTTGTATGTTGAATAATCTTATAAAGAAAAATATTCTACTAGTCTTAATTGTCTGTACTGTTTGCTTGCCATTTTATGCAATGGCTGAGAATCTCCTAGATGATTCAAATGATAGTGGTTTTACACCTCCATCTGGAAATGTATCAAATCCGGGAAGTAATACATCTGGAAATGTATCAAATCC
>CAYZPE010000012.1:16854-20105 GCA_964480575.1 uncultured Candidatus Saccharibacteria bacterium
CATCTGGAAATGTATCAAATCCGGGAAGTAATACATCTGGAAATGTATCAAATCCAAATTGTGGTTCTTCAGGTGGAAGTAGTGTTATAACCAATCCTCTCAAGGGTGGAATCTGTAGTGTGTATGATCTTGTGTACATGATAGTTACTGCTATCTTGATCCCGCTTGGTTCAGTGCTTATTGTACTCATGATTATTTTTGCTGGTTTTCAGTTTGTTATTGCTCAAGGTAATCCAACCAAAATCGAAGATGCTAAAAAAACCTTATTTTTCGCTATTATAGGATCAGCAATTCTTCTTGGTTCATGGGCTATAGCAGAGATTATTAAAAATACAGTAACAGCCGTAACGGGTACTTCTTTTTAGTTAACATGCTTCGATTTTCTACAATCCTACTCGTGGCTCTCCCTGTTGTTGCTTTTGCATCTCCGCCAGCAACATTTGATCAGCTCATCTATTTTTTCCTTGACTATATTCTGCTTATTATTCCTCTTGTTGCAGGTGCAACAGTTCTGGTTTTTATTTTGGGTCTTGTTAAATTTATTTCACGTGTAGGTGGAAATGAGAAAGAGATAGAAAATGGCCGGAGACTTATGATATATGGAATTATTGGTTTGCTCGTCATGGTCTCTGTCTGGAGTATTGTTGAAATCGTTCAGGGTGAGTTTGGTTTTGGTACGCCATTTATTCCAAAACTTCCAGAAAGTTAATTATGAAATTTTTCTCATACATAGTATTTTTTCTGATCCCTCTCGTATCACAAGCTCGAGGCTTGCGCGATATGATTGTTGACGCATCGTCCCTTCTTCAGGGTTTTGTCGTGCTTGCTTTTGCTCTGGCGCTTATGGCTTTTTTCTACGGCATGGCAGGCTTTATTCTTCATTCAGGTAGTGATACTGCCAAAGAAGAAGGGAAGAGAATTATGATATGGGGTGTGATAGCTTTGTTTGTTATAGCGTCCCTGTGGGGTATTATCGCTTGGATTCAGGGCGATCTCACTTTGTCAGGCTGGATAGATACTGTGGATGCACTTCCTCGAAGTCAAACAAGATAGGTTATACTAAATATCAATACAGTTTAAGTACATTAAAGAAATATATGCATAAAATTTTATATACAAGCCTTCTGGTTTTGCCGATAGGAGTATCAGCAGCTTTTTTTGAAAACACACAAGGTCTTTTGGATAGTACTTTCACAATGGTTCAAACTCTAACGGTTTTAGCTGTAGCTCTCGCACTACTCTTTTTCTTCTGGGGGCTCGCTCAGTTTATCTTGAAATCAGGAGATGCTGCTTCTCATGAGGAAGGTAAAAATAAAATGGTCTGGGGTGTGATAGCTTTGTTTGTGATGGTATCCATTTGGGGTATTGTTGGCTTTATACAAAGTGAGTTAGGAGTAGGAGGTTCTGGATTGAGTTCTGATGATTATGATAATCCACCAGATCCTTTCTGTACTGATTCTACAGGGTGTTAATATAGACTTGTATGGAAGAAATTCCACTCTCTTTAATAGAAATACTCATTCTTCGTTTCGGAAGGATTATTGGGTTTCTAACCCCGATCGTTTTAGGTCTTGCTCTGCTCATATTCTTTATTGGTTTGGCGCGATTTATCCTCCGAGCTGATAATGAAAATGAAAGAAGGAGAGGTCAGCAGATTATGGTGTGGGGTATTGTTGCCTTGTTTGTAATGACTTCGATTTGGGGCATCGTGTCCTTTATAGGGAAGAATCTCCTTATTGAACAGGGTGGAACATCTAGAGCACCTTCTGTTGAGCTCCCTGTATTTAAAGTTAAATAACTCCTTTAAAAAACTTTAAAGGAGCAGTCCTCAGACAGTCTTCTAGCGGGATTATCCACACCCTTGATTGTGCTCATGACCGTTGTCTCGTATCATGATGAGTATAGACTTTATAAAAAAAGTAGGTCGTTTATTCCGGTGAGTAAGTGAAAGTATCTGCCTTTGGCAAATATAAGTAGCAAACAAAAACGGAACAAAAGGTTTAGAGCCTTTTATTAAAAAATTATTAGTAAAATAGTAAATTATAAAATGAAAAAAATTATTGGTGCTGGTTTGTTTTTTGCTCCTTTTTTAGCATTTGCTGCACAGCTTGCAGAAACAGCTACTTTTATTGAAGAGATAGGTAAAATTATTGATGTATTAACTCCACTTGTATTCGCATTAGCCCTTCTTTACTTCTTTTGGGGTCTTGCACAGTTTATCCTTGCTTCAGGTAGCGATGAGGCTAAAACTGAAGGAAAGAATAAGATGATCTGGGGAGTTATTGTGTTATTTGTTATGGCAACAATCTTTGGTTTGATCGGCTTTATCCAAAGAGAGCTTGGTGTTGATGATGAAAGTACCACTGTTGAAAGTCTTCCAAGTGTTCCGTCAGTACCTCGTTAAATAAAATCATCTGACTCAGTCTATCGTATAGAAAATAAATTCAGTCTTTTATTTGTAGCTACTGTTAATGTCTCCAATTGTTATTGAAAAGTTGAATACCATTAATCGGATTATAATAAATCCGCTTATAGGCTTGATGTTTGCTCTTGCTCTTCTCATATTCTTTATCGGCATCTTTCAAATGGTTGCCAATAATGAAAGTGATGAGGCTCGCGAAAAAGGTAGGAAAAACATAATGTACGGAATACTCGGTCTCGTCATTATGGTTTCTGTCTACGGCATCATTCGTCTCATCTTGTCGACTTTCGGCCTTGATTCGGTTGGAGGTACAGGATATCTAGGAGAAATATTGAGGTAGTTACACAAAATAAAAACCACCCTTGCGGGTGGTTTTTGTTTTATATAAAATACTTAGTTGTATAAAAGATACATAAATAAAAGAGGCGAGAAGGTGTTATCCTTCTCGCCTCGACTTAAATCTTTTGAGGATCAAAGTTTTGTCAAGGTAAGCCGAACCTTGACTGGTCTGTCGCGTTCCCCGCTTTGGAATCCAACCACTTCCCCGTTCGGTAAGTTTGGTTGCTTCTCGCCGGGTTTAAATGTAAATGGCTTTCCATCTACATACACAATGATTGAAGTTGGCTTTGCTTCGATCACTGCCCATGCCAGATCCCATCCTTTAGGAACTTCCACAACTTCTTTATGGTTCTGTGGAGCGACTATGTCCCATGTCTTACCTTCTGGGGTCTTGAGGGTCTCTCGAGGAGCAGGGGACGGTGGAGCATTTGCATACTTCACAACTTCCACCCACGTCTTGCCAACGGTCTGGCTGATCAGGACTACTACG
>CAYZPE010000013.1:0-5038 GCA_964480575.1 uncultured Candidatus Saccharibacteria bacterium
ATGCTTAGAGGTATTGTTGCAAACACCCCATTCGATAGACCTGACGGCTGTGTTAAAGGATTAAGACTGAGACCGTCATTTGTAGTACAAGGATATGTGTTCAATATAGGTTTCAAACTACAGTTGAGTGGTGTATCTGTGATGAAAATTCTAAAATTACCTAAAGCATCAGCGTTGTCAAATTTATCTCCACTTGTTCGTGGGAAGATTTCTATCTTACCGATAGCCCATTTTTTTGTCGGATTATTACTATCTGAAGGATCATTTTTTAAATCAACCTGCCACCATGGGTTTTTAGTGCTAGCTGTTATGGAAACACTTTCTCTGCTTGTATTTCCATTCACGTTTCCATCGACTGCTTTTTCAGACAAGTAACTTTCAAGAGTCCCTGCTTGTTCGGTGCTTTCACTTCTAAGTCCAATATTGAATGTTCCTGTTTCATTTACTTCGTTGCCGAAGTTCAAGTTATCAAATCCACTTGTGTCTATAGCGTATTCGTCCTCAAGGTCTGCATAGAGGTTTTCAGCATCTGTGATACCACTTGCAAGAAAAGGATCGGCTACTTGACCTGTTCCGTATCCGTCGCCTATATTGGTGTTTGTTGTGAAGTCTCTTCCTCTTGATGTTCCTCCCGACGAACCTGATGCTCCAGCAAGACCGGTCGCACTCATGAGCTGACTTGTGAGTTGCCCAACTAAGGCACCGAGGATCTCATTGATCTCGTCTGCAAGCTCAAGCTGACGGAGATCAGTTCCAAGAACATCGCCTAGCTGCTTTTCAATAACAGCTCCGGGTGTTACGGTTTTGCAATTTAGGTGACTGTTTGACCCTCCGATATCAATTGAAAGCCCTTCCTGATCGTAATCGTCACATTCTTGGAGCGATAAGAATCCTTTACCCCAGTCGAGTTGCACGCGCTGTTCTCCCTGAGCTCCTGATATGCGGATATCGAGAGCAGACTTCGCCTTTAGGAAGGCGCCATAAGGATTGTTGTTTCTGTTTTGAGTTACCTTAAACCAGCCATCCCATCCTCCTTGGGTAAAATCTCCTTCGACGAACCCTTCGATGTTTCCCAGAACATCACTAAAGGTACAGGAAAGATCGGTGTCGCTCCCCCCCCCTCCGTATTCAAGAGCTAAAGAAAGCTGAAGGTTGAGGCGGAAAGGTTCGCAGAGAAAACCAAGGCCTATTGATTCAATAAAGTCTCCTGCAACCTGATCAGCTATGCCTGTGAAAAATTGTCCAGGGTTTTGAATAAAAGAAGGGCTGCCTTTAAAGCCGGAGTTGATCCAGTTGATTGTCGACTGACTTATTTGTCTGATGAGTGTTTTTGCAATAACAGTAACAAGATTGTCGAGAACATATTCTTTGGCGGCCTTAATAGTGTTTTGAACGGCGTTTTCAATTTGAACTACGGCGTTTGGTCCGATTTCTGCAATTGGAACAGGCGCTACCACAGCATGCACTTTTTGAGCAGGGAGAATAAAAAAAGAAACAGGAATAATAAGTGGCGCAATAATAAAAGGCGCGATCCAGTTAAAAATTTTTTTAAAAGTTGCCGACATATAAGAACACGGCGGGCCACCCCGGTGTGTCATGTTTTAATTATAGGC
This sequence comes from uncultured Candidatus Saccharibacteria bacterium, assembly GCA_964480575.1. GTDB lineage: Bacteria > Patescibacteriota > Minisyncoccia > Phycocordibacterales > CAYZPE01 > CAYZPE01. Next base: position 1,614 of record CAYZPE010000013.1, read on the forward strand.
CGTTCACAAAAAGATAACCATATTCAGACTGTTGAAAAGTCACTTTGTGTTGCAGGAAAAATATTTCAAATGCGGCGAACGAATTTGTAAGCTCTTTAACTCCTGGAGAATATGCGGCTATGGCCGGAAGAGATCGAATAGGATCCTCAAAGAAGCTTCGCATCGATTCAATACTTTCTATTACTTTTGAAATTTTATTTATAAGGTTGAGATGGGGGTCTGTGGCTTTTTCTGGCACGCGGAGAGCAAGGAGTAATCGAAGGATACTCTTGTAACTGTCTATTATAGGTGAAAGTCCAGCAAGATCCTGCGCTCTTTCGGATGCTATTGCGGCCTCAAATATATCTATTTCATGCTTCTGGCCTTGTGGTAGAGGATTGCTTGAAAGTGCCTTACCGAGGTTGTTACCGTACGATTTAAGACTTACAGTAGGTTCTATAAAGAGATCGTTTCTGGTGTAAGTTTTTGGTACAAAAGGTTTCTGGTTCTCCATGAGCTCCTGAATAATGTTTTCTTGGGTTATGGGACTCACTTTCGATCCTGTGGTTTGCTTGGCTAAAAGATACTCTTCAAAGAAGGCACGAGAAAATTTGTCCGTCTCTGTAAGGGTTTCTTCTTGGTTTGATATATATGTTCCACTTATTGTTTTGGCGCTCAGATTTCCTTGGCCAACAGGACTTCTCCCTTGCACAACCTCATCCCCATCATTCACTCCGTCTCCATCTGTATCAGGATTGTTTGGATCAGTCTTCCACAAAACCTCTTCCCAATCTTTGAGGCCGTCTTGGTCGGTGTCTGTTCCTGACGTGCGGGAGAGTGAAGATTCAACAATAAGACTTGTGGTGCTTACTGGACTTACATAAGCCTCAGGAGCTGTTTTTTGTATAGAAAAAAGTATCAAGCTGATGCTTATTCCCAGAGCAATAATGAGATAGAGGATTTTTCTACTTGGCATTTTTATAGTATACCCTGCTTCAACTTAGATGTTTATCATAAAGATTGAACCTGGCTCTTGTGGAGTGAATTTGACATTGTTGTTTTGAAAGAAACGGATGATGTCGATCAAAGCATTTGTCGATTTTTTTACGGCTTCACTATAAAGTTCATAGGAATTTCCAGTACCTTTTGTTTCTGTTATAGCATCTATACTGAAAGACAAATTCCCATACGAGAGCGCTAATGCTTTATTGAGGTTTGCTGCAGAGTCAGGGATACTCAAAAGTGTCTCTAGGTTTTCTGCTAATTTTTTATATGAAAGCGAGATATCTTTAATTTTTTGAGTATTTGTATCTGAAGGTTCTGCGAAAAAGGCGTTCCATGTATCAAGCTCTGTTTGGTTCTTATTCGATTGAGTAGAAATGTGAACCCCAAGATTGTTTCCGTAGATTTTAAGGGGAGAAATTATTTTTGGTGGCACAGGATCTTCTTTTGGTGCCACTATTGGTACTTGGACTGGTGTTGCTGGTTCTTTCTGGGGTTCTGTGGCTGGTCTTGTTGTTACTCGTTCCTGTTTTCTTTGTGCTATTTTAGCCTCTTCGTAGTCTGTTATTCCGTCTCCATCTGTATCAGGATTGTTTGGATCAGTCTTCCATAAAACTTCCTCCCAATCTTTGAGGCCGTCTTGGTCTGTGTCTGTTAATCCTTCAACACCTAGACTTGGAGTTTGAGACGGTGTCTGACTCTCTTTGTTTGTAAGAGCACTTTCTTTGGCTGATGGCTTAAGGAGCATAACTGCAAAAAAAATAATAACCACTCCTACACCAATTGAAATTTTTTTCACCATGATACAATAACTATAATGCGTTTTAGTCTTATTCCCAAAAGATTTATAAAGGTGATTGGTCTTTGTGTGTGTGTTATGGCACTTATTTTTGCCGTGCCCGCGAGCATCTCTGCTCAGGTCCCTTTTGGAGGTACTGTAGTAAGTGTTTTTACATGCGTTAATGGTCTCTGGATTATAATGGGCGGAACAGGTATTCCCGGATCGTATATGTACATATACGGAGCTTCTGTATCACCCTTTTTAAGTGTTCCACTTAGTCATGTTGGTCAAAATGCGGTTGGTTTTGCTTCTGCTCCAGCGCCCTGTCTCGTTCCCTGTTTTGTTGGTCTGTGTCCTATAGGTTTTGGGCTAACGATATTACCTCTTCACGGAACCTCAATTTAGTTTTTAGCGATTTCTTTTGAAACAATAAGCCATTTTTCTAACAGCACATCTTCAGCGCGGGTGTTTTTATCTATCTGAAGTTCTTCAAAAACTTTTTCGATACGTTCTTTAGGTACGACTGCTTCAAGGTTTCGTGTAAGCTTTTTTCTTTTCTGAGCAAATCCTGATCGTACTACTTTAAAAAACATATCTTCTGAAACATCTTTGAAGTTTTCTTTTGAGATATTGGAAATCGATAGGATTGCTGAATCAACCTTGGGTGAAGGGCTGAAGGCTTCTTTTTTTACCACACCTTCACTTCGAGGTGTGCCATATACCTTAACCGAAAGAGATAAAATACTTTCCTTTAAATCTCGTGCAACGATACGTTTTACAACCTCTTTTTGAAGAAGAAAGACGATTTTTTCAGGCTGATGTGATGTCTCAAGAAAACGACGAATGATTTCACCTGTAATGTAGTATGGAATATTTGCGATCAGTTTGTAGGGGGTCTCTTTTGAAATGATGGTGTCGAGTTCAGTTTCCAGTATGTCACCATGAATAAGTTTTAATCTGCCTTCCGAAATTTCTTTTTCAAATTTTGTTTGGAGCTCGGGGATTAGTCGATCGTCTTTTTCAATGGCAAGGACTCTCCTTGCTTTTTCGAGGAGTCTTTCAGTAAGTACGCCTTTTCCAGGACCGATTTCTAGAACAGTATCGGTTTGAGTAAGCTCCCCTGCTTCAATGATCTTATTAAGAGCTTCCTTTGAACGAAGGAAGTTTTGTCCGAGTGATTTTTTTGCGTGTATGTTATTCATTTATTCAGCTCATTAAAGCATTTTTCGGAATGTAAAAATAGTCAGATATTATTTCTGGTAAGGGCGAAATAAGTCAGGAATTTATTACGACTGCGTCATAATAAATCTCCCGACATGATTGTCCCTTCTGAGGAACTAGTCAAAAATTTAACCCGACTACGTCGTTTAAATCTTTTGACATGATTTCCGGTAGGAACGGAAATCAAAAGTTTATTGTGAGAAGTGATCGGCGTGGTGCATCAAAGTCGCGTTCTTCCTTTTCAATATATTCCTCATCAATATCGAATATAAATTCTGAGGGAATATTAACCTGACGTTGTCCGAAGATGGTGCGCATCTGCGCATAGGAAAGATGGAGTTTCTTTTTGGCCCGAGTAAGAGCCACATAAAAGAGTCTACGTTCTTCTTCAAGTTGGTCGCTTGAGTTAGAGCTTTCATCAAAACGCCTATGAGGAAAGAGT
>CAYZPE010000013.1:5048-8004 GCA_964480575.1 uncultured Candidatus Saccharibacteria bacterium
GTAATAAAGACATATTCAAATTCTAATCCTTTCGATGCATGAATTGTCATAAGTTTAACCCCATCTTTTGGGCGCTCAAGCTCGTCCTGGTCGCTTGCAAGTGCTGCGTCGGTCAAAAGCTTTTCAAGTCCATTTTCTAAGGTGTCGTATCGTCCCGCCAAAGATACAAGTTCTTTAAGGTTTTCTAAACGATCGAGATCTTCATCACTTTTGCTTTGTTTTAAGCCCTCTTCAATGCCCGTCTCGTGCATAATAAATTTCACAACATCACTCGCCTTTCCGCTGGTGGTTTGTGCTCGTATTTTCTCAAGAAGAGTAAAGAAGGAATTAACTTTGGTTCTTGTTCCTGAAGGAAGTGAGTCAATTTTTTTCTCCATAATTTTAAGGAGTGTAACCTTTCCAATACCACGTGGTGGTACATTAATAACACGTTTCATATCAGAAAGGCTTTCAGGGTTGAGTGCGGCACGAATAAATGAAAGCACATCTTTCACTTCTGCTCGTTCGAAAAACCGAGTACCAAGCACTTGATATGGAATATCTTGCTTCAAACAAGCTTCTTCCAAAGCTCGTGATTGAAAGTTTGCACGAAACAATATAGCAATATCAGTAGCTTTAACCCCTTTTGCTATAAGTTTTTTTATACGATCAGCAATAAAATATCCTTCGTCAGACTCATCGTACGCTTCATAGAGCCCGACCTTTTCACCAGCGGCGTTGTCAGTGAAGAGATTTTTTTCACGGCGCATTTTGTTTTTCTTTATGACGGCGTTTGCGACTGCAAGAATTGTTTTGGTTGAACGATAGTTCTGCTCGAGCAGTATTACTTTTGCTTCAGGATAATCCTTTTCAAAATCGATTATGTTTTTAATTTGTGCACCTCGCCAGCTGTAGATGTTTTGATCAATATCCCCCACCACACATATATTGCGATGTCCGGCTGAAATGATTTTTGCGATCTGATACTGCACATGATTTGTGTCCTGATATTCATCAATATGAACGTATTTCCAGACTTGTTGATAATGTGTGGCAACAGAGATATTGCGCTTTAAAAGCAAAGCTGTTTTTAATAGAAGGTCGTCAAAGTCGAGCGCTTTTTCTTCTGCGAGTGTTTCCTCGTAAGATTTCCAAACTCTAGCAACGGTACGTTTAAGGTAGTCGTCCCCCGCGTTTGCTTCATATTCGTCGAGAGTTATAAAGTTTCCCTTTTCTCGAGAGATGATACTGCTAATTTTTCCCGGTTCATATTGCTTTGGGTCAAGTCCTGCTTTTTTTATTGCTTCGCGTATTGCGCGTTTGGAGTCGTCTTTATCAAAAATTGAAAAATGTCTTGGAAGTCCAAGGAGTGCAGACTGCTCTTTAAGGATGTGAACACCTAAGGCGTGGAAGGTGCTCACAAAAGGCTTCTCTTCGTTTGTAACTGGCAGGTTTAGTGTTTGGTCATTATGAATAAGATTCATAACTCGCTCACGCATCTCTTTTGCTGCTTTGTTGGTGAAGGTTATTGCCAAGATACTACTCGGTGAGATGCCTTTTTGAGCAATGGTAAGTATGCGATGTGCAAGTGTTTTGGTTTTTCCAGCTCCAGCTCCGGCAACAATCAGAACAGCTCCCTCTGTGTGTTCCACAGCTTCTTTTTGTGCGGAATTGAGTTCGGACATGAAGGCTACTATAACACAGGGAGCGTCATATTTTTCCTGTCCACAACTCTATTGACCAGACCTTTCAAACAGGTATAATCGATAGATACGGTATATGGGTGCAAGCTTGTTTGTGGCTTAACAGAGCCATAGGGATGTACGAATTGCTTGATTTATCACATAAACATAGGCTTATATTACCTCGTTCACGTGACCCTCATGTTGTCTCTCTAGTTTCTGGAAAACATAAGGTGACATATAGACGAAACACACTTCTTGTTATGAAGTCTATTTTCGCACCACTCCTTCTAGGAGTGCTCCTTAGTTTGCCTCATGCGGTTCATGCGGGCATTTTTTCGTTTATGTCGGAGCTTTTAGGTGGAGGTAAAGAAGTTTACAAATCTTCCTCATCAAACATTCAAAATATGGCTTTGCTTCAGTCAGCGCTCGGTCCTGGCGGAGACTCATCAGAAGGAGGTGGAGAAATAACAATTATTGGTGGTATTGCACTTCTCCCTGAAGGAAATTCAGGTGTTGATGTAAGTAAAGATGTTCGTCCAGGAAGTGATCAGATCAGTCTGTACGTTGTGCGTTCTGGTGACAACCTTTCTCAAATCGCGACGATGTTCGGGGTTTCAGTCGATACGATTCGCTGGAGCAATGATATTAAAGGGAATGTGATTACAGAGGGTCAAACCCTTGTTATTCTCCCTGTTTCTGGAGTGCGTCATGCGGTAAAGAAAGGAGACACTCTGGCTAATATTGCAAAGCTTTATAAGGCAGATGTAGGTGATATTGAACATTATAACGATATTCACGATGGTGAGTCTTTAAAGGTTGGTCAGATTGTTATTGTTCCAGACGGTGAAGTAAAGGCGGTGGAGCCAGCTGGAACATCAAAGATTCTTGCTTCGGGTGGTCCAAGTTATGCGGGATACTTTACTCGACCACTTGTCGGGGGTGTAAAAAGCCAAGGAATTCACGGCTATAACGGAGTTGACCTCGCTGCTCCAATTGGAACTCCTATTCTTGCATCTGCTGGAGGAAGTGTGATTGTGAGCCGAAACTCAGGATGGAATGGTGGATATGGAAACTATATTGTTATTGCTCACAACAACGGCACACAGACACTCTATTCTCATGCGAGTGAAAATATTGTCTTTCAAGGTGAAACGGTTGTAAAAGGCCAAGTGATTGGTTTTGTTGGATCAACAGGTAAGTCAACGGGTCCACATTTGCACTTTGAGATTCGCGGCGCAAAAAACCCATTCTGATTTTCCTCACAAAGGAAAATCATGTCGAGAGATTTTACA
>CAYZPE010000013.1:8104-17113 GCA_964480575.1 uncultured Candidatus Saccharibacteria bacterium
TAGCGTAAGCTGTGTAGAATTCGAGACTATTTTCCTATAAGAAATCATGTCGAGAGATTTTACATAGCGTAAGCTGTGTAGAATTCGAGACTATTTTCCTATAAGAAATCATGTCGAGATAATGTGTAGTAGAAAACCAGAATCATATCCTGGTTTCTATAGCTCCTGTCTTTTAGGACGATATTGTATCGCTTCGAGCATGTGCTCTCGTTTAATTTCAAGTGATTTTGCTAGGTCGGCAATTGTTTGGGCGAGTTTAATAATGCGGTGGTAGCTTCGGGCTGAAATATCAAACTTCTTTGCAAATTGATTTAAGAGGTCTTTTACTCCGGCACTGAGATCAATATGGTTTGTAATATGTTTCCCTGAGAGCTCACTGTTTTTTGAAATTCCTAAATTAAGTTTTTTGAAACGATTCTTTTGAGCTTCCCTTGCCTCCGCAACTCGTGCGCGTATTACCTCGGTGTCATCTCCAGATTTTTGTTTATTTGAAAGTGACTCGTGATCTATTTTTGAAACTTCAATCCAAATATCAATACGATCTGCAATCGGACCAGACATTTTTCTTTGATAGCGGCTGATATGGAGTGGGCTGCAGGTGCAATTTTTACCTTTGATGCCGTAGTTTCCGCACGGACATGGATTCATTGCGGCAACAAGAATCGTTTGGGCAGGAAATCGCGCCGTGCCTTTTGCACGCGAGACACTCACTACACCTTCTTCGAGAGGTTCTCGAAGTGCTTCAATAACACGTCGGTCAAATTCGGGGAATTCATCCAGAAACAAGACACCTTTATGTGCAAGGGTAATTTCACCTGGCTTCAAGTTTGCTCCCCCACCCACAAGTGATACATATGATGCGGTGTGATGAGGTGATCGGAATGGCGGCTCTGTTACGAGCGTTTCTTCAAGTGTGCCGGATACAGAATGAATACTCGTTACCTCGAGCATATCCTCAAACGAAAGCTCGGGGAGAATGTGGGCGAAGGCTTTTGCAAGCATTGTCTTTCCAGTTCCAGGTGGTCCCCACATTGCGACATTGTGTCCTCCGGCTGCGGCAATTTCGAGTCCACGCTTTCCTCCTTCTTGGCCTTTAATATCAGCAAAATCAACCGAAATCTTACGAACTTTTTTGAGGATAGTTTTCTTTTGAGGTGTGAGAAGTTTCAGCTTTCCTTTTTTTGTATCAATATGTTCAAGTACCTCCTTAAGTGATGATGCTCCATATACCATTATTCCATCTATGATTGCAGCTTCAGCGGCATTTTCTTTTGGAAGATATACTTCGGTAAATCCTTTCTGTGCGGCTTCTCGTACCAGAGGTAATGTGCCGGTAACTTTGCGCAGTTTGCCGTCGAGTGAAAGTTCACCTAGAAATATTTTCTTGTCAGGGTTAAACGCAATGTCTTTGTTTGCGAGAAGATAGCCAAGTGCTATACCAAGATCGAAAAGAGAGCCTTCTTTTTTAATGTCTGCAGGAGCAAGTGAGATGACAACTTTTTGGTTCTTGCTTTTTGGTGAAGTAAATCCACTATTCTTGATCGCGGCGCCTACTCGATCGCGCGCCTCCTCCACTCCTTTGTCCGGCAGTCCAACAATTGAAAAAGAGTGGAGCCCTTGGGAGAGATCCACTTCAATATCAACCAAATTGGCTTTGAGAAGCGAGGTCTGAGCACTATGAACCTTCGCAAATCCCATAGTCTTTAGGAGAGTTCCTGGTCCTTATGAGCGATACAGGTGCGAGCTGCTGGGTTCGCCTCGAGTCTTTCTTTTTCAATCGACTCATTCCCCACTTCGCATGTACCATAGGTATTCTCTGCGATTTTCTTCAATGCAAGGTTAACGTCATTCCAGCGTATCTCAAGCTGTTTCAAGATTGCGGCGTTTTGTTCGTAGTCTTCAATACTGTCTGCAACTTCGTTTGGGTCTGTGGCAAGAAAATCAGTGTTTGTTGGTTTTGGTTCCCAGTCTTTTGGATTGGATGGGTTTATTCTGCCTACAGTTTCGAGTTCTTTAGCAAGAAGAGTTTTCTCTTCTTCAAGTTTGCGTTTGAAGTGTTCAATATTTTCCATGAGTTTATTGTAGCAAACTCATGAAAAACATCTACCGTGCAACCTGACCAGTATTAAATTGGTTTAAAACTGACAGAAAAGCATCTTCACTACCGGCAATTACGAATGTTTTTGAGTCCAAGAATGAGTACAAGATTTTCACGATGCCGTTTTCGTCACGTAGAGCGCGCACATCTCGGTTTTTTATAAAAGCATCTTTAAATACACCTCTTCCGTTTGGAAAAAGAGTTTGAAGATCGCTTGCGAGGGTTTTTTCCCAGGCGAGCATTCCAGAAAAAGCTAACTCAAAAGAATTTGTTTCAAAAAGAATAAAAGTTTCAGCACCAAGTTCTCTACCGTATGCACCGATCATAAAATCTTTGATTGATCGACTGAGTCCTCCAGGAGTATTTACTTTAAGAAGAGCGAGAAGTTTTTCTGCTGAAATTTGCTTACTGCCTTCAGCGGTTTCAACAATGCGGACATTTCCAAGAGTTCCTGCTGAGATTCCAAGTCTATCAACTTCAGTTCTAATAAGTTCTTGGGCGTTACCAGTTTCAAGGCTACTTAGTGTAAGCTCGGTATCTTTATTGGTTCCGATAATGCTTTCAGGTTTTGGAATGATCACTGGCTTATTGCTCGAATCATCTTTAGTTAAGATTGCTAAAATCGCGTATGCTCCACCACCAATAAGAAGCAGTGATACAAAAGCAATAACTAAAGGATTGCTGCTTCTTTTTTGTGAACCGTACTCATCTCCTCGTTCTTCTGATCGTTTTTTTTCAGCGATCGAAATACTGACAACTGATTCTTGTTTTGCCTGCACTGCATCAGCAACATCACTTTGATATGTGCGGAGAGATTTAACGGTCGAGGATGTCTCCGGATTTTTCACGGGGATATTCAATGTCTCTTTATTTTTTATTTCGCGTTCAGATTTCAAAATTTCACTGAGTGGCTTTGGCCGTTCAGTTTTGAGTTTCTCTGTTATTTCGTTTATACGATCGTCGAGTAGATCGTTTTGAAATGATTTTTTTTCTGGGGGCATTCTTAAGCTTTCTTGATGAAGTTTGGATCACGATCCTTGATAGAGAGTTTCATTCTACCCTTTTCATCAATTCCTTTTATTATAACCGGAACTCGGTCTCCTTCCTTCAACACATCCGATACCTTGTTGATACGAAACGGAGCAATCTCTGAAACGTGCACTAATCCCTCTGTATTTCCAGCGATTTTTACGAATGCACCAAACTCAGTAATTTTCATAACTACTCCATCAAATGTCTCGCCCGCTTTATATTCCCTCGTCATATCGACAATCATCTGAGCTGCTTTCTCTGCCCCACCGTCTTTGCCGGTGATAAATACAGTTCCATCTTCCTCGATATCAATCTCAGTTTGTGTAAGGTCGCGGATCTCATTGATCGTCTTTCCCCCGCTTCCAATAACAAGGCCGATCTGATCAGGTTTAATTTTAAGTGAAATTATTTTTGGTGCAGAAGGTGCAATGTCTTTGCGTGGCTCTGCAATTTCTTTTTCTATAACCTCAAGAATTTTAAGTCGTGCGTTTTTTGCTTTTACAAAAGCTTCTTTCAAGATATGTAACGGGATTCCATCTACTTTCACATCCATCTGAACAGCAGTAATTCCCTCTTTGGTACCAGCCACTTTAAAATCCATATCACCATAATGATCTTCTGGACCTTGAATATCGGTAAGTACCACATACTCTGTATGATTTTTCATCATGAGACCTGAAGCAATACCAGCTACAGGTCGTGCAACAGGAACACCTGCATCCATGAGTGCTAAGGTTGATGCGCAGACACTTCCCATGGAGGTTGATCCGTTTGAAGAAAATGCTTCAGAGACAATACGAATAGTGTAAGGAAAGACATCAATCTGTGGCAGGATCGGGAGGAGAGCTTTTTCTGCGAGTGCACCATGGCCAATCATGCGTCGATTTGTTCCGCCTGTGCGACCAGTTTCACCCGTTCCGAAAGGAGGAAAATTGTAATGATGCATAAATCTTTTTTCAGTTTGTGATTCCATGCCGTCGATTACCTGTGAATCGCCAGGGCCACCAAGCGTGAGAACAGAAAGTACATGAGTGCCGCCGCGATAAAAGATGCCTGTTCCGTGAAGGACGGGAGAAACTCCACCTGCTTTGGCGTAAAGCGGACGAATGTCATCAATGCCGCGTCCGTCAGGTCGCACACCATTCTTGATTGCCTCTTCATGAATAACCTCGTTTACCATTTCTTCATAATAGGAATCTCCGAAGTTACTTTCCTCTTCAAGTTTTTCTTCACATAAGGTAATCCACTCATCTTTAAGGTTCTCCATAGATTCCTTCCCAGGTTCTTTGGTGAAAACAGCTGAGTGAAGTTTGCCCGCAATTACTTTTTTGAAAAGGTCTTTAATCGAGTCGGGAGTTGTTGGTTTTTCAATTACTCGCTTCTTCTTACCAATTTCTTTAATGATAGTTTTCTGCCAGTCTTCAATGAGGTTAATTTCTTTGAGTGCTTGTTCTAATCCATGATGCACAATATCCTCCCCTACTTCATGTGCACCAACCTCGATCATATTTATTGATCCTTCTTTTCCGCAGGCAACAATATCGAGTGTAAGTCCTGGATCAAGACGAAGTCCGTACGTTGGATTTACTTCGAAATTTTCTCGCTCTATGTGTTTGCCAATACGGACAGCCCCAACAGGACCATTCCATGGAATGTCTGAAACACCGAGCGCAAGTGACGCACCAATAACACCTAAAATGTCCGGATCATATTCTCCAAGTGAGAGTACGGTAATAATAACCTGCACCTCATGACGAAGGTACTGATTGAAAAGCGGACGAATCGTTCGATCAACAATGCGTCCAGAAAGTATTGCTTCGTCAGATGGCTTTCCTTCACGGCGAATAAATTGGCTCCCTAAAATATGTCCCGATGCATAAAACCTTTCCTCATAATCAACTGTGAGTGGAAAAAAATCTCCACCCCCTTTTGCTTTTTTAGACATCACAGCGGTTGCAAGGATGGTTGTATTTCCTTGTCGCACTAAAACCGACCCGTGGGCGTTTTCTGCAAGATCGTTAAACTCGGCGCTGATAGTTTTTCCACCAACTTCGATAGAATAGAATCTTGTCTTCATTGTTTTGAGCGGTCTCCAGATTTTAGGTTTTAAAAGAATACTTTTAAAAGCTACCTATCCAAAGACCACCGATTAATTTAATAATTTCTCAATCTACTTTAGCAGTTTTGCGTGTACTTTTACAGTTCACTCTCTTTTCATAAAAACAACATACGATACGTAAGGGGTTTGCTCTTTTTCTATGAAAAACATAGGATGTGAAGGAATTTTGCTCTTTGTCATGTTCATAAACGAAAGGAGGTGTTCCCATGAAGAACACTTTTGGATTGCGTGTTGGAAGGATTGGTTTGTTGTTTTTGTTTCTGGTTTGCATGCAAGGTTGCGGAAAAACTGCAGAAGAGAAGAAGCGAGAAATTAGTGTTGCTACGGAGAAGCTCGCTCGAGAAAAGAAGAGAGAGGAGATGTGTGGGGTGTTTGAAGATGCTCTTCTGTCGCTTCAAAACTCCAAACAATCTGACAGTGTTATCAGATTTGTTCACGGAGATGTTGAAGTTTCACTGAAGAAGATTCAACAGCAAGTGATTGAAAAAGATGACAAAGGGAGGGTCCTTCAGAAAAAGACTCCCACTCAAGTTTTTGAAGAGAGTCTGAAGGAGATCGAATTGAAGAAGGGTGTCGGAACGATCAAGTTTTCGACTGAAGATGGAATCGATGTGAGTTTGGAGCGGAAAAAAGAACCTGCTGATCCTCCAAAAATATTCGTGTCAGAAGCATCGCTGCCAGTTGGAATCTCTTTGGTTTCTAAAATCGAAGAGAAAAAGCCTGAAGCAGATGAAAGGAGATTAATTTTTCCACGTGCATCATCACCTGAATCAGAGGTCACTATCACTGTATCAAAAGATGGTGTGGTGAAGAGTGAAAAGAAGATTGTGAAGCCGGGACACGCTGGTCCTGGCTACGCCTACATTTTCAATGACAGCCAGATTGTTACAGTTGAGAGAGTTGATCGCGTTGAACAAGATGGAGACTTTTTTATTCTCTATATTGTTGGACAAGCAACTCCTGCTGTTACAAATGGACAGGTGTTTGTATCACCCGTTCAGCCTAAGAGTTGTCCCGATTGCCCACCTGAAAGGAAGGTACCATGATTCGTAAAACATGCATTAGTGTGTTTATGCTCGCTGTGCTCGTTTCTCTGGGTTGCGCAACGAAGTTTGAAGACCTTGGCACTGTACAGTTACGTGACGGGTCTGAGATTCAAGTTGTCCGATTTCTGCAAGAAAGGTTCAACGGTAACGATATGACGGTTGTGTATCCGATTCACTTTGATCACAAGATCAACAGAGCAGTTATGCTCGAGTCTACATCGGTTGCAGGGGCAGGTCTTGGAAAGTCTTTGTTGCCCGCTGCCTCAGTTGCGGTTGGTTACGCAGCCGGACAAGCTCTTCGTCGACCTGACGATGTTGATATCAGTCAGTCGAATTCTCAAAGTGGAGGAGGTGCCACAGCGTACGGCGGAGACTCAGAAGCACACGGAGGCAATCCGGTTGCGAATGGAGGGCAAGCAACAGCGAATGGTGGTGTTTCCCACTCCAATTCTCAAAGTGGGAACTCAACAGCTTATGGTGGAGAAGGTGGACGCGGTGGCTCAAGCAATAGTGAGAGCAAAAGCCACAGTAACAGCGAAAATCACAACGTCCAAAGTCAGCACAAAAAACCATCAAGACCCCTCCTTTCGGATTACTATCCCAACCATTAAGCCCTGAGCTGAAAATTGGTAATAGTAAAAACCCCAACCTTCGCAGGTTGGGGTTTTCTCTTGCTTCACAAGAGCAAATGATGTCAGGAGAATGTTTAACTAAGAGACCTACCTCCTCCCCCCTCTCATAACATATCGCTTTGAGTCTTGGTATAGATCGATGAAATCGTCAGCTGCTTCTTTATGTTTTGCTGAAGTTGATTTACCAAAAGCCATGACTTCTACTTGGCAGCCTTCATTTGTTTTTAAATATTCAACAAGGGGTACGAAGTCGCCGTCTCCGGAAACTATAATAATAGTGTCGAGCTTAGGTGCCATTTTGATTGCGTCTACAGCAAGACCAACATCCCAGTCGGCTTTTTTGCTTCCGCCGGCAAAGATCTGGAGGTCTTTTGTCTTTGCTTCGATACCCATTTTACCAAGAGCTTCAAAGAAACCCTGTTCCTCACCTGATTCAGTGGTGATCACATAAGCGATTGCGCGAATAAGGCTTCGCCCTGCAAGACCATCTTCAACCACATTTCCAAAATTAACGCGTGCTTTGTAGAGATTTTTTGCACTGTGATAGAGGTTTTGTGTATCAATAAAAATACCTACGCGTTGTTCTAAGTGTTTAATAACTGACATAAAAAAAGAGATTAAATATTAAAAAAGATAACAATGTATAAAAATAAACCTTATGAAAACAGTTCTTATTGTAACGTGAATTTAAAAAAACCGACAGGAAGTCGGATTTTTTAAGCTTTCTTCTTTAAACCGAGTTTTTTCATCAAAGCGTTGAAGCGCTTGGTGTCTTTCTTTTGAAGAAAGATCATGTGTGTCTGGCGGTTTGCAACAAGCTGGAGAAGTCCACGTCGAGAATGCTTGTCTTTCTTGTTTTTCTTTAGGTGTGCCGCAAGTTCATCGATTCTTTTTGAAAGAATACCAATCTGAACCTCAGGAGAACCTGTGTCTGTGTCGTGGATTTTAGTTTCCTTGATTATTTTTTGCTTTCGTGTCTTTGTGAGCATTGTTAAACTATCATAGCACATTAGCCATTGTTTTGCAATTCCCTCTCTTGTGGATGCCAACTTGATCACGCATTGATCATATGTTGTGCGACGTAGAGTCGTGTTAAAATGAACAAACAAAGCTTATATGTATGGATATTAACACCCTCATTCGACAATTTCTCGAGCATGTAGAGATTGAAAAAGGCCGCAGTCTTCAGACGGTTATTAATTACGAGCGTTATCTCAAACGTTTTCTCGCGTTTTCAAAGATAAGCAAACCTAAAGAGATTACAGATGATCTTTTGCGGAGCTATCGACTGGAGCTCAATCGTCAATTTTCAGGAAAAACAGAGAATGGACGCAAGGAAACTCTTAAAAAGAAGACCCAAAACTACTATTTGATTGCTCTGAGGTCATTTTTAAAATATCTCATGAAGCGTGGAGTTCCTTCCCTTTCGCCTGAGCGTATCGAGCTTGCAAAAGTCTCTGAACGTTCGCTCGATCTCATTTCAAGCGACGAATTAAGCAGACTTCTCGAGGCTCCTTCTGGTGAAGATGTGCGGTCCTTGAGAGATAAGGCAATCCTCGAACTTCTTTTTTCTACAGGACTTCGTGTTTCAGAGCTTTGTTCCCTGCCCCGTGACCTCAATCTCAAATCAGATGAATTTTCGGTGCGTGGAAAAGGTGAAAAGATTCGAGTGGTGTTTATTTCAGACTCTGCACGAAAGGCGCTCACGACTTACCTTTCAAAACGAAAAGATATGGACGATGCTTTGTTTGTTCAATTTGGAAAAGATGAAGAGAAAAAAGAATCTCTTCGCCTCACACCGCGATCAATTCAGCGCATTATAAAATTCTATGCGATTAAGGCTGGTATTGACCGCAAGGTTACACCTCACGTTATACGCCATAGCTTTGCTACAGATCTTCTCTCCAATGGCGCAGATCTTCGCTCGGTTCAGGCACTACTAGGTCATGCTCATATCGGCACTACACAAATTTATACTCACGTGACTGATAAACATCTTCGGGATGTTCATAAAAAGTTTCATAACAAAGAATCCAAATAAAGTACTTGCTTATATGTACTTGAATTTGATAAAATTGTGAA
>CAYZPE010000013.1:17123-18182 GCA_964480575.1 uncultured Candidatus Saccharibacteria bacterium
CTTATATATGGATGAAGATATGAAAGATGTAGAGAAAAAAGATACTGATGAAGATGAAGATGAAGATGAAGAGGAAGAGGAAGAGGACGAAGAGGAAAAGGATGAAGAAGAAGGAGCTGAATAATAAAATACAAAAAGCGGGCTTGCCCGCTTTTTGTATTGCTTTGATGATTTGGTATGGTCAATTCTTTTTTTGTCTGTTAGTATATAAAACTCAGACGTAATGGTCGAATTTTGTTCGTGATTCTAACTTAATATACTATGGATGAAACAACTAAGCCTGTAGAAGGCGAAACTCCAGTTCAAGCTACTCCAGCTGAGCCAGCTGCTCCAACAGAAGGAACAGCAATGTAGTTATAAAAGGCGGCCATTGGCCGCCTTTTATTATGGTAGGATGTTTCTATGAAAATTATCTCGTGGAACGTAAACGGTATCAGGGCATGTTACAAAAAAGGCTCTTTTACTGAAATTTTAAAACAAAATCCCGATATTCTCTGTCTTCAAGAGACAAAAGCTCATCCTGACCAACTTCCCGATGAAGTGCGTTCTCCCAAGGGTTATCTTTCTTTTTTCGATCACTCAAAGACTCGCAGAGGTTATAGTGGAGTCGCGATCTATAGCAAGGTAAAGCCTGAAAAGGTAGTTGAAGGTATGGGTAGTAAAGAGATGGATCAGGAGGGACGGCTTCTTACGGCTTATTTTAAAGATTTTATACTTATCAATATTTACTTCCCCAACGGCGGTGGTGCTCCTGAGCGACATGTATACAAGCTAGCTTTTTACGATGCATTTCTAAAATTTGTTGAAAAATTGCGAAAAATACAGCCACATATCATTTTCTGTGGCGATATCAATGCTGCGCACACCGAAATTGATCTTGCTCGACCTAAAGAAAATGAAGATCATATTGGCTTTTTGCCTGTAGAGCGAGCTTGGATTGATCAAGTTGTATTAAAGGGCTATACAGATGTATTTCGCAGTCTCAATCCAGAAAAAAAGGATGCATATACCTACTGGGATATGAAAACATTTGCTCGTGATAGAAATGTTGGTTGGCGT
>CAYZPE010000014.1:0-5205 GCA_964480575.1 uncultured Candidatus Saccharibacteria bacterium
AAAACCGCCCACTTTTCCGCACCGTCGCCCTCCCATTTCGTCGCTACGCGACGGCAGTTTTTGCCCATTCCCGCGCCTTCGGCGCGGGGTTCTCTCTCGCTTTCAAAATCAGAAGTATCGTTTGGTGCCACCGGCAGGAATCGAACCTGCATCAAGGGTTTAGGAAACCTTCGTTCTATCCATTAAACTACGGCGGCTCATATCTCAAATCAAACCTATCATGGACATACTCAATTTAAAATAAAGCCCAGATTTGACGACAGGTATTCTACACATGTCATAAGGCAGTTTAGCATCTTTTTTACCTTTTAAAATATTTACATTAGATATGCTCCTTGTCAGAATATCTATAGTCTTTGCCTAAAAATTGAGAGCAGTATTTTTATTAAGGTCACTATATAATCTCAAAGTAACCTTTAATTTTTCTTTCGTTATACCAATTACCTCCAAGTAATGTACCAAGGTTTTTATAAGATAAGGATCACTGTTTATAATATTTAGTTCTATTTGAGACATTAAAAAATCCGCGGGAAGCGGATTTTTTAAAGATTATGCAAGGAGTTCTTCGATTTTTTCACGACTGAAACCTACCATAATCTGATCACCGATCTCAATTACAGGCACGCCCATTTGACCACTCTTTTCGATCATCTCCTGACGCTTTACTGTGTCTGCTGCTACATTAAACTCTTCATATTGAACACCCTTCTCCTTAAATAGCGCTTTTGCCATATTGCAATAAGTACATGTAGGTGTTGAATAGATTGAAACTTTTTTCATGAGATTCAGTAAATTACTTTTAACGTTGGTAAGTATATCATATTTTTTTACCAAAACACCGTTAATTTGACTCGATATTTAATCTATATTAGATTTACACCGGACCAGAACACATCTACAAGGAGGTTCCTATGATACTACAAATCCTGAAGTGCTCTATATGCACAAAATTCTTCTACACGACGAAGGAGCATGGATTCAAAAGCTTGCCAGCTAATCAATTGGAAACTTTGACACGGCAGCTTAAAGAAGAGGGTCATTTCACAGAAATCATCAAAAACCGCGCCAAAAAGTGTCCTCAATGTTTGAAATCAGGGAGAAAACCAAAAAAAACTTTGGGTACAAGAAAAAAAATCCGTCTTATCTCAAAAGAAGCTCGTGAGGATTGGGCGAACATTGTCCAATTAGTCGAACAGGGCTAAATCAACAAATCCGCCTGGGCACCCAGGCGGATTTTTTATATCAAAAAATTGAGCTTCTTGGTTCGAGTAGCAGGAATCAAACTCACGTCTAATACTTGAGAGGCACCAATTTTAACACTAAGCCACAGTCGCGATTAAAAAAGCGATTTTATTTTATCAAAAAATTTTCCAAAGAAACCTTTTTCCTCTGGAATTATCTCTGGGGCCTTTTCTTTTGACGAGTCAACAATGACCGCAACGTACTCCCCTTCTTTTGCAACACTAAATCTCTTGCGAATCTCTTTTTCCACCCCCTCCTCTGTCTTAAGACGTTCAATATCTGCAGCCAAAGCCTCTCCACGAATACTCAGAGCCTTAAATTCATCTTCTGTACGTTTTGCCTCACGTCTCGTTTGCGTCATTTCACCGTATGCATTCCAAGCAGCCTTTCCTAGAAATAAGCCTACAATCAGAACTAGCACCAGAATCAATCTTGAATAGACACTACGCTCTCTATTTTTTTGATAAAAGCGTATCATCATGATATTATACACCACGAATTATGTGGAGCACTCGCAACAAAAAAATAATCAAAGTTATTTGGAGTATTATCGCAGTACTTATTATTATAAGCATGGTACTGCTCTACACCCCTCTCTTCTTTTAAAGAAGACTCCTGCATTATCCATGCGCCTTGTTGCGGTCTCGTTTACTTCCGCGAAGTAGCGAAAACTACATCTTTGATTTTTACACTTCAGAAATCACGTCGCAAGTCTCGCCTGCGCCTCGTGCCTAAATGATTTATAAGCTTTTTTAACTCTAAAACTTACTCCGACCTCATCATTTTGAGAAACACTTCATGAGGAATATTCACATTCCCTTCCGCCTTCATTCTCTTTTTTCCTTCTTTCTGCTTATCCCACAATTTTCGTTTACGAGTAATGTCGCCACCATATAGATGTCCTGTAACATTTTTCTTCATAGCTGTAAGCGTTCTCGAAGAAATAATTCTCCCCATTCCCACTGCCTGAATTTTCACAGTAAACATTTGTTTTGGCAATATTCCAAAAAGTTTCTCTACAGCTTTCTCAGCTTCAGTTTCCATTTTTCGACGAGATACAATGCGCGTAAAAGCAGGCACAACCTCTTCAGCAACAAGAAGATCAAGTTTCACCACATCAGCATCACGCATTTCACCAATCTCATATGAGATCGAGGCAAAGCCCGAAGAAACACTTTTCATTTCATCAAAAAACCCTCTCATGAGTTCACGAAGAGGCATCAAAACAGCAACTCGCGTTCTACTATCGCCAAAGTTCTCAGTTTCACCAACCTCAGCTTCGTGATCATGAAGTACCTGAAGAATGCCTCCGAGATAATCCATAGGTGAAATAATACTCACCTTAACCCACGGCTCAATAACCTTATCAATCAAACCACTCTCTGGAAAAAGATGTGGCGAATATACAATCTGCTTCTTTCCAGCTTTGAGAACTACTTCATACGTAATACTTGGAGTCGTCACTACAAGCTCTAGGTTAAATTCACGGCGTAAGCGCTCAGTAATAATTTCAAGATGAAGCATTCCTAAGAAACCACAACGGAATCCTCGGCCCAAAGCTCCCGAGGATTCTTCTTCGTATGAAAGCGATGAATCTGAAAGCTTGAGCCTACTCAAAGCTTGGCGTAAGAGATTGAAATCATCCTGACTCTCTGGATAAACCGATGCCCACACAACAGGTTTTGGATTCATATAACCATGCAAAGGCTCACTTGTATCTTTAATACCTGTTACTGTATCTCCAACCGAAGCAATACCTGGCTCCTTAATGCCAGTAACTATGTAGCCAATCTCACCTGCTGTGAGATTCTCTACAGGAACCTCATCAGGTGAAAAAATACCTACTTCAATTGCATTAAAACTTTCACGAGATGCTTTAAAAATAAGTTTTTCTCCACGAGAAATAGAACCTGAAACAACTCGGATATAGACGATCACTCCCCGATGGTTATCATATTGAAAATCAAACACAAGAGATCGAAATGGTTCCTTCAAAGCACCCTGTGGCGGAGGGACGCGTGTTACGATTTTTTCCAAAAGATGCGCAACGCCCTCACCTGTTTTTCCAGAAACTCCTAGCACTTCGTCAGGATCACATTTCAAAAGACGAGCAACTTCTTTTTTTACTTTGTCAGTTTCTGCCAAAGGTGAGTCGATCTTACTTACAACAGGAAGAACCACAAGACCCAACTCTTGTGCCATTCCCAAAACAGAAAGTGTCTGAGCTTGAATGCCTTGTGTTGCATCCACAAGAAGAAGTACCCCTTCAACGGCCTTGAGGGCTCGTGATACTTCGTAGGAGAAGTCAATATGACCCGGAGTATCGATAAGGTTGAAAATGTAATCTGTGCCGTTTAATACATATTTCATGCGCACCGGCTGCATCTTGATTGTGATGCCACGCTCGCGCTCAAGCTCCATTGAGTCAAGCACTTGTTCCTTCATTTTACGTTTTTCAATTGTCCCTGTAATCTCAAGCAAGCGGTCGGCCAAAGTCGACTTTCCGTGGTCAATATGAGCAATAATTGAAAAATTACGAATGTTATTCATACACTGGACATACTAGCTGAATTCCCGGAGTTATTCTAGAGGACTACATAACATCCGCATCAGGACCAACAACAGCAGTTTTAAAGAGTCGTTTTGAAAGAGATGTCTTCATATCCATAAGCTCCCTACTTTTAAGTAGCCTAAGAACGATAATCGCTACAACGATTCCAACAATTCCAGAGATTAGACCCTGAAGAAAGATACCTAAAAGCGTATCTACATTAAACACACCATCAAGCAGATTGAGCATGAGATACGTGGTAAAGCCCATTAAGACACTCGCTGAAACAGTTTCAAAGATTGTCCTTCGCACATACCTTGTAAATGGACCGAAATCCTTCCTGCACAAAAACCATAAAACCACACCATTAAGAATCGACCCCAGAGAAAATCCGAGTGCTAATCCTAAAACCTCTGTTCCTGGCACATCTGAAACTCGAAGCAGGCTCTCGAAGAAAAATCGAAATGATGGAGCCGTCTTAAATAAATACACAAATCCATACGCACTCACAATTGTAAGAAGAGCAGAAAATACATTTACAAGGAGTGGCTTCCATGTTTTACCAACAGCATAAAATGCTCGAACCAAAAGTAATATGACTCCTTGAAAAACCGCAGAGACCACAAAGAGAGCAAGTGTCGCAGCCGTGAGACGTGTTGCATCCCATGTAAATTCACCCGAACCTAAAACCGTTCTAACTATTTGAGCTCGAAGCACTATAAAAAGCACAGCTGCCGGCACTGACCAAAAAATAATATGTCGAAGCGACACAATAAGATGATCAAGAAAATCTTTCATCTTCGACTCAGCATATAAACGTGAAAGAGTTGGAAACGCAGCCAATGAGTAACTCACCCCTATAATTGAAAGTGGTACTGACTGAAGATTGAAAGAAAGATTAAAGATTGCAATTGACCCAACTTCAAGAAGAGATGCAATCGAAAGAAGTATAATCACTGATATATGTGTTGCGGCTAGTGCAATAGTTCGAGGAACAGAGAGTGAAAAGACACGCAACGCAGTTTTGAGATGAAATCGATAAGAAAGTTTAGGTAAAAACCCCTCTTTAAGGAGAAATGGTATCTGAATTATCATATGAAGAAACGCACCTATAAGCACTCCGTAAATTACACCCTGAAGTCCCCATAGTGGGGCAAGAAAAACGATTCCAATAATAATACCTACGTTGTAAAGAATTGGACTTAAGGCATATATAAGGAAGCGCCCTAAAGCCTGTGTTACGCTCGCATAAATATTTGAAATACCAAGAAGAATTGGCGACAGAAGAAGAATTCGTGAGAATTTCAACAGATCATCAAATTGCCCAGATCCAATTCCAGGAAATATTTTGGGCAAAATATAAGGCATGAGAAACCAGGCAACAACACTCGTCCCAACCATTACTGTAAAGA
>CAYZPE010000014.1:5215-8843 GCA_964480575.1 uncultured Candidatus Saccharibacteria bacterium
TTGAATAAAGCGCTTACCCTCTTCAGGATCTTTGTTCATCTTTTCTATAAGAAGTGGAACAAGAACAGAAAGAGATGCGAGAGATGCAATAGTTACAAAAATAAAGTCAGGTATACGAAATGATGCGTAGTACACATCAAGTACAGCACCTGCGCCAAAATGATGTGCGAGCATCCTGTCACGAACAAGTCCTAAAACCTGCGAAAGGAGCGCGAAGAAAGCTAAAAGATAGGCGGCCTGATGTAGGCCGCTTATCTCCTTGTGCAAAAATGTAAAGATCTTTTTTACCACGTTCTATTCCTCTTTAACAGGAAGAATATCGCGATTTTCAGGTTTACTGTCAATCGGAGGAGTTGCACCAACAAAAGGATCTCTTCCGGCTTTGATATTCTGAAGAATAAGTTTGATTTCGGTATTATCAGGGTTTGAAGATTGAATTGCTTCAAAATCTGCAGTTGCTTTTAGTCTATCACCCAAACGAACAAGACTTAGACCTCTGAAATACTTTGCATTAGCATAATCAGGCACTAAAACAACAGCACGGTCAAAGGCTTCAACAGCACCTCGATAATCTTTATCATTATATTTAAGAAATCCTAATTGAAAGAAAGAAGTTCCATTGTTCGGCTCAATTTTAGTTGCATTTTCAATAACAGATATTGCGGCTTTCAAATTACCTGATTCTATCTCAATCTGCGCGAGCATAAATGCAGCCTGAGTAAAGTTTGACTTCAAGTCTAATGCTCTTAGAGCATACTCTCGAGCTTTTGCAAGATCTCCCTTCACACCTTCAAGTCGAGCAAGTATCAGATATATCGCAGGATTAGTCGGATTAGCAGCAAGAGCCTCACCATAGGTTCTTAAAGCGGTTTCGTATGCATCTTTTGTTCCAGCTGGAACAACGGTTTCAAATACATTTCCGAGAACTATCCAGTTGTAGTAATTACGAGGATTTTTTAGCACAGCTTGCCCCGCCTCTTCTTGAGCTTTCTGAAACGCTTCAGCTACTTCAGCATCAATATTAGCTTGCGGCTTAATACTACCGTTAATCAAACCATTCAATCTAAATAAATAAAATTCAGCAAGAGTTCGGTGATAAATATCGTTTGATGACAATTTCAATGCTTTTTCAATATAAGGAACACTATCACTCGGATTTCCTGTTTGACCGAATACTTGACTACCTTTTTGAAAATAGACAGAAGAAATTGATTTTGCAGACAATAAACCTCCCCAACCAAGTGCAAGAATAAGAACAATCCAAAGAGCGATGGTTTTTGGAACCCTCAACTTACTTGTACTCCAAGAATAGGTCACTGAAGATGTACCTGACAGAGTGTAAAATAACGAAAGGAAGAGACCTGTAAAGACAAAAGTGAGAAACCAAATAAGAGAACCTGGGATGTAGAAAATCGCTACAAGCCAAAGAAAGATTGAAACCGTAAGAGATGACACAAGAAGATATCGAGAAAATTGATCAGGAATATCTAGTCGCAAGGCTTTATACGCAAGTCGTATAAAGAGAACAAAGAAAAGCAACCATGCAAGAGCGCCGAGAATACCAGTTGAGATAATAAGAGTGGGAACCAAACCTGCAGCAAAATCGAAATCTGTATTCCAGAAAGGAGTAAGATTAACAGTAGTAGGTTTTAGCTCGTACCAAGCGTTTAAGAATCGGTTAGGACCAGTTCCAAAAACAGGATCTGCACTTAAGACTGCTTTTCCAATATTCCATGTGGCTACCCAGTCAGGCTTTGCTTCAAGATACGAAATATTGAGTTTTGTTGAAGTAAATTGACCAATATAAGACGAACCAAAAAAGGCAACCAACGAAATAAGCAATACTCCCAATGCATAACGAGGTAATTTTCTACTATTCGTAGCACCTTCTAGAGAAAGTGCTTGACGTTTTTTCCAAAGATACACTGAGAATGAGAGAGAGAGTAGACCGAGCAATACCCACAGAAAAGGAAAATTGACGATGATAAGAAAACAAACAGAAAATATATACACAATTCGAAGAATAACTCTGAAAAGTTTAGAGAGAGCAAGGCTCTCAAGACTCACGAGAGAAAGGAGGAGTCCAATAGAAAAGAAAATGCCCAAATCATTCCATTTACCAACAAGATTAGCCGTCGAACTAAAAAATGTCCCCAGAGTTAAAGCTTGTGGAAAAAATAACCGTACTAATTGAAACAAAGCAACAACAAGAAGTGCCATGAAGAAAGCAAGGTACGCGTAAAAAACTTTTTCTTTAGTCTTAAAAAAGACCGTCACAAGAAAAAGAGTCAAGAAACAAAGCGTGATAAAACTTGCTGTTCCAATTTCATAGCCATACCCTATAAGCGAAACTGAGGCAATGTTCCATGCGAAGGATCCGATTGAAGAAAGAAGAAACACAAGAGGAATACTAGCCGCAGAAAGAAGTAGCAATGAGCGCGGAACAGTTACAGTCTTATATTTAATTAAAGTATAGATAAATGCAGCAAATACCAATATCACAGCAATTGATATCACAAGAGCCTTACCAAACTGAGATGAAATAAGCGGCATAAAGAAAAGTGGCGCAACAAAGATAACGCCAAGTAAAAACGCAGACGCCCACTTTTCAGTAAATAAAACTTTTGGTTCCTCCATAGAATAAAACTATCTAATAATTAGGTACATTATATAAGCAAAGCTTCAAGTCTCCAAGAAAAAAGAGTGAAAAACTGTTTGATTTCAGATCATATTTATGCTATAATGATAGAGTTCTAGATTGGATAGTTGCTGTATGTGTCTTTTGATATATACAGAGGAAAGTCCGAACATGTACTTCGTAAAACAAGTAGGACGGTAGCGGGTAACGCCCGCGCACAGTAATGTGACAGGTGCGAGCAGTGACGCCAAAGCCGAAAGGCAGAGGATTCCAGAAGCAATTTTGGAATAATCTTGTAGTAATACGAGAGTGAAACGGCAAAATCCTTACCTACATGCAAGGCCGTACCGATGCGTAGCATCGGAATGACAAATGTATCAAAAATTTTTAATGACTACGTCATAAAAATCTTTCGATATCATTTTCCTTTGTGGGAAAATGACCAATTTCCAATATCAAATTACACAGTTTGAAATTTGGATTTTGAAATTTGAAATTCCGCTGCTACGCAGCGGGGTGCCGCTCGAGCCGATTGGCAACAATCGGCCCAGATAAATAACTATCGTGCTGCCCTGCTTGCAGGGCAGCATACAGAATTCGGCTTATAGATCCAGAACAAATCTATAACAAAAACCGCGCTCAAACGCGGTTTTTGTTTTTACTTGGAAACAGGACTTTCAAGTCTCCCCTGGAGCGAGTACTCATTTTAAAAAATGAGTACGAGTGATCTTTATTTATTCTTCCAAAAATTAAGCTTACTGTACTGCTCTGCAAAGGGGCCAAGAACGGTTCCCCACTGCGGAGTCATCGGTTCTACTTTAGTACGAATATTATGAAGCCCTTTAAATCCATGGACTGAATCATCTTCCCATGTCACTTGCTCAACATGTTCAAAGTTATGTTTGAAATGTTTCTCACCGAGAAATTTATAAATACCTTCCATTGCTTGCTCACTTCGAGTTGTTAAATCATCAAAATCCACAAAATACA
>CAYZPE010000014.1:8853-17929 GCA_964480575.1 uncultured Candidatus Saccharibacteria bacterium
AAATACATGCGGTCAGTAAAACCTCGAACAAGTGCGTCAGTAATACGATTGTATGCAAGACCTACTGGCTGATCTGGTGAAAGCCACACTTCGGAGCGTCCAGGTGCTGTTTGAAATTTAAAATAATTAACACTCTCCTGAGGAATCTGACCTCGGCGGGAAGTTTCTCTCCAAAGCTTTTCAAAGCTTGCCAAAACATCTCGAATATCTCGAACTGGCACCAATACTTTTGCCTTGTAGCCTAGAATAGTTTCTGCCATCTCAAGAAGAGAAAGCCATCCACGACACTTGTCAAATACAACTGGTTTTTCTACATCCGCATAGTAAGATTCCAAAATTCCCCGAAGCACTCTGATTTTTGCTTCATCGTTTGGAGTCGCTTGAAACTCGATAAGCTTGTCCCACGTATTACGAACTCCAAACATAATATCCATAATTCCCGAAGTCGAGGTGGTATGGAAACGAGGATTTTGCGCAAGAATGTTTGCGAGAAGTGTTGAGCCACTGCGAGGTAGTCCTGCAATAAAATAAAAAGTTTTTTCTTCCCCTCCTTTAGTTTCTATTTCTTTCTTTTTTTGAGTTGCCATAATTTTGTATTATCACTCAAGTATATCAAGAAACATGCAGGACTTACTCCTTCCCAAGTTTCATAATAAGTTCTCGAATAAGAGCAGGATTTCCAGAGCCTTTTGATGCTTTCATGCTCTGTCCAACAAGAAACTGTAGAGCCGCTTCCTTGCCACTCTTATATTCAGCCACCACAGAAGGATTTGCACTGAATACACCTCGAACAAGCGCCTCAAGCTCTCTTGGATCACTTTTCTGAAAGAGTCCTTTTTTCTCTGCAATCACCTCTGGGTCACCTCCTTCCTCAACAAGAACCAGAAGAAGATCCTTTGCGCCGCGAGAAGAAATTTTGCCTGAAGTTATAAGAAGCGAAAGTGAAGCAAGAGAGTGTGGAGTAAGTTTTATATCTTTTAGTTCAACTTCTTTTTTCTTTAAGAGCCCAAGCGTATCTGACACAAGATAGTTTGCTGCAATTTGTACCGCTTTTTTGTCTTCTTTCAAAACAACCACAACCTCTTCAAAAAACTGTGCCACTTTCCTATCACGCACAAAAACTTCTATATCAGCTTCTTTAATTCCGTAATCATTTTTATAACGCTCTCTTTTCTCTCCCGGAATTTCAGGCATGTCTTTTTTAAGGGCTTCATCCGAAAGATCGGGGACCTCTGAGCGAATTATTTTTGGAAGATCTGGATCAGGAAAATAGCGGTAGTCATGAGAATCTTCTTTGGTGCGCTGTGAAAAAGTCTCTTGTTTTTCTTCGTCCCAACCACGAGTCTCTTGAATGATTTTTTCACCTTTTTCTAAAAGATCAGTGTGTCGCTCTATCTCATACGCAATTGCTTTTTCAACTGAACGAAACGAGTTGAGATTTTTTACTTCTACTTTAGTGCCCAATTTGTCCGTTGCACTGATTGAAATATTTGCCTCTACGCGCATTTCACCTTTTTCCATATTTGCTTCAGCAACTCCGAGGTACTGCAACAGGAGCTGCAATTCACGAGCAAAACTTCCAGCATCAAGTGCTGAATGTATAACAGGCTCAGTTACTAATTCCATAAGAGGAACACCCGCTCTATTGAAATCAACCAGACTTGATTCATTGCCATGAGAAGACTTCGCAGTATCTTCCTCAAGATGAATACGTGTAAGTTTTACTCCTGCAAGCTCACCTCCTTTCACAAGCGGAAATTTATACTGACTGATCTGATAGCCTTTTGGAATATCAGGATAGAAATAATTTTTTCGATCAAACTCAGTAAACTCTGCAAGCTCACCTCCTACGGACATTCCCACTTTCAAAACATGCTTAACTGCTTCTTTATTAATAACAGGAAGAGTGCCGGGATGACCCATACAAATTGGACAGACATTCACATTCGGACGTGTTTCGTCGGTGTCATTTTTTGAATTGCAGAACATTTTTGTCTGCGTTTTTAGCTCTGCGTGTATTTCGAGACCGATCGTTGGAATGTATTTTTTATTCATTTTTTATACGCACATTCTAACAAAATAGACGGTTTTGAGCTAGACAAATACAGATTAAGGACCCTTCGACCGAACGAAACACTGCTTTTAAAAAACATTATGGAGCGGATAACTACCCCTTTTGAGCTGAGGGGTTTTCACTAAAGCGATCACTCGTTTTGAAAAGGCTCTGCGGAAGTGCTGAGCAGGAGGAAAAATTTCATTAGAAATTTATTCCGGCACTCTGAATTCTCTTACTGGAGAATTCGAGTACGCCCTGAAGAATATACATCATAACTTAAGTCATTGCATATATTCTTCTTCCTGTTTTTTCAAAATGAGTACGAGCGACTTCTACGAGCGAAGAATTTTAACAAGCTCGTCGGCAAATGTCTTAATACCCTCTTCGTCATAAACAGAAATAACAAATGTTGGTTTGTTGAGATCTTTGAACATCTCAAGTTTCGCCTTGAGAGTTTCTGCATCAATTAAATCTTTTTTAGTAAAAACTAAAAGCTCTTTCTTTTCCAAGAGATCCTTACTGTACTCACTGAGCTCGCGTCTGATAATGTCATACACCTCTCTTGGGTTTTCATTTTCCAAAGAAACACAATGTGCAAGAAATTCAGTTTTTTTAATATGACGCAAAAATTTATGACCCAAGCCTTTGCCTTCGGAAGCACCTTCAATAAGACCTGGAATGTCGGCAATAATGTATCCGTACAAATCACCGAGGTTTGGCTCAAGTGTAGTAAAAGCAAAATTCCCCACTTTTGCGCGCGCACGCGTAACAGCATTTAAAAGACTCGACTTACCTGCATTTGGAAGTCCAATCAAACCAACCTGCGCAATAAGCTCAAGCTCTATTAAGAAATCAGCCTCTTCTCCGTCTCTTCCAGGAGTTGATTGAAGCGGCCTGATGTTTGTTGATGCTTTGAAATGCTCGTTTCCAAGTCCACCTCGCCCACCTTTAAGCAGAAGAACTTTTTGATCGGCTTTAATGAGTTCAAATCTTTCTTCAGTTGCAAGATTAGTATTTACGGAACCAACAGGAACAGGGATAATAAGATCATCTGCTGCTTTTCCCTGACGACTATTTTTTGCACCCGCCGCTCCATCTCCCGCTACCAACTCTTTAATATTTTGATATCGCTGAAGCATACCGAGGTCTAAAACCGCCTCAGCATAGACATCTCCACCTGGACCACCATTACCTCCTGACGGACCTGAAAACTCTTTACTTTTTTCGTGAAGCCAGCGAACAACACCTTCGCCGCCACGGCCCGCTTTAATATGTATTTTTATTTCATCTATAAATGCCATTTTTTAAAAATTAAGGATCAAAACAGAAGTCAAAGATAGCAGAATTAAGCCTTTAGAGCCAGTTCTGCAAGTTTGAGCGCGCCTTCCTTTGAACCCGCAACCGCAATAAAACGACCTGTGTGGCAAAAGACCGCATCCGATACTCCTGTAACATTTTGCAATTCTTTGTCTTTTTTTCCTGCCCACTCTTCTGGAAGCTTTTTTCTCAGTTTAAACGTACCTGAATTCTCTTCAATTGCCTGAATTTTCCACTTTCCCGGCTGTGAATCTGGCAACACGACATACAGTGTTTCGAGATGATTGTATACAACTTCCTTATAGTGATACCTTTCACTGAGAACAAGAAGTCTTTTATCTTTTGCATCCTCATATGCCTTGCGAACGTTATCGATCCCTAACACATCAGCTCGAGCTCGAATGATAGACCGAAGAAGAACCTTACGTGCAATATCTAAAACTTCAAAGAAACCCTGATCGAAGGTTCTCGTTTTTTCATTCCAAGTTGGAACAAAGAGAAACATCAGGTCTTGTATAAGAAAAGGATCAACACCTGATGTGACGGGCGCAGTAATATCAAACCCATTGTCACCAGCATCGATCGGCATCACTAAATATTTTTCAATGATAACAGCTGCTTCAGGAGAACCTACGATATGCACCCCATACTTTTTCCAAACTAAACCAAATGAAGCATAAGGAATTCCATTTTCATGCTTACCTGCACCTCCAATCTGATGGTGGTCAAAAAGATCTTTTGATTCATCATGAATACCGCCCACATCAAGAACAATATCGCCAGTTTTGATTACTTCTGGATCTCGTGTTCTGATAATTTTTGCATCAGGATAGACCGTAAGTAGTGCCGCAACACCGAAAACTTCATCAGCATGAAAGCGACCGCTATGGGTAATAATGTTTTTCTCTGTTGAATTCATAGATTTACGCGATATGTCTCCTACGATATATGAATTTGCGCACTTCTTCAACTACAATAATCGAAAGCGCCATAAGAAGAATACCTGCCCATTCAGTAAGCGAGAGCGCTGTTGTGCGAAAAAGTCTCTGACCAAGACTTGTGTAAAGAATGCTCATGTGAAGCACAATTACAACGATAGTTGAAATAAGAAGAAATGGATTTTTGAGAGGATTGCTCTGAAAGATTGATGCGCTATCAGATCGACAATTCCAAATATTAAACCACTGAAAAACTGCAAGTGAAGTTAGGGCAACCGTTCCAGCCTTTATCAAGTCAGTTTTATAAAGCTCTGCAAAAAGAATAAGACTTCCGACTGTCATAACAAGACCCATAGAGAGAATACGGAGAAGCATAGGTTTATCTATAAGAGCTCGATTTCGTTTTCGCTTATCGAGTACTTCTTTTGGTTCCACCGCAAGCGAAACCACGAGAAAACCGTCAGTTACAAGATTGAGCCAAAGAATTTGAGTTGGAAGAATTGGGAGTGGCATAGCGAGAACGACTGCGAGAGCAATAGTAAGAAATTCTCCAAGGCCAGTTGAAAATAGATACACTAAAACCTTACGGATCGTACTATAAATCCCCCTTCCTTCTTCGATTGCCGCAACGATACTTTTAAAATTATCATCAAGGAGCACTATATCTGCCGCATCTTTAGTTACTTCCGTTCCAATCTTTCCCATCGCAACTCCAAGATCAGCCGCAACAAGTGAGAGTGCATCGTTTACACCATCACCTGTCATCGCAATAACATCTCCGCGAGCTCGATACGCTTCTACGATACGCAACTTATGTTCTGGCGCCACACGAGCAAAAATAGAAACCTTACCCAATTTTCGCGCAAGCTCTGTATCACTCAATTCATCAATTTCCTGTCCGATAATAATATCGTCCCCTTCCTTCCAAATTCCCGCCTCACGAGCAATCGCCTGTGCAGTTACTCGATGATCGCCCGTGATCATCACAACACGCACACCACTTCTTTGCGCTGAAAGAACGGATTCAGCCACACCTTCACGTAACACATCACGCATAGCATAGAGACCAAGAAGGGTAAGCTTCGGCAGAGAATCTGGTGAGACATTTTTAGGTGCTCGTGCTTGAATCGCACATGCAAGAACCCTGAGTCCTTGACCTGACATCTTATGCACTGCATCTTCAAAAGCCTGCTTATCCTTCATCGTCATCTTCTTTGACTTGCCTGCCCAGACAGATCCCGAAAGCTTTATTATCTCCTCAGGCGCACCAACAACAGTTAGGAATTTAGATTTGCCGACAGCATGAACTGTTGCGTGATATTTAAGTTTTGAGTCGAATGGAATATCAAAAATTTGTGGCTCCTCACGTTCGAGCTCATCTTTATCGAAACCAACTTTTTTGCCAAACACATAGAGAGCCGCTTCGGTCGGATCGCCCGACACTTTCCAAACACCTTCCTCTGGAGCAAATGAAGCTCGAGCACTCGCACAAAATACCGCAACTTTTCCCATAAGCAAGACTTCAGGATGATTTGCTGCATCAATAGCAGAGCCTTTAAGGGTTACCTCTCCTGTATGTTCATACCCATTTCCTGATACTCCAAACTCACTACCGAGCACATATATTTTTTGGACCGTCAGCTCATTTTTTGTAATCGTCCCCGTTTTGTCGACAGCAATAATTTGCGCTTGACCCAGCGCCTCAACCGCCTGAAGCCTCTTCACAAGAGCGTTTTGCTTTGCCATACGAAAAACTCCAGCAGCCAAAACAAGAGTAATCACAATTGGCAGACCTTCTGGCACAACTGAAACAGCGACTGCAACTGCTGTGAAAAACATCTCTTTTACAGAATTACCATAGAGAAGTCCTACGATAAAAAGAACAATACTTGCGATACAAACAATAAGAGTAATGAAGCGAGAAAGTATCTTGATGTCAGCCTTCAAAGGCATCTCTGTATCAAATGTTGAAAGCTTACGAGAAATTTCTCCGATAATGGTCTTGAGCCCTGTGGCAACAACAACAGCGCGTGCGTGTCCTGAAACAACAAAAGTCCCTTTAAAAAGCATGTTGCGCTGATCAGAAACCTGAAGACGTTCACCTGGTAAACTTTCCGTCACCTTTGTCACTGGCTCTGATTCACCCGTAAGTGCCGATTCATCAACCTTGAAAGAAGTCACGGAAAGTATGCGTGCATCAGCAGGAACCTTATCACCTTCTTTTAAAATAATAATGTCTCCAGGAACAACAGCTGTATCCGAAATAATTAATTCACTATTATCTCTCAGAACTACTGCATTAGTCTCAACAAATTTCTTCAGTGCTGCAAGCGTTGACTCTGCACGACCTTCTTGAACAACACCAATAATTGCATTCACCAAGAGTACCGAGAGAATAACAACGGCGTCTAAATATTCGCCTAAAATAAAAACAATAACGCTCGCAACTAAAAGTATATATATGAGAGGGCTTTCAAACTGTCTACCTAATAACACAATAAGAGGTGTTCTTTTTTCTACAGGAAGATCGTTTGATCCAAAGATTTCTAATCTTTTTCCTGCTTCAATTTTTGAAAGACCTCCATCTTCTGATTTAAGCTCCGCCACAACAGCAGAGCCGTCGCGCAGATAGTATGAAAATTCTTTTTGATGTGTTTGGTCTCTTTGCATATTATTGTATCGGTAAACAAACTGGTGCTATTTGAAGTTCTTCTGCTTTTTCCATGTAAGAAATTATTGTGTACACAAACTCCGAATGACTCCAGATAAGCGGTGCGACCGAGAGAGACTCGCCAGTCTTGGGGTCAATCTGCTCTGAGAAAAGCCCAGCAGGAAGCGCAAATCGTACCAGAGAAAGTATTTCGTCATTTATGCGAGAGAGGTCTTCTTTATTTAATGCCTTCGCTATTTTGTACTGGATAAACCAGAGGGTTGTAATAAACCACGGATTGCCCGAAGAAGAAGTATCGTCTTTTGCTCTAAAGTACGCATCCTTTTCATAACGAGCAATACCAACACCTGGAACACTCAAAGCTTTCTCTGTACTCTCGAAAGCAAGCGAGAGCCTTGGATCTCCCATTCCTAAAATCTTGAACCGAAAAGGTCCAAAGAAACTCGCCGCATCTGCAGTATCATCAAAAGTGAGAGAGCCTCCTTCATCGTACGCAAGCTTATAAAACATTCCTTTTTCTTTATTGAAAAGAAGATCGCCGATTGCAAGCTGTGTTTCTTCTGCTGCTTCCTTGTACACTCTCTGATCATCTTCTTTACCTAAAAGCTCCGCAAAATTTGATGCGGCAAAAAGAGCAGCCACCACACTCGAAGCGGTGAAAGTTGAAATGCCAAATTTTTCTTCCCACAAGTCATAGCTTTGATCGGGAAGTTTTGTTTCCTTATTTCGAAAACGAACTAGAAAATCTGCGGCATTTTTTATGAGTGAATTGTATATCTCTTCAATAAATTCAAGCCCGAGCGATGCTTTGTAGTGCTCCCAGAGAGAACAAAGAATGAGTGCTGTTTCATCTTCTTGAATTGCAAGCTGACGCTTACCGTCTTTTATCCAAGGATGCCATGAGCTTCCGAGCGATCGGTCTGCCTGATATTTATGAAGGACATAGCCATCAGGAGTAACGATGTCATTACAAAATCGGTAAAACTTTTTTGATGTCTCGTGGTACCCGGCCTTGTCTAAAGTTTGAGCTACAAATGCAGCATCACGAGGCCAGATATAGCCATAGGTATCACGACCGTATTGAAAGTTATCTGAATCGCCCGAAGCCAAGATTCCACCACGATTATCACAGTGCGTTCGAATAATAAGAAGAGATTTTTTAAAAAGAGAAACAATGCGTTCGTTTAATCCATGAAATGCAAATTTGCGCTTATTTACCCATGCACGCCAAAAATCTGCCGTACTTTCAATCATATGATCAGGAGTTTTGAGAAGAATATAATTTTGAAGTGCTTGAACTTCGCGCAAGGTTTCTCCAGCAATAACCCAATAATGAACATCTTGAGATGTCTGTGAATCGAGTGTAAAACTAAAACCGATCACCGAATCAACAACCCCGTGCTCTATAGGATTTTTTGAGAGTATTCCGTCCTCAGCGTCTTTCCATGTTCCCTCTCGTCCTTCAATACCAAAAAGACCAACACTCCATTCCTGCGGAGCCTCTCCTTTGATGCGACCACTGGCAAGAAAAACTCGACGACCTTTGTAATGAACCACTCCCTGCAAATTTGGATTGTAGTAGGCAGTTTCGGCGTGAGATGTTTCTCCAATTTGAAATTCTTGATTGAAAAAAATCTTCACTGTGCGCACCCCATTACCCAAATTTGAAACAGAAGCTCGGCGGATAAAAATGTTTTTTTCGTTG
The DNA here is from genome assembly GCA_964480575.1 of uncultured Candidatus Saccharibacteria bacterium. GTDB lineage: Bacteria > Patescibacteriota > Minisyncoccia > Phycocordibacterales > CAYZPE01 > CAYZPE01. The sequence continues at coordinate 17,541 of CAYZPE010000014.1, forward strand.
TAGACAATATCAGTAAAGAGAATTTCGATTCCTAAATCTTGATTGCGTGCAGTAATACGTGAAGCCAGAGTTTCCTTTTCATAATCGATATTTTTCTCCCAAGAAGAATCTGAAAGCCAACTGAAGCGACCATCAACCCAGATGCCAATTTTATGAACCCGTTCTTTTCCTACATGATTTTCAAGTCCAACATATGGAAAATAAAAGTCGCGGACGAGACCGTCCCGATCAAAGCACACTAACATATTGCCGTTTCCCAAAACAAGCGAGCGCATATGTTTATTTTAGCAGGAAAGTGAAAAAGCTTTTAGCTTCTATCTGTTAGCTTTTAGGAAATGAGTAGTGCCCAAGCGGGCTTTGCCTGCTTGGGCACTACTATAGAAAAACCC
>CAYZPE010000015.1:0-15363 GCA_964480575.1 uncultured Candidatus Saccharibacteria bacterium
TATAGAAAAACCCCTCGCTTACGCGAGGGGTTTGGAGGGACCAAAGTATTAAAGTGTCAGTTGCCTGCCTTGATGGCAGGCAGGCGAGAGAATAAACGGAGCCCAGCAGACCAGCGATTGACGAAGCCGAGGCGGAGCAGGCCAACGCGCCACTGCCTACCGTCCCGGTACGCGCAGACGACGAAAACGTTTCCGTCACTGCCCTCTGTAAAGAGGAAGTTTGCGTAACCGTTTACGAAAAGACCTATATTTTCCCCTGCTTCTTGGCGCTCAATAAGTGCTTCGATTTCAGGCAGGGTGAAGGTGTGCTTTCCTTCAATGAGAAGCTTCGAGAGCTTCTTCCTGTTGGTCTCACTAGTCTTGAGAAGGTTTTGGACCATCTCAATAAAAGTGAGCCCCTTCAGGAGTTGCCACACCGTCGCCTTGCCGGAAGCTCGAGCTTCCTGCTTGAGATGGAGCCAGAGATCGAGGTTGGGATCACGGTATCTGTACCGCATCTTTGTGTTGGGATCACAGTATCTGTACCACATCTTTGTGAAGCAGTCTTTAGTCCGCTTCACTCCAACTGCGCTGAGGGTGATCATCATGAATGCTTTGACGAAAGCAGTCATCACAAACTCAACAACCCGAGCAAAAAGTTTAGGATCATGAGCGAGACGTGCGTAAAATTCACGCCCCGCCCCAACCTTAAGACCTGTGACAACACATTCATGCACAACACCCAAAACTTTCGCGAAATCGATGACACACCATAGTTACCCATAACACACCATCCTTTCCCATCTAAGACGGAAAATGTTAAAACAACAAGGACTTGTGCGAGACATTCTCGCGCCATCTTTTCAAGAAAAATTAGAACACGTATTTTATATTTTGCAAATCCTACTGTCAAGGACTCTCCTTGACAGTAGGAAAGCAATTTAGAGAATCTAGAGTTTTTTCTAAACGTAGTGTTTTTCTAAAATCCTTAGAGTCTCAGATTGAGTTTTTGTTTTAAAAATTTTGTCAGCAAGTTTCTTTTCATCGAATACAAACCAGAGCCAGTTTGCAAAATCGTTTCTCCCCTGCTTAGTATGATGATCAAACTGTTCTGAAGTCATCACCTTCAAAGCGCCGATCAGATCTGCAGGTGTTTTAAGTATTTTTCCACCCTGCATTTCGAAAAATTTCTCATCGGGAGCTTCTTCGTTTTTTAAATCGTCTTCAGTTCCAAGTAAAAAGCGTTTAATCAAACCTTTTTTCGGAGAAGTTTTTTTAAGTGCCATATGGTTTAATTATGCCTCCTCTACGGCATCCCCTGCAAGAGCCTTCACTTGAATACGACGAGTTTTCTTTTTACCTCGAGTGAGAATGATGCGACGCTTCATGTCTTGAATTACATTCATGTAGGAAATAAAAGCATCATAAGGCGACTGATATGGATTGAAATACTTATGCACGTCGCCGTCAGCAAACCATTTTGTGCACATGTAGTAGAAATGATCTGAAGTCTGAAGCTTGCGCCAGTCTTCTATAAGATCGTGATCATTTGTTCCCAAGACCTCGTCTTGAAGTGAGTAAATAACACGGAGTGCCTCATGCTGAATTTCGTTTGATCTCCACGCAGAAAGATCTCGCTCAACATCTGCCCACGACATAAAGTTTGGAACATCGAGCTCGCCCCGTGCAGTAAATCTATCAGCCGCCTCACTTGGTGTTACAAAATCATTATCAGGGTGCTTTAATATTTCTTTTGGCAAGGCTTCCAAGAATTTAAATATTCCAGTATCTTCCCATTGATGTTCACCGAACGTCTCGTAGTCCATGAAAAGATTGATCACATCACCTGAACCGTTGTGTCCTGAAACCCAATGACCGAATTTTTCTGCCGAAAGTGGAAATTCTGCCCAATCGCGAGAACCAAAGCGAAATGCAATATCATCAGAGAGTTTATAGTTTTTAAGAAGAAGCCTGATTCCTTCAGTTCCAACTGGTTTATAGAGGAAGTTTGGACTTCTCCAACCGAGCACATGATCAGCGCCTTCTGCGATTATTGCTTTATAGCCCAAGGATTCAACCTCCTTTCCAAGCTCGTTACTATAGATAAGCTCAGTATTTCGAAAGACCTCTGGCACCACACCAAAAAGTTTTTTAATTTTTTGTTTATGTAAATCTACCTGATGCCTGAACTCTTTTTTTGAATATAGAAATGAAAGAGAATGATAGTACGTTTCAGAGAGAAGCTCGATACGACCGGTTGCTACCAACTCCTTAAAAGAATCGAGAACTTCTGGCATGTGGAGCTCCATCTGTTCAAGTACAGTTCCCGTAATTGAAAAACTTGCCTTAAACTCTGGATACTTTTTAAGCATCTTCAAAAGCATCTTATTTGCTGGAAGATAGCATTTGCGAGCAACTTTCTCGAAGATCTTTTTATTATTGAGAGAAGTTTCGCTTTTATCGTTAAAATAGTTTGGGTCACCCACATCAAAAACTCGATAGCGTTTGATGCGCCACGGTTGATGGACTTGAAAATAAAAGCAGACTGAGGACATTTTTATATTATGTACCTTAACTTACAAAGAATCTTTTGGTATCTCTATTCAGAAATTCTCTACAGCTACGCCACAGAGAATCTTCCAGCATTATTTTTCTTTGGGGAAAAATCAAAGCTTGCTATATAGAAGTATACATTTTTGTGCAGCCTTCTTCCAATCAATATTCTTTACCTCCTTATTCCCTTGGCGGCTCAAGGTAAATTTGAGCACGTCATTTTGTAAAATCGAAAGAACCTTATCTGCCATGTCATCAATATCCCAAAAATCAGCTCTGAGTACATGTGTGACAACTTCACTTACTCCCGACTGCTTTGAAACAAGCGCAGGTGTGCCATGCATCAGAGATTCGAGAGGTGTGATACCAAAAGGCTCAGACACAGAAGGCATAATATACAAATCAGAAATTTTATAAACTTCATCAAGCTCTTTGCCACGAAGGAATCCGGCAAACATAAATTTGTCAGCGATCCCCTGATAAGCAACCTCTTGAATCATTTTCCATTCCATATCACCCGAACCTGCCACCACAAACAAAACTTTCGGATAGTGCTCAACAACCTTCTTTGCAACTCGTACAAAATAATCGGGACCTTTTTGGAGCGTAATACGACCTACAAAAAGTACTATCTTATTCCCCTGATCGCGAAGTTTTGAGAGAGCAAGAGGAGAAACATCTCCACGAATATAATCAGTCTCATCAATACCATTGTGTACTACGTCAATTTTTTTCTCTGGTATGCCATACTTTTCGTGAACGATTTTTTTTGTAAATTCTGAAACGGTAACCACCCGGTCTGCTGCCTCCATTCCCTTCTTTTCTATATCAAAAACAGCTTTGTTTACTCCTGTCCCGCCAGTCCGGTCAAATTCAGTTGCGTGCACGTGAGCAATCAAAGGCTTGCCTGTAATTTTTTTTGCTTCCATTCCTGCTGGAAAAGAAAGCCAATCGTGAGCATGAATAACATCACAGTCACTTTTCGCTGCAATACCTCTCGCTTTCTTTGCATACCGAAGCACTTCTTTCATAAGCGAGTGCGCATATGAAGATCCACCACCAATCAATTTTCGAACCTCTTCATACTCTTCTCCTGTTAGGTAAGGAGAAAGAAGTGAATCAATTTCTTTGAGCGCAACCTTACCTTCTTCGTCTTCTGCAAAAAGAATTTTACAATGAGGATTTGGAATCTCTGATCGTCGTGGCATCACAAAAATAACATTAACACCGAGCCCTGCAAGAGCTCTCGTCAATCCAAAACACGCCACCCCCAATCCTCCGCTATTATGCGGCGGGAATTCCCAACCAAACATCAAAACTTTCATGTATTTCAATTATACCTGCGAAGATGTGTGAGTGTCACCTTGATTGTGGGTAGCTTTATGAAGAAGGAGTGGATATATATCAAGAAGGGCAAAAAGAAGCGCTAGAACAACAGGTCCTGCAATAAAACCAATTATTCCGAATAGCTGAATTCCTCCAAGTACTGAGATTAAAATCATAAAAGGATGGATATTTACTCCTCGCTCAATCAAAACTGGACCAAGAAGGTTGTCGATAAGCCCAACAAAAACAATTGCCCATATAAGCAAACCTCCTGCCTGCCAAGTATTTCCTGTAAGAAGAAGATAGATAATTGCTGGTCCTGTCACAAAAGCAGTGCCGATACTTGGAATAAACGATGCAATTGCTGCAATAAATCCCCAGATCACCGGACTCGGAACACCAAAAATAAAGAGACCAAGTCCTGTGAGGATTCCTTGAATAAGAGCGATAACCAAGTTGCCACGAATCACCGAATTAACAGCGAGGGCAATCTTGTGGAATATTTGCTCATCGTAGGTATTAATAAGCGGGCTCAGCTTTTTTGCAGCTTCAATGAAGCGATCGCCATCGCGGAAAAAGTAGAAGAGACCAAGAACAAGAATGAAGAAAAGAAATATTAATCGGAAGAAGCTCGAAAAGACCGTACCAAAATTATCAACCGCCCAACCTAAAATCTGATCGGCATACTGTCTAATATCAAAGTAAGACGTTACCTCAAGTGAAAGACCGGGAATAAACCTCTGAACAATAGACTCAATCTTCAGAGCTAAATCATTTACGATTGTTGCATTGGTTGTCTCGCTTATTTTGTCGTAAAGCTCGATTGATTGATCGAAAAGAAGCGCACCCAAAAAGAAGAGAGGAATAACAATCGCAACAAGCACAATAAGTACAGTCACAATAGAAGAAAGAGCTTTTTTGCCTCCAAATGACTTCAGCATCTTCTCATGCAAAGGATTAAAGATGATTGCAAAAACCATAGCAATAAAAAGAACGCTGAAAAATGGCTTAAATACAAAAAATGCTAATAAAGAGATCAGGGTAACTAACACAATGAAGAAACCGATTTGAAGTTTATGTATATTCACAGAATCATTTTAACACAAGCACATAAAAATACTTATTCCACTGGTTTTTATCCTGTCTTTTAAAATAAATACGAGTGATCCCTACTCGTAACGAAGGGCTTCAATTGGATTCTTTTTCGCAGCTTGCCGTGCTGGATAAATACCAAAAACAAGACCTGTGAGCAGAGCTACCACCAAAGAAACAAGCACTCCCGAAAGAGGTAGGGCAAAAAACCATCCCGTAGTAAGAACATTATTTAAAATAAGATACGCAATACCTGCCAGACTTATCCCTCCAATAATTCCAATAATACCTCCGATTACTGTGAGAGTAACTGCTTCAATAAGAAACTGAAGTACGATATCTTCATTTCGTGCACCGATTGCCTTACGTAATCCAATCTCTCTTGTACGTTCCACAACCGAAACAAGCATAATATTCATAATACCAATACCTCCCACAACAAGAGATATTCCTGCAACCGCAGTCAGAAATGCCGTGAGAACTGATGTAATATTGCCAAGAAGCGAGAGCGCATCTTCTTGAGTCTGCACCGTGAAGTCGTCTTTATTTGGATCAGTTATTCGATGATTAAAACGAAGTGTGGAAATAATCCTTCCTTTCGCAAAATCAATGGAATATGAATCTTTAACCTGAATTGAAAGTGCGTTGTAATAGTTAATACCAAGCATAATCTTCTGCGCGACTGTTACCGGTACAATCACCAAATTATCTTGATCAATTCCGAATGGTCCGACTCCTTCGGAACGTAAAACACCGACAACTCGAAAATTTGAATCTTTAAGACGAATCGTTTTCCCTATTGGATCCTTGTCACCAAAAAGAGTACTCGCAATTTCTGATCCTAAAACCGCAACACGATTAAAAGAACTTACATCGTTTTGAGTTAAGGGTCCACCGAGAGTGAATTTAAAATCTCGAATTGTAAAAAACTCATGATCGTTTCCGGTATAGGTTACTGTGGCATCATTATTTTCATATACAACCTTCGCTTGTCCACGAACTTCAGCAGTAGCACGCAAGACCGAATCTTCCTTGCGAAGAGCTTGGACATCTCTTTCATCAAGAGTTTTGATCACAATACCCAAAAGAGATGCGGGCGACGCAAAGCGCGATCCGTGCGTTGCACCAGGCGTTACAAACACAAGGTTAGAACCGATACTTTGAACCTCATTTAAAATAAGTTTTTCTGCAGACTTTCCTATCGACATCAAAAGAATAACCGATCCGATACCGATCACAATACCGAGCATCGTCAAAAAAGAACGTGCTTTTGCATTCATAACACCCTTCCAAGCCGTACGCGTAGCGTCATACATTCTCATGTTATTTGAAATAGTTTTGCATGGTTCGTGCAGTTATGAGTTCGTCAGATTCAAGTTTTCCGTCTTTCAGTTTAAGAAGACGCTTTCCGTATTCAGCAGTATATGTTTCGTGAGTTACCAAGATAATTGTACGCCCTGCTTCATTTAATTTCTTGAGTATTTCCATGACCTGTTCACCTGAGGCTGAGTCCAGATTTCCTGTTGGTTCATCCGCAAAAATAATGGCGGGTTTATTCACAAGCGCACGCGCAATCGCAACGCGCTGTTTCTGACCACCAGAAAGATTTGCCGCTGGCATGTGTAATTTTTCAGCCAATCCAACAGATGAAACAGCCTCCTCGATTGCTTTTTTTCGTTTTGATATCGGCATCGGTGAATACAAAAGAGGAAGTTCTACATTTTCATACACTGTCGAACGACCCAAAAGGTTGAATGACTGAAAAATAAATCCCATCTCTTCATTTCGTACCTCTGCAAGCTCTGCATCAGAAAGACTATTAATGTCTTTTCCTAAAAAATGATACGTACCTCTAGTTGGCCGATCAAGAAAAGAAAGAATATGAAGAAGGGTTGATTTACCAGAACCAGAGGGACCCATAATCGAGACAAACTCTCCTTCGTTAATCCGAAAAGAAACATTCTGCAAAGCATAAGTTTCTATCGTGGCATCTTTATATACTTTAGTAAGTCCTGTTACTTCAATCATTGTTATTTAACGAAGTCCTACATTTACAACCTTATCACCCTCATTTAATCCTGAAACAATTTCCACATTTCCACTTCGATCACGTACACCCAGAGTAACTTTTATTTCAACAAGAGTAGTTCCTTGAAGTTTTTGAACGAATGCACCTTGATTAGTTTCTAAAACAGCAAGCTGTGGCACCACCAACACATTTTTCTTTTCTGCAGTTTGAATTTCAAGATTTGCTGTAAGACCACTCTTAAGTCTTAGGTCTGTATTTTCAATTTTTATTTTGGATTTAAAATTAACCACACCATCAATAACTGTCTCGGCTGGATCAATATAAGAAACTGTTCCTTGGAAATCTTCTCCAGGGAATGCATCAACGGTAATTTTTACAGGATTACCAACAACAACGCGACCGATATCAACTTCAGGAATATTCGCCTCAATTAAGAGCGAATCATCAGAGATAATAGAGACCAGAATCGTCTGTGCAGATACCACCCCACCAACTTTCGCCTCTTGTTTTGTAACAACACCTGAAATCGGTGATCGTAGAATCATTTTTTCAATAAGTAACTTGAGACGGGCAATTTTTGCTTCTGATTGTTTTATTTTAGCAGTTTGCGAGGCGACCTGTTCAGTTGTTGCTCCAGCTTTTTTAAGAGCAAGTTCTTTTTCAGCAAGTGTTACTGCTGAAAGTGTTGCTCGCGCCTTGTCTTCAGCAGTCAAGATTGCAGATACAGATGCATTAACACTTGCACGAGCAGAAGAAACTGATGCTTTATAAGCATCAACTGTTGTTTGATTTACTAATGAACTTGATGACAAAGCATTCACTGCCAAAGCAACATTATTAAGAAAATTTTTAATCACATTCACAAGAATAATAACCTCCTGTGAATCTGAAAGAAGGGCTGTTGAATTATTAGATGAAACACTGCCTGCAAGACCTAAAAGTGATACGAGTGATTTTTCCACCACCACTCTACCTGATTCAATATTTCCTTTTAACTGTCCGTCTGAAACAGTTATATTAATAGATGGACTAGCACTCCGTGGATTACTGAAAAATTGATCTGTGTTATTTCGAATAGCATCATCTGCTTTGGTAAAAGATTCGCGTAGCTTGTCTGCCAAAGCACTCATAGCACTTGATGCATCAACTCGAGCATTTGAAAGTTTTGTTTCGTAAACCAAAACCTCCTCTGGTCGAGTTCCTTTTTTAAGTTCGCGCAGTGCAGAAAGTTCAACATCAAGCTGGGCTTGCGCTTCAGCAAGCTCTAGAATACTTTCACTTGCATCAAGGGAAATAATACTGTCCCCAATCAAAACCCTGTCGCCAATATTTTTAGTGATAGTTTTGACTTTTCCTCCTGTTTCAAAAGAAAGGTCAACGCTTTCTGTTGACTGAGCTTTACCTGTAAGAGTTACATCTTGAGTAACAGAACTGCGCACCACAGTAAAAGTCTCGTACACTGGGATTTGAGGACCTTTCAAAAACTTATATCCAGCAAATCCAGCACCCACAATAAATATAAGAACTGCTAGTTTAAGAAAAAATTTCATACTTAAAAAAATATGGAACGCGAAGCTCCTTAAGAAATTAAGTATAGCATGAGGAGAAAAATCAACTTACTGCGTGCGATTATAAGCAAATCGAACCAGAGAGAAAGCAATAATAAGAGCAAAAGCTGAGAGTGTCATTACAGGAATTGTAATGTAACCAAATGTAAAAGTGTATACCTTATCGCAACTTGGACCACCTATTGCCGCACATGGTGGAGAAGGTAAAAAGCCTCTCTGCACAAGATAGTGATATGTAGAAATACAAATTCCGATAGATGAAAGGACAAAACCGTAAGTGAGAACATCGGCTCTTTTTTTCCAAAGCGCAGTTCCTAGAATAATAACCTGCGGAAACATGAAAATGCGTTGAAACCAACAAAGTTTACACGGTTCGTATCCTGCAACTTCTGAATACATAAGACTACCAACGGTCGCAAAAAGAGAAACAACAAAAGCAAAAAGTACTGCTCGCTTCCCTACTACAAGAATAATATTTCGCCCCCATGAATTCCTGAAAACAAGAGCAAGTAAAAGGACTAGGGCTATCACTTCTGCAATAACAGCTAGGATTGAGAATACAATCGTTAAATCACTACCAATTGTGGACATATGTATTAGTTATTAGTTGTAGTTGCTACTGGATTGAGAAAGGCCTGGCAACTTGTTTTTTCAGCTAGCGCTTCTCGGGTCAAAGAACCATTGACGCGTTCACCATCAGCAAAAACCCAAGTTGGATAGGTCTTGATTTCTTTATCTATACAAATTTGAAGCTGTCCTTCACTATCTGGCGTTGAACATTCTACATACGGAAGAAGTGCTGCAGATTTCCCAAACTCTGCTTTTTGTTTTTGACAATGAGGACACCAAAAAGCCCCATAGAAAAGTGCTCCACTGTCTTTGACACATTGAGCAAGCGGGTCATATTTTCCAGGCTTATCTGGAAGAGAAATAAGGAAACCCAAAAGACCTACGGCGAGAACTACAATAAGAATTATTGTCCATTTATTCATGATGAATAATGGTATCAGAAGGAAGGTTCGTTTTCAATCCCGTTTAGAAGCAGATCGCGATCTTTTCATAGGAGCTACTGTTTAGCTTCTTTTTCAGATTTTAAGATATCAGGAAGTGTATTTTTTTTCGTGGGAGCAATCGCGGCTTCTAACGGAATCAATTGCTGTTTCATTTTATATCTGCGATAGATAATAAAGACAACAACCCCACCGAGCGGAATCCAGAAAAGAAGAATCTCTGCATATGTACTGATATGCGCATAGGACTCATATGCTTTACCGAAAGACCAACCCATAAGCGCAAGTATAGTTGAGCGTATAAGAGCCCCGAAGAAAGTAATAAAAGTATAGAGAGCGAGCGGTTGCCTAATAAAACCGCAGAAAAATGCAATGGAAGTACTTGGTACAAAAGGTGCCGCGCGAGTTAAAAAAAGTGCAATGTTTTCTGTTTTTCTTACAACTCTTTTTTCTTGAAAATGCTCGACACTTTTCCAAGATATTCCAAAGAACTTTCCCCATCTTTCAATCACAGGTTTACCTCCATAGTATCCAACTGCATATATAACGTACGAACCAACCGTCACACCGACAGTAGCAGGAAGCACGACAACAAAAATAAGGTCGTAGAGAAGCGCTGCAGAGAAAGCACCCTTAAGGAATACGAAGCCGGCACTCATCATGATAAGAGCTGAAGGAATTGGCGTTATGATCTCTTCAATAATACACGCCCAAAAAACACCCCATGCGCCGAGAGGAATGATGTGCGCCTGAACATACAGAAGAATTTCATTCATAGGATAAATCATAGCAGAAAAAACACCCCATGCAGAGCTATATTAATGAGTAGTATTGCCGTCTTGAGGAAGCTGCTTCCCTTCAACTTTTTGATCAATATGAGAGGTCTCAATATCTTCTTCTGTTGCAATTTTAAAAGCTCTCTTTAAACGTCTTATTATATGGTGACCAACCAAATAATGAATGATCAACATACAGAACGATATAAGTATTATTCCTAATAAAATATACACTAGATTATCCTTTACAAACTGAGTGATCATGAAAGGCATCCGAACATCAAGAGATGTATCACGAACATTTCCTGCCTTATCTATTGCGCGTACTATAACCCTCAATCCTTCTGAACTACCTGCAGGAACCTGATATGGACTCTCCGACTCAATAAAAACAGGAGATTCTGTTATTGGCTGACTTTTATCAATTACCCCAATCTCATATCTATCAATTCCAGACAAATTATCAGTCGTAAAGAAAGAAACTAGTGCTCTCTCAACAATAGCGAGCGCCGCAACTACATAATTAACCTCCGGTTTAAAATCAGCTGGAGGTGTTGTGTCAATTCGAATCAAAAAATGTCCCGCATTCCCCCATACGCCATTTTTATAAGCTTTTATATGGAAATACCACAGACCATCAGAAAGAGATTCGTACGCATGAGTTGTCGCCGCAGAACTTATTTGATTTGCTGGAATTGTATTTGGTTTATCATCTAAAATAAAACTAAATCCTGTAACACCCAGATCTTTTTCCCACGAAAGTACAGGGTTATTATTGTTATACCACTCACTTTGAAATGGATGTGTTTCAGAAAAAACTTTTACACCTTCAGGTGCCTTAGTGATAATAGTATAATCCGCTCTCCCTGTTTCAATCTGAGCTTCAGTGCCAAAACCATCATTTAAAAGTACTGCTGAATTTGAGCGCACAGTCACAGTTGCCCTACCAGGCTTGAGCGCCTTAAAAGTGACCGCATCCACAAGACCTGAATTAGTTGAAATACCATTAGGTATCACACCCATATACCGAACAATACCTCGTGCATTATCATACGAAGGCGGCTCAACCCAAACACCAATAATTGACCGCCCACCCGAAGGCTGAACAACGGATAAAATATTTTTATCAAAACCAACTTAGATTTCGACACCATTAACTGTCAGTTCTTTCGTGTCGAGCAACAACGGAACTTCAAAAGTAGACCCTTCAACAAACGACCCTGTGCGTGGAGAAATTGTAATGGTGACTGGACGAGTAACTGATGACGCATCAATCACTGCATTCTGTGCATGAACTGGAACAATAGAAAGAAAGCACATTATGCATAAGAAACATATTCTATATATAAAAGGATATGTGTGCATTTTTGAAAAAACTACTTCGAGTCTTCGAATGGAACCGATTGTATGTCTTTTATCTCTTTCTGAATTATTTTTTCGGCATCATCTAGATCTTTTTTAAGCGCCCTAAGTGAATCACTACCAGACCTCGAAATATGTGCTTGCAATCGATTTTTTTTCTCATACAAATCAATATCTTCACGTATAATATCGAATGATTTTTCCAAAACATCTTCTGCTTCACCAACTTCTTTTTTAAGAAGAGTTTTGTTTTTTGCACCTGACCCACGATAACGTCTTGTAAAAAGATAGATTGCGCAAAACGCTAGCAAAAGAGTACTCGCAAACAAAACATACGTACTTGTCTGCCATGTTATATCACCGTAGAACACTCCCCCAACCTCCACAACTAAATTTTCAGATAAAGCACTTCGAGTACCGTCGGTCAAAACCATTATTGCAGTGACCGAGTACGGACCGTTCTTCAAAGCCTCTGGAACAATGAGAGAGAAACTTCCCTCTCCATCGGATACACCTGTGATGAAAACTTTCGAACCATTTGAAGATATGAAAGTTAGAATAACATCAGACTTAGCAAATTTAGACGTGCCTTTTATTGCCATAAGACCATCCTGCTCGGCAAGCGCTATCTCTGGAGCATTGAGCTTACCTGAAACAACCACCGCAGGCTCTTCAACAACAGGCTTAGGTTCAACTTCAATAGGTAGTGGAGACTCCGGCTTAGAAACAGCAGGTTGAACAACATATACACCTCCATGCAAACCTGAAGTAATATCCGTTCCTTGTCCATCGTTCGCAAGAACCTGACCTGACTTAAATGTCACATTTCCTGATCCTGTTTTTATCGCCTTCAAACCCACCGAGAGAACTGTACCCGATCCACCTTGATATCCAGAAAGAGCAACACCCTCAAACTGCACCACGCCAGTTTGCTTTGAAAATGAAGGTTCGGCAACCCAAAAATTGAGAATCGAACCGGCTTTTGTTACTGATTCAATAGCAAAAAGATCAGAGGGAAATGATAATGTTCCCGTAACAGCATTCAAAGGCGTTTCCCCTGATACAACAACGCGAACAATCAGCCTTTCACCTACAGAATATGTACCACTCGCCGGCATTACAGAAAGTGTTGCTGCATGAACAAAAAACGGAACAAGTATGCACAATAAAACACCTAAACAGGTACTGATTATATGTAGCGTTTTCTTTTCCATGCGAAATAAAACAAAAGCAGTATTACCCCTATCATAATGTAAGACCATGGGTTTTCATACCACACAATGTCGGGATAAACCTCAACAATTTTTTCGTTAAGGTTTTGATCTATCGCCTTCACGTATATATAACTTTTTAAAGCCTGGTCTGCGAGCACATAAGGGCTTTCGGCAGGCACCCATGAATCCTTAAATGACAACCACTTAAATCGTGATTCTCTAACTTCATACCGAAGAATTCCCGAACCTTTGTCAACTGTAGAAAAAGCAAGAAAATACTTCCCTTCAAAAAGACCCTCGTCGTATCCAACCTGCGGGACAAAACTCTCAGGTGGAGCCACATCATCTACGTTCAGAGCACCGCCAGATGAGGCAACCACATCTCCTCCAATAGCTATTTTTTTTACTGTGAGAGGAAACTTAGAAGCCTCCGCATCATTTCTTAATGCAACAATATTATTAAACGAAATCTCTCCCTGCCCTTTCATGATCTGTCGAATAAGTGCAGAGAATATAAGCTGCTGTTTTCCAGAAAATCCTCCGGGAGTAATCCCTCCAAAAATAATTGAATCGTCCTCAAATTGAGGTTTTTTAAGCCAGAAATTGATTCTCGAGTTACCGTCATACATACGATCAACTTCAAACATACTCTTAGTAAAGAGAACTTCCCCTTCAAGAGCGTTGATTGAATCTTCCGCATCAACAAATATTAAAACTTCAAAAACTCCTTCTAGACCTTGAGGTTTAACTTCGGCATACAAACTTCCCGCATAAAGAGCACTTGGCGTGCAAAACAATAATGCCCCCAGAGTTAATTGTATACACTTGTATGGTAAATTTTTCATTTATCCGGTCCAATTAAATGCCATGATTGAGAAGTCGACAAGATCTATTTTTCCATCACCAGTTAGATTTGTAGATTCTGTCACTCTAAAAATAGGGCTTAATGTTTTTTTATACCAGAATGCAGCAATTGAAAAGTCTATGAGATTCACTCGACAATCGTTGTTAAGATCTCCTTTTGTTGGGCATTTTTTACTTTCAGCAAGAACAGTTTTTGTACCTACTTTAAATGCAGCGGTTTGACTTGTAGGACTAATAAGACCCTGAAGAATAGTTTTTGACTTGGTTGAATGGTTTCCGATTTCTAGAGGAGATGTATCAAATGCATAAAAATACGCACCACCAAGATCAGTATTTGTTTTTACGAAAAATTCTGACTCGGAGTTAACTTGAATTACAACTTCAGAAGTTGGTGTTGTCTGCCCAAAAATCAAAATATTTTCGCCTTTCTTAACCTCAATTTTATCTACAGCAATAGAAGGCGCAATAAAAATATTTCCAACTGTTACAGTTGCTCCTGTGCCAAGTATTACAGGAAAAGTAATATGAGGTGATTTTCTTCCCTTAGAATCCTCTGAGTACACCGCAAACACAAAACTTCCTTCAGATAGACCACTGAGCCTCACGCTAAAATTAGCTCCTGGATCAGACAGTGTCTGAGCTGCTATTTGACCATCCTTAAGAACAGTTACTGTCGTACCAGGATAAGCTCGTCCAGAAAAAATTACCCCCGTCTGGTTATCAGCAGCAGGAGCACCTACTCCACCGCCACCACCTCCGCCTGCTCCACCACCTGATGCTGGTGGAGCAGCAGGAGCTGTTGGAGTTCCCGAAGCCTCACTTGAGGTTGCAATAAAATTACCAAAAGCGTCCTGAATGCGTATCACAAAGTGGTACGCTGTTCCATTTGTAAGTCCTGTTCGAGTAGAAGAATTCACATTTCCAACTGATGTATATGTATACGGGCCACCTGATGCCGTTGCCTGCCCCACAGAATATCCCGATGCAGTCCAGCCATTAAACCCAGAAGATGAAGTCCACGATAGCGACACCTGACCGTTCCCTGCCGATGCCGAAACAACAGGTGACGAAGCAAACGGAAAATAAAGAAATCCACTACTTATACCAAAAGTTGCTGTGGATGATGTTCCAATAGAAAGCTGTCCAATCAAACCATTAAGCTGAAAGCTAGACGAAGTACCAAAACCTCCAGAAAAAAGTACCGGTTCCATGACTTTATAGTTTATTGAAGAAAATTCCTGAGCATGCACAAACGTAACCATGCTCAACATAGCAAAAAATAAAATTAATACCTGTGAGCGTATGTACATTTATTATAGAAAAATACAGTGAAAGAAAAACTTACTTATATATTCTAGCAACAAAGAACTCAAAAAAAAACTGATACTTAAACAATCTTACAATCACAATGAGTTCAAAATCTCTAAATAAATCATGCTTAAATAAATGAACTTTAAACAACAAGACAGAACCTCACATAACTCACTTTAGATTTATGGATTTGTATTGAGAGAAGTGCTCGTGCCGATATTTATAGGTGCAACTTCGAGAAGTTTTTTTTCTATTGGATCATAGAGATAAGCTTTACGT
>CAYZPE010000016.1:0-15096 GCA_964480575.1 uncultured Candidatus Saccharibacteria bacterium
AACCTTTAACTGTATTTATAAGATTTGGAATGAGATCGTATCGACGCTTGAGCTGCACATCAATATCAGACCACGCTTCATCTGTTCGATTAACAAGAGAAATAAAACGATTATACATAAATACAAACCACACAAGAACTAACGTACCAATTCCAATTCCAATTAAAATATACATAAGAGAAAAAGATTATTAGATAATTAAGAACTATTATATCACATTTTGCTCATCATTAAAAATAACCCGTCCACTCTGAGTGGACGGGTTATTTTTTCTACAACCTATAAACTAACATCTAAAACTCTTAATAATCCATTCCGCCCATGCCTCCCATTCCGCCTGGCATTCCTCCACCCATCGGTTTTTCATCCTTAAGTTCATCCGCAATCGCAACTTCTGTTGTAAGGAGAATTGCCGCTGCTGAAACTGCATTTTGAAGTGCTGTACGAGTCACTTTCACTGGGTCAATAATTCCTGCTTTAACCATGTCATCTATATACTGATCAGTGACCGCATTGTATCCAGCATTTTCGTTCTCTGATTCCATCACCTTATTTACCACAACTGATCCATCATTTTTACCCACATTCACCACAATTTGACGAAGTGGTGCTTCAAGCGCCTTCAAAACAATTTCGTAGCCAATAGCATTTTCACGAGCTTCTGTTGCTATCGGCTTTTTTGCCGCAAGCTTTCGTGCAACACGCACAAGAGCACTGCCTCCTCCCGCAACAATTCCCTCTTCAATCGCGGCTTTCGTTGCATTCACCGCATCTTCAATCTTTAACTTCAAATATTTCATCTCAGTTTCTGTCGCGGCACCTACGCGAATCACCGCAACACCACCCGAAAGCTTTGCAATACGCTCATCGAGCTTTTCAATATCAAACTTTGAAGTTGCATCCTCACGTTGTTTTCGGAGCGCAGAAACTCGAGCATCAATTTCACTCTTTTTTCCCTTTCCACCAACAATCACCGTATTGTCTTTTGTTGAAATCACTTTGCGAGCCTTGCCGAGCACATCAATATCCGCAGTTTCGAGTTTGAGACCTACTTCTTCAGAAATAACTTTCGCACCAACAGTCACCGCGATATCAGCGAGCATTTCTTTCTTTCGATCACCATAACCCGGAGCTTTTACTGCAAGCACATTGAAACCTCCACGAAGCTTGTTCACTACAAACGTCGCGAGCGCTTCACCATCAACATCATCTGCAATAATCACCAGTTCCTTTTTTCCTGACTGAGCAATCTTTTCAAGAAGTGGCAAAATTTCCTTTACTGTTGAAATCTTTTTATCAGTGATCAAAATTGCTGGATCAGTGTATTCAGCCTCCATGCGCTCACCATTGGTCACCATATATGCTGAAAGGTATCCTTTATCAAATTCAAGACCTTGTGAGATTTCTTTACTAATCTCAGTTGACTGGGATTCTTCTACTGTCACCACTCCATCCTTACCAATAATCTCAATTGTTTCAGCAATAATCTTTCCAATCTCTTCTGATTCAGCTGAAATTGTTGCAATTTGTCTTATTTCTTCTTTATTCTTTATAGGCTTTGCAATGGAAGCAAGGATCTTGACTGCCTCCGCAGACGCAAGCTCAATCCCATGACGAACCGCCATTGCATTTACTCCCAAAGTTGTATGCTTCATGCCCTCAGATATGATTGCTTGAGTCAAAATAACTGAAGTAGTGGTACCATCACCTGCAATATCGTTTGTTTTGGTTGCTACTTCCTTTACGATCTCGGCACCCATATTCTCAAACTTGTCCTTAAGTGAGATTTCTTTAGCAATTGAAACACCGTCATTCGTAATTGTCGGACTACCATAACCCTTATCCAAAACCACATTTCGTCCGCGTGGACCGATTGTGATTTTAACCGCATCCGCAACCACATCCACTCCGCGCTTCAGTGCTTTTCTTGCATCTTCATTAAAAAGGATTTTCTTACTCATTGAGGTAAAGTTATTTGATAATCGCTAACAAATTTTCTTCTTTAAGCATGTAATATTCGTTGCCGTCTACTTTAATATCGTCGTAACCGTATTTTGAGAATACAACTGTATCGCCAACCTTAACCCTGAGTGGGATCACGGCACCATCCTTTGTATACCAACCTTCTCCAACAGCAATCACTTCTCCCTGTTCAGGTTTCTCTTTGTCTATAGTTTCAGGAATAATAATTCCCGAAGAGGTCTTTGTGCCAAGCTCGTCAGATGAAAATGGACGAATTAGAACTCGATCACCAAGAGGTATAATATGAACCTTACTCACCTGCTTTTTTTCCTGTATTTTTTTCATAGAGTTTGGAATAAATTAAATGTTAGTAATCTTTTTGTGGCCTGTATTATAGGTTCCGTAAACTGTATTGTCAAAGAAGTAACTTACCTCCTGTAACACATCTAAAAAAGCCCTTTTAGATACTCTCAATTTCAACATCTTGTAGTTACTTACAATTGAAATTAAAAATGATAAGGGATTGCCAACATGCAAACTTCTGCTATAATCCACCGAATGAGTATAGTTTCTGTTTTACCTTATATCCAGATCGTTCTCTCAATTCTTCTTATTGTAGGAGTTTTACTTCAGCGATCTGAAGCAGGTTTGGGAAGTGCGTTTGGTGAAAGCGGCTTTGGGGGTAATATTTACACTCGCCGTGGTGCTGAAAAGACCCTTTTTACAGCAACCTTAATAATTGGTATTCTTTTTGCAGTTTCAGCGCTTGTTGCTCTTGTACTCTAAGTTTCAAACTTTAATTCTATTATTCTCGAGCTTTACCCTATTTCTCATTTGAGGAAAAAAGCACGAGTAACTTACTGTGAAAAATTTCTTAAAAGATATCGTGCGTAAGCGTTATTCGGTCCGCCCTTTAGAAGAAGGCGGCGTTACGCTTTGGAAAACATTTTCTTTTGGCGAAAAGTGCCTCATGTCTATTTTTGTAGTGGTTTTTGCAATCTCGGGCATAAGCCTGCTTTTTAAAGTAAGTAATGCATTCTTGATTGAAGTTCCTGAAAGAGGCGGTTTTCTTGAAGAAGGTATTATCGGAGCCCCTCGTTTTATAAATCCCCTTCTAGCTATTTCTGACTCAGACAAAGATCTTACTTCTCTCGTGTATGGAGGACTTTTAAAGGCCACCCCTGAAGGCACTCTTATTCCAGATCTCGCACAAAAATGGAGCGTATCGGAAGATAGTCTTACTTATACTTTTACTCTAAAAGACGATATTTATTTCCATGATGGTGAGCCTGTAACAGCCGAGGACGTACTCTTTACGGTTCAAAAAGCAATCGACCCACTTTTAAAAAGCCCCCGCCGTGGAAACTTTGAAGGTGTTACCGTACGAAAAGTAAATGACAACGAGATCACCTTCACTCTTCGCCAACCTTATGCACCCTTTATTGAAAACGCTACACTTGGAATTCTTCCAAAACACATTTGGAAAAATGCGAGCTCAGATGAATTTGCTTTCAGTGAATACAACACAACACCCGTAGGATCTGGTCCGTATATTGTGCACAAAGTAAAACGAAGCTCTGCAGGACTTCCAACACTCTTTGAACTTAAATCTTTTTCAAAATATAACCTCGGCCGACCTTATATAGAAAACCTGTACATGCATGTCTACCAAAATGAGGAGGATCTTACAGGAAGCTTTAAATCACACACGATTGAATCGATGGGAAGCATCCGAGCAGACACTGTATCAACTTTAAACACTGAGGACTTCACTTTATACCAAGCATCCCTTCCTCGAGTCTTTGGTCTTTTCTTTAATCAAAATCAGGCTAATGTATTTCTCCATAAAGAAGTGAGAGAAGCGCTCGACATCTCTGCACCAAAAGAAAATATCACACAAACAGCCCTTCTTGGTTTTGGATCCCCAATAGAAAGTCCCGTACCTCATTTTGCTGGAGGCTTGGGTGAGGTTGTCGGTACTGATACAGAGAAAGCGAAAGAAATCTTGGAAACACATGGTTGGAAAATAGGAGAAGATGGTATCAGAGCTAAAAAATCTGAAAAACTTTCTTTCTCTATTTCAACTTCAGACGCGCCTGAACTTAAAAAAACTGCAGAGATTTTGAAAGCAGCTTGGCTCGAAATTGGTGTAGAGGTAGACATTAAAGTCTTTGAGTCAGGTGACCTCAACCAAAACGTTATCCGTCCAAGAAAGTATGACGCCCTTCTTTTTGGAATCATCGTTGGGCGTGACGTCGACCTCTATCCTTTCTGGCATTCATCACAAAGAAATGATCCCGGTCTCAATATCGCTTTATATGCCAATATAACGACAGACAAAATTCTAGAGCAGGTACGGAGTACTATAAATAAAGACGATCAGCGCGCACTGTACCAGAAGTTTGAAAAAGAAATACTTGAAGACATTCCGGCAATCTTCCTTTACTCCCCTGACTTTCTATATATACTGCCTCACAAGGTACGGAACGTGCGACTCGGCCATGTGCAAACTGCAGGAGAAAGATTTCTTAATATTCACGAATGGTTTATCGAAACAAACAAAGTGTGGAAAATATTTACCAAAGAAAAAGAAGATCAGGTTGTAGCAGAAGAAGTAAAACCACTCAATTAAATTATTAAAATTAGTAACGCATATATGATCTCAAACGAAGGAAAGACAAACACTGAAGAAGTATCTCTCAGCAATTATCCGCAACCACGAAGCGCTCCACGACCAGGGCGAGTTTTTGCAGGCTCTATAAAAAGTGCGGATGCAAGTACTGGAACCGTATCACCTACTGTCAAACGACCAGCTCGCACACACGGATCGAGCGGCAGACCAGACCGAAGACCTCGAGAACGAATGCCCCAAAGAACCCACAGTCCTTATGCGGCAGACAAACGCAAACCAGACGCAATCATTCCACCAATCGGAGACAATATCCGTATTATTCCACTTGGAGGAGTTGAAGAAATCGGTCGCAACATGACTGCCATCGAATACGGCGAAAGTATCATTATTGTTGATGCTGGTTTTCAGTTTAAAGATGAAAGTACACCAGGAATCGACTATATCATCCCGAACATCAGCTACCTCGTAACCAACAAACATAAAATCAAAGGTATCTTCATCACTCACGGTCACCTCGACCATATTGGAGGTATTCCTTATATCATCGAGCAAATTGGTAACCCTCCGATTTACTCAAGAGAATTCGGCGCAGTCATGATCAAAAAGCGTCATGAAGAATTTCTCCATTTACCACCTTTAAATGTTGTTGTTTTAGACGGAGACGAAACAGTAACAATTGAAAAAGATTTTAAAGTTCAATCATTCCCTATCTCTCACACTATTCCAGACTCGATGGGACTCGTTATTAAAACTCTCCACGGAGACATTGTGTTTATCGAAGATGTGCGTGTCGACAATGCAGACGGAGTTGTATCACAAGAAGAAGTTGAACAATATAAACAATTCAAGGATAAGGAGTACCTCATGCTCACTATGGACTCAACTTCAATCGAGAAGTCCGGCTTTTCTCTTTCTGAATCGACGGTTGTAAAAAACATTGAGAAGATTATCAAAGATGCTCCAGGCCGACTCATCATCGGAACATTTGCTTCTCAAGTAGAACGCATCAAGAGTATTATTGAGCTTACTGAAAAATACGGAAAGAAAGTTGTGATTGAGGGTCGCAGCATGAAGACAAACATCGAAATTATGAAGCAACTCAAAATTCTTGAGGCTTCAAACCTTATTCCACTTGAGGATCTCAAAAATCATCCAGGAAGTAAGATTGTTATGATCGCAACAGGAGCTCAAGGTGAGGAATATGCGGCGCTTATGCGTATCGCAAACAAATCACACAAGCATGTCGTGCTCACAAAAAGCGATACTGTTCTGCTTTCATCTTCAGTTATTCCTGGAAATGAATATGCGATTACCCGCCTCAAGGACAACCTCTACCGTTCTGGTGCAAAGGTTATTAGCTATCGCGACTCAGACGTTCACGCATCTGGTCACGGAAACCGAGGAGAGCTTGAGTGGATCCACAAGCAAATCAAATATCGATTCTTCATGCCTGTGCACGGACATCACTATATGCTCCGCCAGCACGCTGAACTTGCTGAAAACATCGGTACTCCAAAAGAAAATATTGTGGTGCCTGACAATGGTTCAATCGTAGAAATCTACGATCAAGGTAAACATATTCGTGTACTTAAAGAAAAAGTTCCCTCAGGTTCGATGGTGGTTGACGGATTCTTCATTGGAGACCTCCAAGAAGCTGTTATGCGTGATCGAAAGACATTAGCTGAAGACGGCATCGTGGTCATTATCGCAAGCATCAACCTAAAGACAGGAAAACTTAAAAAGTCTCCTGACATTATTTCTCGTGGTTTCGTATACCTTCGCGAATCACAGGAGCTCTTGAGTCAGACTCGCATTATTACTAAAAAGAATATCGAGGATACCGCACAAGGAATGAACCCTATCAACTTTGATTTTGTAAAATCAAACGTGAGCGATGCAGTGAGCCGATTTCTCTTTCAGAAAACTGCAAAGAAGCCTGTGGTGATTTCGGTGGTGCTTGGAGTGTAGGAGCTTTCAGGTTTTAGCTGTGAGCTTTTAGAAAATAAATTTAGCCCGAGTAGGCTTCGCCTACTCGGGCTAAATTTTGGATAAAAAAACCTGTTCAGTACATTTCCTCTTTTGAAGAGAAGGTTGGTTTTCGTGTAAAATAGAGTGATGGAAAATAAACCTGTCCGATCTCGTGCACTCGGTGCTGTGTATATTGCAAACCTTCTTCTTGCTTTCCATTGGTACGCCATCCTTTATATAAACTCCTCTTACCTCAGCACTTTCGTAAGCGAAGCTCGGGTTGGACTTCTCTATATGATAGGCTCTACGTTTAATCTCTGTCTCTTTCTTTCAGCTCCTAGACTCCTCTCGTGGATTGGAAACTACCGCTTCATTGTTACCGCACTATTTCTTGAAGCTATAGCTATCGTAGGTCTCGCATTTGCACAAAGCACGGCACTAGTTATTCCGCTTTTCATACTTCATCAAGGCATCGTACCGATGATTCTTTTCAGTCTCGATATTTTTCTTGAAGGTTATGCAAAAGATGAAAGTTCTACAGGTGGATCGCGTGGAATATTCCTCACTCTTTCAAACCTAGCCTTGGTCATCTCTCCCGCCCTTGTCTCACTTATTCTTACCAATGGTGATTTTTATAAAGTCTATATGTTCTCATCACTCTTTCTCATTCCTTTAATTGGCATCTCTTTTGCATGGAAAGGCTGGGAGAAAAACACTCTTCAAAATACAAAAATCTGGGCAACATTCAAAGAGCTACGAGCACACAAAGACGTATTCACAATCCTCAAAGCAAACTTCATTCTTCAGCTCTTTTACGCCTTTATGGTGATCTACCTTCCAATCTATCTCTATCAACATATAGGTTTTACCTGGGCTGAAATCGGAGTCATTTTGACTGTCATGTTTCTACCTTTTCTTATCTTTGAATTTCCTATTGGTCGCCTTGCGGACAAAAAGCTAGGCGAGAAAGAAATCCTGTCTCTAGGATTTGTTGTTGCCGGAATTGCAACTATGCTCATAGCACTCCTCGACGCACCAGTTTTCGGAATCTGGGCACTGATACTTTTCACAACTCGCATTGGAGCAAGCTTTATCGAGATCACGAGTGAGAGCTATTTCTTTAAACATGTGAATTCAGACAATGCGAACATTATCAGCTTTTTCCGCATGACTCGTCCTCTTTCGTTTATTATTGCTCCACCACTTGCCGGACTTCTTTTAGGAAGCATTACATACGGCGCTCTCTTTGGGCTCGTTGGATTTATGATGCTTTTTGGACTACGCTATTCACTTGCAATCAAAGATACACGTTAGACTGGACAGCAAATCAAAAACAATCTCTTGTGGAAAAGTATATTGACCGCTTACACAGCAGTACTATACTTAACCTTGTACCAGTTCGTTCCAACTTAGTCTCTTTCTCCTTCTCCTCCGCCCCGGTCCGGCTTAGCACGATACACATCGTTCTAAGCCGGATCGGGGTTTTCATTTTCTTCACAAGAGAAAATAACGTCGGAAGATTCTACACAACGACGTTATATAGAATTTCTGACACTTTTTTTGCAAAATTTAAATCAAAAAACCACACCTCAGGGTGTGGTTTTTTTATGCAGATGTTACTTCTTCTTTTTAGATCCTCGCATCTTCTTAACGATTCCGGCCATAAAAAGTGTTCCCAAAATTTTCGCAATATTTTTAACAACAGGCAATGCTTCCTTGGATGCATTTTTTGCAGTACTTTTCACCTCTGTAGTTACACTCTTCACATCTCGCAAAATCCTAATGAGATAGATCGCCACAACTACTACTGAAACAGCAATAACGATAACTGCCACCGCCGCTATAACAATGAAAATATCTGATTCTATAATTGATCCCATGACTAATTAATATTTTGTATGCATTGAGCATAAGCGGCTCCAAGAGTCCATCCACACTGTCCGTTTGTTTGTCGTTCACACGTAGCTTTACTGTAACACGCATACTCTTCTTTAAATTCACACGTTGTCACCATATCAGCATCAGAACAGATCTGTGAGCTACAACCCGTTACTCTGCACTCTGCTACTGCATTACCCTTTCCAAAAATAATAGGAATCGTAAGGCTGTTATCGTGCTCTGGTAGACCTGATGGATTATCTTTTTGCAGAACTAAGGTTCCTGCTCCACTCTGAGGTGATGTAAACTTGAGCTCTGCTTTGAATGGTACAAATTCAGTTGTCATCCATTCACTTTGCGCCTGAGCAACTGCAACACTCAACTCCTTTCCACTTGCATCGTAAATTCTTATTGGAAAAGATGCTTCAAAAAACCATGTGCCTCGAGCTTGGCCTTCCACCACAAGAGGACTCCTTACCTCATCTCCCGCTTTAATATTTGAAACTCGAATAAGATCAGATTTATCAGAAACTATAATCTCAGTAAATGAGCGTCCATCAGGTGTGCGACACTGACGAGGATATGACTCCATGACGGAGTAACCCGCCTTTTCACAATCGGCAAAACTATTTACTTCGGCTATTACAGAATTCTTATAATATGCCACCCCTCCCACAACAAGAAGGAGAAGAATGATTGATGTGATTATATATTTCATTAAGATGTATTAATTACAAATTGTATTTTAACTTTTCGAATCAGGCGTGCTTGTGTAAGGCGTTTGCGAAAGTTCCATTGGCACAATTATTGACGCAATAATATAGGCCAAGACTCCTGGAATCAACGCTGTAAAAAATGAGACAACAACCCACAGCAGTCTCACCATTACAGGATCGACACCAAAATAATCTCCTAAGCCACCACACACTCCGGCAAATACCCTATTTGCTTTGCTTCTGTAAAGTTTTTTCATATCCGTGATTATAGCAAATAACGATTTTTTCACTACAACGCCGCCCATATCACTTGTCGAAATAATTCTTACCCTTAAGCTTATCCGGCATTAAATCTTCTTTTGTGTACCGCTTATAACCTTTGCCATAACCCAATTCTTTCATAAGTTTTGTTGGAGCATTTCGTATAGAAAGTGGAGTTGGCAGGTTGCCATATTTTTTCACATCGTCCACTGCCTTAAAATACGCTTCATAAGCACTTTTATCTTTCTTTGCACTCGCAAGGAAAACTGTTCCATGCGCCAAATTGATCTGCGCTTCAGGAAGCCCGATAATCTCAACCGCTCGAAAGACTTCATTTGCAACAACCAGAGCCGTTGGCTGTGCCTGACCAATGTCTTCGCTTGCAAAAATAATCATACGACGCGCAATAAACTTTGGATCCTCTCCCGCTTCAATCATGCGGGCAAGATAGTAGAGTGCGGCATTTGACTGGCTCGCTCGCATACTTTTGATATAAGCACTAATAAGATTGTAATGTTCCTCACCTTTTTTATCGTAACGCAAAAGTTTTGACTGAAGCGCCTCGGTCAAAGTCTCTACATTAATCTTTCCATACAAGCTATGCGCAATCTCAATAAGTGTAAGAGCTTGCCTCGCATCACCATTTACGACTTCTAAAAGATACTTAACCGCCTTATCAGGAATTTTAAAACCAGTTCGTAATACAATTTTTTTTATATCTTCTTCGGTTAATTCATTTAAAACAAAGACTCTGCAACGCGAAAGAAGTGCCCCGATAACTTCAAAACTCGGATTTTCTGTTGTCGCACCGATCAAAGTAATATCTCCGCTTTCAACATGAGGAAGAAGAAAGTCCTGCTGAGCTTTATTAAATCTGTGTATTTCATCCAAAAACAAAACTCTCGGGCGTAATGTTTTATTTCGAGCAATCTCTCGAATATCATCTTTGCCAGCAGAAACAGCCGAGAGCTCAAACAGCTCCGCACTTAGACTTCGAGCATATATACGAGCAAGAGTTGTTTTACCTGACCCTGGTGGACCCCAAAGAATAAATGAAAAAAGGTGACCCTTTTCAATAGCAACACGCAAAGGTTTTTTAGGGCCTACCAAATGGTCTTGTCCCACAAAATCATCGAGATTCTGCGGCCTAATTTTTGAAGCCAAGGGTTCCATAAAAACATTATACTCTTTGAACTTTTGATTGTCTCAGCAGTAAGAATATTGACAATATATTTATAATATGCTAAAATATAAAGAACCAATCATGTAATTGGCTGTACATTCAAACCTTTTTTAAGGAGCTTGTCATGGCATTCATCGGCTTCATCGTACTCATTGTGATTTTCGGGGCATGTATCGTCGCAGCCCTTTTGACCCGTTCGAAATACGGCAAGACCGCACTCGAACCCGCCAAATCACCCAAGGACGAGCAACCGCCAGTCGGCCTGGTGCACGTCGGGCAGTCGCCCAAGAGCAAGGAAGACATCGCAAGGCTGATCAGAAAGGATCTGGAAATGCTCAGTCTGTCTGATCAGAGAGGAAATGGAACCTGATACAAGAACAGGGGCTTCGGCAGGGAGAAAAGTCAAGGGACTCATCTCTGAGGACAGCATGGAGTCGAAGAAGGAGGAAGTTTCAATAAAGGTCCGGAGTGCGCATGCGCACTCCGGACCTCTTTTTTATCCTAAGATATTTACAACCTGAAATTACTTCACAACAACAATCCCTGTATGACTTTCGTTATTTAAATTGCGGTAATTCCATGAACCTGTTTGAAGAAAAACAAATTTAAATTCTGCACCTTGAGAAACTGTTTTTGGCTGACTCATTCCGTTATATGCCGGCTGGCCGTTTTTCTCAAAAGAAGCAATACGCATTCCCTTGCTTGAATTATTGATGAATGTAACTTCCTCCCCTCGATTCACTTCACGTACAGATGGAGAAAATCCTTGATCGGTGTACCGAACAACGAGACGAGGGATCTCTGGCACAACTGCAACTTGTTGAGGAGTAACTACTTTTGCCTTAACAGCAGGTTTTGGCGCCACAACTTCTGTTTTCTGTTCTACTTTTTGCTCTATTAAAGGAGCTTCGATTTTTGCAGCGTCACCCTTGTATAAAAAAAAGACCACTACAATAGTGCCTACCAAAATAATACCTATTTTTTTATTCATATTCTAATGTACAAAACGCCGAAGCGTATAATAAAATGATTAACAATTTTTATTCCAACTCGTCCATGAGCCATAATAAAAACCAACTTGTATACAAGTATACATCGGAGCAATACTGCCTTGAAGGCCACATGGGGAAAACTTATTTAAGCTTTACTGTTTTCAATACCTCTTCGTAATCTTTTCGAATCTGATCTTCCGGCGTAAGATACGTCACGCTTGCTGCCACAATATAATCTCCATGTATAAATGCCGTAGTGTCCCCTTGATACAAACCATCCCATATGTATTTCACAGCCTCAGCACCCGCGACAGAAGTAAGAGTATGTGTGCCATTGCTCAATTTGAAATTTGAAACACTTGCATTATTCATCCACCCAAGAAGCGACTGCTTATCAGTATTATTTTGATACATATCAAACGTGATAGCTATCGGACCTTCAGTCCCCTCTATTTCACCTGCCATAAGCTTGCGATTAAATTCTGTATCTTCGACAAGCATCACCGAAACATGTTCACGGAGCGCACTTCCCGGAGCAATCCCCTCTGTTACAAAATATGTTTCAGGATATGAAAATGAAATTTTATATTTATCAGAATTATACAGCTTCATACCATCTGGAGCTGCGTAATTTTCCGCATAATAGCCAATACCAATCAACGCAAGCACAACAACTAGAACTAATGTAAAAAGTGTTTTCATGCTATTCATATTACTCGCATTTTTTATAATTTTCTACTCTCATAATCCTTTCAGATATGTATGACGCTCATCTCTTGGAAACCTTTCGATTGCATATCTCAAGGTTGTTCGAGGCATTATTTTGTGATTAAGTTTAAGAAAATCCTTTAACACAGCGTCATCTTTTTTCCCTACTTCACGCAAGCTCCAGCCGACCGCTTTATGTATAAGGTCATGTGTGTCATTCAAAAGAATTGTTGCAATTTCAAGAGTGTCTTTAAAATCTTTTTGACCAATAAAGTACTGCGTCGCAATGATTGCGATTCGTCTCTCCCAGATATTTTTAGATCGTGCAATTTTGTATAAAATTTTTCTGCTTTTATCAAAAAGGAAATTTCCTACAATATAAGCAGCCGAAGTGTCGACCAAATCCCAATTATTGATTCCTTTGGTATGAGAAAGATAGAAGTTAAAAATCTCTTTCTTCTTTTCATCATCTGCTCTTTCATACTGAAAAACTAAATTTTCGAGTGCGGTAAAACGATACTCATGAACATTGCTTTGAAGTAAGGTTTCGATTTCCTTAAGTGAGAGTTCGGGAAACATGTGAGCGATTTTCCTCTGAGCCGGTACCGTGATTCCAAGACATCTATCTCCCGCACCATACTCACCTTCTCCCATCTTAAAATAACGCTCTAGAAAAACCGCCTTTTCTTTACTCGCTTCTTTGTTCAGTTTTGAAATAAGCTCTTTACGTTGCAACATATGAAAACTATACAAATAAAAATCCCCCTGCACCAGCAGGGGGATTTTTCTTACTCTCTCACCTTTGATTCAAAAACTTCCATTATTTTTTCGTCAGTCATGTTCATCTTTTCTAGACTATCTTTATGATCTACCTTTGCATGTTCAAGCATTTTGGTTGCAACATCACGTCTTGTATCCCCCGTGATCTGATGATCACAAGTACTTGTAGGATCAATATCTTTGCACGTTAATTTCATAAATTTAAATTAAAACTTATAACTCGTATTGAAGAAATCGACCAGTTTCATCTCAAGTATAAAAGCTCACCATGTATAAAGGATGAATTTATACTTCTACTCTAGAGAATTGATACACACCAAAAGCGGTCACCGCAACAATAACCACAACCAAAACTGTAAAGTCCAGACCTAGAGAAAAATGTGCCGCTCCAGTAAAAGCACCACGAACACCATCAACCCCATACGAAAGAGGATTGAGCTTGGTAACAACAGATAACGCTTTAGGCAAATCCTTAATCGGAAAAAGCGCTCCTGACAAAAAGAAAAGAGGCATAATAAGAAAATTCATAATAAGAGGAAAACCTTGCATATCATTCATACGGGCTGCAATTGCTGTACCGAGAGCACTGAAAAGCAGTGCTATCAGAACCATAAAAAAGAGTCCGACTGGAATATACGCAATATTTGAAATACTAAAACCGGCAATGAATGTGATTCCAAAAACAATCAGACCTTGAATAAAAGCAATAGTTGCTCCTCCTAAAATCTTTCCCATAACTATTTCAAATCGTGACACAGGCGCAACGAGAGTTTCTTTGAGAAACCCAAACTGCTTATCCCAGATAATCTCTAGACCAGAGAAAACGGCATTAAATAAAATAGTCATGGCAATAATGCCTGGCGCGATAAATTGTATATAATCTCCTCCGCCAGCTTTTGCATAAAGAGGACTCAGACCAAATCCAAATGCAAAAAGAAAAAGTAAAGGCTGACCTAAAGACGCAAACATTCGCGCCTTTGAGCGTGAATATCGTATGAGCTGGCGGAGCCATAAAATGTAAATTGTTCTCATGTTCTATCTCATTAACCTACTACTAACTCTCATTTGATTAAGACCAACATTTCCAGCTTCATTTCGTATTGCGCTTCCTGTGAGAGAAATAAAAGCCTCCTCGAGAGTTTTCTTGCCAGACTGCTGACGAATTTCTTCAGGAGTTCCTGTCACTATAATTTTTCCATGATCAATAATTGCAATGCGTCCCGCCATACGATCCACCTCTTCCATATGATGAGTTGTGAAGAAAACCGTAATTCCCTCTTTTTTATTTAACTCTTTAATATAATTCCACATCAAATTTCTTGTTTGAGGATCAAGCCCGAGTGTAG
The DNA here is from genome assembly GCA_964480575.1 of uncultured Candidatus Saccharibacteria bacterium. Classification (GTDB taxonomy): domain Bacteria; phylum Patescibacteriota; class Minisyncoccia; order Phycocordibacterales; family CAYZPE01; genus CAYZPE01. The sequence goes on from CAYZPE010000016.1 coordinate 14,427, forward strand.
GCTCATCAAGAAAAAGAACTTTTGGGTGATGGAGAAAACCTCGAGCAATTTCAAGACGACGCTTCATACCACCTGAAAAATTTTTTACATACTGATCTTTCTTATCATAGAGTTCTACAAGTTTTAGGAGCTCCGGTATACGTTTTTCATACTCAGATTTTGGCAACCCATACAAAATTGCATGGAATTTCATATTTTCATACGGAGTAAGTTCATTATCAAGACTTGGATCTTGAAACACGATACCAAAAGACCTTCTCGTCTCTTTAGGATTTTCGGTAACATTATGATTATTAAGAAAAACCTCGCCTTCTGTTGGACGAAGAATGGTCGTAAGCATTTTTATCGTCGTTGTTTTCCCTGCTCCGTTTGGACCAAGAAAAGCAAAAATTTCTCCGGGTTTTACTTCGAATGAAATATCATCAACGGCCGTAAATGTGCCAAATTTCTTTGTGAGATTTTTAACAGAGATCATAAGGAGATCAGTATAACATATGATAATTTTTGACCGATTTGGAAAATAAAAAGCCCCGCGAACCAAAGGTTCGCGGGGCGTCTGACGTCAATACTCTTCTCTTTTTCCTCCGTTAGGCGATGCTATTGCGACGCCTTCGAACACACAGTCCAACAGCGCCGAAACCAAGAAGTACCAGAGTTGCCGGCTCAGGCA
>CAYZPE010000017.1:0-14821 GCA_964480575.1 uncultured Candidatus Saccharibacteria bacterium
AGTGTGCGGCGCGTTTTCCATCCTTGGTTCGAACTGTATATTCGTCTTTATCAAATTTTACTTTTGAGGTACCTTCAAGAAGCATGGGCTCAATTGCAATTACCATACCGGGTTTCAAAAGTGGCCCCTCACCTTTTCGGCCAATGTTTGGCACAAATGGATCTTCGTGAACTGCATAACCTACACCGTGCCCCGAGAGATGGTCTGCCAGACTGAAACCAAGCGGTGTCACAAACTGTTCAATCGCATAACCTATGTCTCCCACATGATTTCCTCCTTTAGCGGCAGCGATACCTATATTCATCGCCTTTTCAGTTGATTCAATAAGTTTCTTTCCAGCTTCATCAAGTTTTCCTATGCCAACAGTGATCGCAGAATCGGTAATGAGTTTATCGTGCACGATTCCCATATCAAGAGTAACAATGTCGCCCTCTTTAAGGATGATAACAGGTTCTCCAGGGATACCATGAACAACAACATCATTCACAGACACACAAAGACTCGCAGGATACGGACGGCGCACGCCCGCAGGTTTATAATTTAAAAATGCTGGTTTATTTCCTCTGTCGAGTGCGAGATTGTATGCAAGCTTGTCGAGCTCGAGAGTTGTTACACCCACCTTCGCCTTATCTTTAAGTGCTTGCAGAATAAAAGCGAGCCTTTTACCGCCCTCTCTTAGAGACTCTATTTCTTTTGGAGTTTTAATTGTAATCACAGTGATTTTTGTATAACTTCACTCACCTTTTCAACTGACTGCTCACCGTTTACTTCAATAAATCTATAATCGGGATGAGTGCGGTAATACTCTATCGCCGGAACAACATCCGACTCGAACCATTTGAGACGTCTGTCTATCTTATCAAGCGTTGCATCATCAGAGCGTCCTCGATTTAAAAGATGTTTTTGTGACCATTCCCGAGAGACATTGATATATACAATATAAGGTTTTTCACGTTTATAAAACTTCATCGCCGTATCTAACACTTTTGCTTCTGCAAGCGAGCGTGGAGTTCCGTCTATCATGAGATGCTCCGTGCCTTTGAGACTGTCAACGAAAAGATGTGCCCAGTTCCAGACAGCCAAAAAATCTGGCTGACGATGATCTTGATTGTAAACTTCACTTGAAAGCTTGCTTGAATACGTCTCACCTTGAATAAATTCACGGAAGCGCGCTCCAGACTCGAGGTAGAAAATCTCCGCTTCTTTGTTTTCTTTAAGAATATGTTCTTTAATGAGAGCAGCTTGTGTCCCCTTTCCACAACCAGAACGCCCTATAAATATGAATGTGTGTAAGTGCATACCAATAAATGTAACATGTGACGTTTAACTTGTAACCTAAAGACTTAGCGAACTTTTTTTGCAAAAAACTTAAGTGGACAAGAAAAAACCTGCGAAAATGCGTTAGATACAGAGCGAACTAAAAGCCTGAGATAACTTTAGATGTAAGACACTGGCGAGACTTGCGACATCATCGTCAATTTCTAAAAGCTTCGCTGTTAGAAATCTTCCGACGTGATTTTTGTAATACAAAAATCAAAACTGTACGAATAGTACTACGCGGAAGTAAACGGAATTGACAACGAAGTAGATGAGATAATTTTACTCGCCTAGTATTCGCGGGCTGAAACTTGTGCATCAACCTTCTTCATCAAATCAACAACCACAGAAACAACGATAAGAAGCGCTGTACCACCAACAGCAAGTTGTGTAATGCCTGTAAGTGCACGCATCGCAAGCGGCAAGACTGCAATAAGAGAAAGGAAGAGAGCGCCAACAAGAGTTAGGCGCGTAAGAATACGAGCGATATGAGCTGATGTTGACTGACCAGGACGAACTCCAGGAATAAACGCCCCGCTTCGCTGAAGATTCTCAGAGATCATATCAGGATCGAAAGTAATAGCTGTATAGAAGTATGTAAAGATAAATACAAGAAGGAAGTACGCCACCGCATACACCCAAGCATTATTTAAGACACTAAGAACCCATGCTGAAATCGACTGAACAGTTGCATTGTCTACTCCCGAAAGGAAGCTTGCGATCATTTGAGGAAAGAGAAGGATCGAGAGAGCAAAGATGATTGGAATAACACCAGCTTGATTCAAGCGAAGTGGAAGATATGTTGAAACACCTCCATACACCTTCATTCCACGTACACGCTTTGCATACGTGATCGGAATCGGACGTTCTGCTTCGGTAATAATAACCACGCCGACAATTACTAAAAGCGTTGCTGCAAGAAATGCAATGTAAATCGGAATCTGTGCAGGATCGAAAATGATTGTAAGTTGTGTAAGCGCCTGAGGTAGTGCTGAAACGATACCGGCAAATATAATAAGAGAGACTCCGTTTCCGATACCGAACTCACTAATAAGTTCACCAATCCACATAAGAAGGAGTGATCCTGCTGTAATAACAAGCATGTTTATAAACATATCCATACCCGTCAAAGGCAGAAGTACGCCGTTTCTTGCCAAGAGATTGAGGAATGCGTATGACTGAATGAGCGCAAGAGGCACAGAAAGCATTCTGCTGTACTGAGCAAACTTTTTTCGGCCAATCTCCCCTTCTTCCTGATAAAGCGCCTTCAAATGAGGGAACATGATCGTCAAGAGCTGCATGATGATTGATCCTGTAATATAAGGACCTACTCCAAGCATTACAATAGAAAGACTCGAAAGTCCTCCTCCAGAGAAAATATTAAGAAGTCCGAAGAATTGGTTTTCTGCAAAAAATGATTCCAGACGCAAAATATCAACTCCCGGAATAGGAATCACGGCAAGTGCTCTGAAAATAACCAATGCACCAAGCGTAAAAAGGATTCGTTTTCGAATCGCTCGATCCGAAAGAATGAGAGCGAATTTTGCAAAAAAGCTTTTCATATATTTAGGATTATTTTATCACTTTTATTACACATTTGGTCAGAAATTATTTTTGACTTCGCCAAAAATAATCTTCTGACATATTTTTCCTCCTGCACTCTGAATTTCTCTGGTGGAGAAATTCGAGTACGCCCGTAAAAATTACCTCCGTTAACTCGCGTTAACTTCAGTAATTTTTCCTCCTGCTTTTTCAATCTTAGCCTTTGCAGTCGCTGAAATAAAGCAGCCTGTAACAATAAGCGGCTTGGTGATCTCACCAAGAGAAAGAATTTTTATTGCACGAAATGCACCGTACTGCTTTCCTACAACATTCTTTTCGGCAAGAGTCTGAGGACTTACTGTCTCTCCAGAAGCATACGCCGCATCAATACGATTAAGATTTAAAGCAACACGATTTACTTGGAATGATTTAAATATGTTTTTACCACGTCCACGGAGCTTTGGAAGTTTCTTGATAAGATCTCTGCTTTCAGGGCGAATCTTGTGACCTGAACGAGCTTTCTGACCCTTTGTTCCACGACCCGAAGTTTTTCCACGAGTTCCTCCACGTCCAACTTGTCGGGACTTTTTACGAGGTGTCTTTCTTTTTAGTTCGTGTATTTGCATAGTAATTAAGCTACTTTTGGTTTATGAAGCATCTCGAGAGCCTTGATAGCTGCTCGTGCAATGTTCAATTTATTTTTACTTGGTGAAAGAATTTTTGCATTTATATCCTTAAGACCCGCAAGTTCAATCACAGTTCGAAGCGAGCTTCCGGCAATAATACCGCGGTCTGGAGCAGGAATAATCAAAATTCGAGCACTTGCATACTTTGCTTTCACATCATGAGGAATCGACATGTGCTTTGTCGCTCGAACTTGAATCATGTTTTTCTTTGCTTCACGAAGAGCTTTTTCAATCGCAAGAGATGTATCACCTGCTTTTGCAAGACCTACACCCACCATTCCTTTTCGGTTACCTGCAACCAAACACACACTGAAGCTAAAACGGCGTCCTCCAGCAACCACGCGGGCTACACGGCGAATGTTTATGATGCGCTGATCATATTCTGGACGAGCTTTTGGCTCACGGCGTCCTCCTGCACCACCACCTCGGCGTGTATTCTTTTTAAGGTCTTTGCCACCTGTGCGTGATCGAAAATCAGTCTTTGCTCCCGGAGTAGCAGTAGCCGAAACAGCAGCAGGAGCAGTTGATGTAACCGGAGCAGTCGAAACCGCTGGAGCATCTCCTTGTGGTACTTCTGTATGTGGTTGTTTAGTATCCTTTTCCATATCTGTTCATTAAAATTTAAGTCCTCCGTCTCGAGCACCATCTGCAAAAGCCTTTACGCGACCAGTGTAAATAAATCCACCTCGGTCAAACACAACCTTCTCGATTCCTTTTTCTTTTGCAAGACGAGCAATTTCTTTTCCTGCTTCTTTTGCTTTGTCCATTACACTCTTTCCTTTCATTTTAAAAGTTGTTACTGCAGCCAAAGTTTGACCCTTATCATCATTCACAAGCTGACCATACAAAGACTTATTTGATTTGAATACTGAAAAGCGAGGTATGTCTGCACTTCCGCTAACTCTTGCGCGGATTCGCTTATGGCGTCTATTTCTTTTTTGTAATCGAGTATCCATAATAGTTTATACAGACTTCTTACCTTGCTTGCGACGAATAACCTCTCCGTCGTATCGAATACCAGTTCCTTTATATGGTTCTGGCTTCTTCAAGCTTCGAATCTTTGCTGCAAATTCCCCTACCAATTCCTTATCTGGACCTGTGATAGTTACCACGTTTTTTTCTGCAGTCACCTTAAGACCTGCTGGAATGAGAACTGCAACAGGATGTGAAAAGCCGAGACTAAAGTTCATGTTCATTCCTTTCACTTCTGAACGGAATCCAATACCTTCAACAATAAGCTTCTTTTCGTAAGGCTTATTTACGCCATCAATCATATTTTTGATATGTGATCCGTATGTACCCCACAAAGCTCGTGTCTCAAGATTATGAAATTTTGGAGCAAGCGTTACCTTTCCTCCATCAATTGTCACAGCGATTTCTGGTCGAAGAGTTTTTGAAAGCTCACCACCTGTTCCTTTCACTTTGAAAACACCAGCAGCAAAAGTTACTTCTGTCTTCTCTGGAATGAGTATTTCTTTTTTTCCTTTTCGTGACATGTTTTTTTATATCGATTACCAAATACTGAAGAGTACTTCTCCTCCTACATTAGCCTTTCGTGCTTCAAGACCTGTCATAACTCCTTGTGGAGTTGAAACTATCAAGAGACCATATCCATAGCGGATAGGCTTCATGTCCTTTGCGCCCTGATACACACGGCGTGAGAGTTTTGAAATTCGCTTTACTCCCTGAACCTTTGGAGTATTTCCATCGTAAACAAGTTCGAGATCAATAAATTTAGCGATTTTCTTTCCCTTCTTTGTAACTGATTTCAAATAGCCTTGTTTCTGTAAAAGCTCTGCGATAGCAAGCTTCATCTTTGAATGAGGTACGGTAATAAAAGACTTGCCGGCTGTGCCCGCATTCTTGATGTGTGTTATTAAATCTCCTATTGAATCTTTCATTGTATTGTCGAAGCAGTATTCGGCCCTAGAGGCTCGAACTTACCACGAAGACTTCTTAACTCCTGGAATTTTGCCTTCGTTGGCAAGCTCCCGGAAACAAATACGGCAGAGATCAAACCCTCTCATGTAACCTCGGCCTCTTCCGCAACGAAAACATCGTTTTGTTGCACGAGTGCTGAATTTAGGCTTTTTAAGCGATCTCGCTACTGTTGAGGTCTTTGCCATATAAATAAAAATACGCACCAAAGCGTGTGGCTATACTAGCAAAGGGTATAAAGGGTGTCAAATAAAAAAACAGTGCCCAGATGGCGCTGCTTAGAGGAGGGTCTTTTCTTAAAGAGTATCTGACTTAGGACTCTTTGATGGCTCTTTTGATAATACTGATCCGGCGTCGACACTCTTCAACTTGTCCTGCGAGACCATTCTGCTGCTTTTGAAGCCTTTGTAGCAACCCATCTGAGTACTCAAGCACAATCTTCCACTCTTGTTTCTCAGTCAACAACTTTAGTTTCCTTGCCATAACAGTGTCTCCAATTGAGAGTTTAAGAACCAAAATCAACAAAAGCTCTGCGGTAGGAATACCTGTCTTCTAGAATAAGTGTCAAACAAGTAAAAATTAAGAGAGATCATATTGAGGAGTAAATGTGAGTAGAGAAAAACCGGCGCAGGCCGGTTTTATCATCTTTCTCAAACGTAATTCAGAGCGACCTTTACTTCTTAGCCTCTTCTTTCTTAAACGGAAAACCAAGGTGGCGGAGGAAAGCTTCTGCTTCTTTCTTGTTTTTAGCTGTTGTAACTACTGTTACCGCAAGACCGAAAATATCTTTGAGTTCTTCATCAGAAGTTTCTGGGAAAATTGAATGTTCGCGAATACCAAGGGTATAGTTACCCATTTCATCAATAGCCTTTACAGAAATACCACGGAAGTCTTTTGTTCGAGGAAGAGCAACATTCAAAAGTCGATCAAGAAAATCGTACATGCGAGCACCACGAAGAGTGACTTGGTAGCCTACCGTATCCCCTTCTCGGAGTTTGAAAGTCGCAATTGATTCACGAGCAGTTCGCTCTGAAGGCTTCTGACCTGTGATCTTTGCCAAACGCTTTGGAACAAGCTCTTTCTTTTTTGGGTCTTTGAAAGATCCAATACCAGCAGATACCACAATTTTCTGAAGCTTTGGAGCTTGCATTGGGTTTGTATAGCCTGCACCTTCTTTAAGTGCTGCAAATGCCTTCTTTAATTTTTCGCGTGTAAGTTCCATGGTTTTGTATTAAATAGTTACACCGCTTTTCTTTGAAACTCGGATTACTTTCTTTCCTTCTTTCTTTACAGATACACGAGTTCCTTTGTTTGACTTTGGATCAATGAGAGCGATGTTTGAAATGTGGACAGGCATTGTCTTTTCAACAATCTGACCCTTTTCATTACTCTTTCGTGCTTTCTTGTGAGCCTTTCGGATATTTACGCCTGAAATCAAAACTTTGTTTTCCTTAGGAAAAGAGCGAAGGATCTTTCCAGTCTTTCCTTTATCTTTGCCCGTAAGCACTATTACATTGTCATCTTTTCGTATATGCATATATTTAAACTATTTCAGGTGCAAGTGAAGAAATTTTCTGGAAACCTGCATCGCCGATTTCTCGTGGAATAGGACCGAATACACGACCAGCAACCGGATCAGTCTTTCCTTTTTCCAAAAGAACTACTGCATTTTCGTCGAAACGAATATATGATCCATCCTCACGGCGAAATGCTTTCTTCTGGCGAACTACTACCGCATGAAAAATGCCTTTCTTTTTTGCGAGTTTTCGAGGTTCTGCTTTTTGTATTGAAAGTACAACAATCTCACCGAGCTCTGCATAGCGCTTCTTTGAAGAACCGAGCACTTTGAAAATACGGCCGAGCTTTCCTCCTGAGTTATCTGCTATTTTTACTATTGAACGTGGCTGTATCATGGTGGTTTTTAAGCAACAATAAAGTGCTTATCTTTTGAAATTGGACGAGTTTCTTTGATGGTTACCTTATCACCAATTTTCTTGGTGTTACCCTCGTCGTGAACCTTAAGCTTCTTCTTCTTCAAAAGAAACTTCTGGTATTTTGGGTGTTTTACGTAACGCTCAATAACAACAACAATCGTATCTTTCATTTTGTCAGAAACAACAACTCCGCTCAAAATGCGAGGTGATGTCTTATTCTTTTCTGGTGTAGGTGTAGACATATTATTTTACAGTTTTGCGAGCTCTCATTTCAGTCATGATCTGAGCAATTGTCTTTCTGATTGAACGGCCCTCTTTAACGTTTCTTGTCTTACTTCCTGCAGTGCCGAATCGGAAATTACGAAGCTCCACCTGCTTATCTTTAAGCATTTTCACTAAGTCTTGTTCTTTTGAGGCTCGTATTTCTTTCATATGTCTTTCGTTGTGCGTTTTGATAGATTCCCGAAACATTACTACATTCTCCTTCAAAGATCAATTAGGCGCGCTCTACGATCTTAGTTTTAACCGGAAGCTTAGTACCTGCCTTGCGGAGAGCCTCTTTAGCTTCTACTGGACCAATACCATCAACTTCGAAGAGCATACGGCCTGCTCGGACCGGAACCTGATAACCCTGAGGATCACCCTTTCCTTTTCCAAGCTTCACTTCAGCAGGCTTCTGAGTAAAAGGCATGTCTGGGAAAACCCGAATCCAGACTTTTCCTGATTTACCAGCTGCGCGTGCAAGAGTCTTTCGAGCCGCTTCGAGCTGATTTGATCGGATGCGTCCCGGCTCCATAGCCTTGATACCAAATGCTCCGAAAGCAACGGTAAGACCTCGAGTTGCAACACCAACCTTCTTCGGATTCTTTCTGAAGGTGTGCCACTTTCTGAATTTTACTTTTTTAGGTAACAGCATGGTATTTTTTTAAGCTTGCTTCTTAGCTCCTGCAAAAACTTCTCCCTTATAGATCCATACCTTCACGCCAATCGCTCCATATGGAAGACGAGCCTCATAGAGAGCGTAGTCGATGTCAGCACGAAGTGTCTGAAGTGGAACTCGGCCCTTCTTCAACTTTTCTGTACGAGACATTTCAGCACCACCAAGGCGGCCTGAGAGCTCGATCTTGATACCTAAGACATCACGGTTTGCCATAACCTTTTCAACCATTTGCTTCATAACACGGCGGAAAGGCATGCGCTTTACAAGGCCTTCAGAAACCATTTGTGCAACGATCGAAGCGTTCGATTCAGGAGATCGTATTTCTTTGATATCAATCTTCAACTCCTCCTGCTCACGCGAAATCTTTGATCGGTGCATAAACTTCACAATTTCATTTCGAAGCTTTGTCATTCCCTCTCCTTGGCGTCCAATAAGAACTCCTGGTCGTGATGTTTCAATAATGATGCGGAGAGTCTTTTCACCACGCTCCATTTCAATTGAACTCACAAAATTTCCATGAAATTTAGATACGAGAAATTCACGAATAAGAGTATCAGCCTTTAGAAAAACCTTGTACTGCCCTTTCACGCCAAACCAACGAGACTTCCAGTCTCGAAGAATTCCTAATCTATGTGAATATGGGTGTACTGTATGACTCATGATATTAACTCTTAGGTACTAGTTTTTGGTTTTTAGTTTTCTTAATCTTTGGGGCTTTTTCAACAAGAACAACAACAACATGACTTGTGCGCTTTCTGATTGGATTGGCCATACCACGAGATCGAGGCATACGGCGGTATAAAATCGCACCTCCATCAACACGGATATCTTTAACAACAAGGTCAGAGATGGTCATGCTGAGGTTTTTTGCATTTGCAACAGCAGAATCAATCAACTTTGTGATTGGTGCAGATGCGCGCTTCATTGCAAATTGAAGTGCATGCATAGCTTCTGGAACACGCTTGCCTCGGATAAGGTCTGCCAAAAGACGAACCTTTCTTGGAGATTGTCGGTAATCACTGAGTTGTGCGCGTGCTTCTGCCATAATTATTTCTTAGCATCCGCAGATACCTTCGCAGCCGACGCAGCTGCTACTTCTGCTTCCTTCTTCTTAGTTTCTAATTCTTTCTGCATTTTTCCTCCGTGCTTAACGAATTTTCGTGTTAAAGAAAATTCACCGAGACGATGCCCTACCATGTCTTCGGTGACAAATACTTCTACATGATCTCTGCCGTTGTGAACGCCAAATGTAAAGCCGACGAACTCAGGAGCGATAACACATGCGCGAGACCATGTCTTAATAACCCCGGATGCTCCTGGTTTCTTGCCGGCAATCTTTTTCATAAGACGCTCGTCTACATATGGACCTTTTTTGAGAGACCTTGTCATAATTAAAAAAACGCTGAAACGCGTGAAAACCATCTTAGCAGAGCCCACAATAAAGTCAAATAAGGATTTTTGGTATAAAAAACCGCGGACTGGAGAATCCGCGGGAAAATACAAATGTACACATCGAAGTCATCACTCAGAGGCTCCAAGTAGCATAAGGATATCTTTTTGAAGCTCTTCAGGCTTAACATGGAGCCTCAGCAAGATTTGCACTGCCTCACATTCAGGATCACGCAGTAAACCAAGCAGGATATGATCGGTACTCACATGGTTGTGATTAAGTCTGCAAGACTCCTCTACAGCATACTTGATAACCTTCTGAACACGGGGAGTTGACGGAAGCTTTGCCTGAAGGGTCATATCAGAACCAGTCTGAATTTGAGAGCGAACCTTATCCAAACCGACATTGCGACTCTTAAGCACCTGAGTAGCAAAACCAGAACCTTCCTTAATAATCCCCAGAAGAACATCCGGCGTACCAATAAAAGAATGATTGGAACTTCGAGCTTGCTGGTTAGCAAATGCCATGACCCTACATGCATCGTCAGTAAATCGTTCGAACATGGAACCCTCCAAAGTTAGAGTTTTCGTCAGGATCAACTGTCGCCAGAATACAAATAAAAAGCATAGGTGTCAAACAAAAAAACCCGCCGTATGGCGGGTTTTTTGTTTTTTACAGAACTGTCTTCTTGCTCTTTCCGATACGTCGGCGAGAAACAATATGAAGGTTTGAGTATTTCTTTGGAGTACGTGTCTTTTGTCCTTTTCCAGATGGTTTACCCCAACGAGTCTTCAAACGGCGAAGTCCTCGTCCTGTTCTCTGTTCTCCTCCTCCGTATGGATGATCTACAGGGTTCATAGCAGATCCTCGAACTGTTGGTCTGATACCTCTCCATCGATTGCGTCCTGCCTTACCTTGATTTACAAGATGCTTCTCTTCGTTTGAGACGGCACCTACCGTTGCGAAACAATTTTCCAAAACCTTTCGAACTTCAGTTGAAGGCATTTTAAGGTCTGCGTATCCAGCATCCTTTGCAATCACTTCAATGTAGTTTCCTGCAGCTCGAGCAAGCTTTGCTCCGTTTTGAGGTTTTAATTCAACGTTATACACAAAAGTACCTACAGGGATTTTTGAAAGTGGAAGTCTATTTCCTACTTTAACTTCTGCATTTACAGATGTAATATATTCATCTCCAACTTTTACTGTCTGAGGTACAAGAATGTAACGCTTTTCACCGTCCTTGTAGAAAACAAGTCCGATAAAGCCACCTCGATTTGGATCGTACTCAACAGTCTTTACTGTATACGGAATATCGAGTTTTTCGTATTTAAAATCAACATCGCGAAAACGACGTTTATTACCACCTCCCTTATGACGAGTAGTGATGCGCCCAAATGAGTTTCTACCCATCGCGCGACGGAAACCTTTTGTAAGTGACTTTTCAGGTTTACCAGTTGTCAAAATCTTACCGTATTCAATAACGGTCATTTGTCGGCGTCCTGCTGATCGTGGTTTAAATGATTTCATGGAAATTTTTATACAAATTCAATCTTGTCGCCTTTCTTTAAGACAACATAGGCTTTCTTTACTCCTTGCTTCACACCAGCGCGACCACGAATGAATACATTCTTTGCAGGGCTGCGTCCGATACGAACAGCTACTGGCTTCACTTTGTAAATTTCAAAAACAGCTTGAGCAACTGATTTCTTGTTTGCATCTTTTCTGATTTCAAATACATACGTACCTGTTTCAGCCATTGCTGTTGCCTTTTCAGTGATACGAGGACCAACGATTGCGCCTGCTCGATTTTTTATATCAAGCTTCGCCTCAGTTGTTTTGGCAACTACTGCTTTAGGTTCTGTTTTCTTTTTTGATCCGAAGATGGCCATATTATTTTTTAGGCTTTATAGCCTTAGTTTTAGCAGACTTCGCTTTTACCGACTTCTCTACTGAAGAAACGGCTGTGCGAGTACCTCTAACCTTGTTTAAAGCAACTTTCTGCTGAGCTGGAAGCTTGTCTCCTAGAAATGCAACCGCTGATTCTGGATTCTCAAGTACTAAAATCTTCTTCTCGAGAATACTGAGAGGATTGATATTACGAACTTCACCAAGCTCAACATGAGAGAAGTTTCGCAAACTTTTTACTGTATTGTCGTTGTTTTTATCAAGTGCAATAAGAGCTGCATTTGTCTTTTTCTTCATGATACTTTCAAAACCAGCAATTGTACCTAGAGAAATAAGAGCTTCCTTTCCATCCTTTGTTTTTGGAACATTAAACGAGAAACTATCAACAAAAAGAATTTCTCCATCTCGAAACTTTCGTGACAAAACTGTATACAAAGCTTTCGCTTTCATTTTTCGACTCACTACGCGAGTGAAATTTTTGTCATTTCGAGGACCGTGAGCAACACCTCCACCAACCCAGATCGGTGATCGTGTAGAACCGTGACGAGCCTTTCCGAGACCTTTCTGCTTCCAAGGCTTTTTGCCTCCTCCACGAACTTCTCCACGAGTCTTTGTGTGAGCGTATGGATTACGAGCATTTGTCTTCATTGAAGTTACAACTTGGTGTACAAGGTCTGCATTCCAAGGAAGGCCGAAAACGTGATCTGGTAAATTAACCGATCCAACTTCCTTTCCTTTCTGATTGTAAACTTTTGAAGTAATCATGATGGTATATATTAGCCGAGAAGTTCCACTAAAGTGCCGCGACGTCCTGGAACAGCTCCTCTCACTATGATTTCATTTTTTTCTGCATCAATATGTAAAACTTGAACACTTTTTTGTGTGATGCGATCACTACCCATACGTCCTGCCATACGCATACCTCGAGGAACTTTATTTCGAAGACCTGAACCAATAGAACCCGGTTCACGCTCTGAGTGCTTCTGACCGTGACTTCGTGGGCCTCCATGGAATCCATGTCGCTTCACAACACCTTGGAATCCTTTACCTTTTGAAGTTGCTGAGATAACAATCTTGTCGCCTGCAACAAAAACTCCTGCATTGATTGAATCCCCTACCTTAAACTCACCCGCATCTCGAAATTCCTTTACGTGAGCGAAGTTTCCAAGAGTCTTGAAGTGGCCTTTCTGAGCTTTATTGATGTTCTTTTCTTTGCGTACTCCATAACCAACCTGAACAGCATTGTAGCCATCTTTGGCTACATCCTTTACTTGAGTTACCACAACAGGGCCAGCTGAAAGAATCGTAGCTGGGTAAGCCTTTCCATCTTCCAGGAAAACCTGGGTCATTTCCTTTTTTGTCGCAAGAATAAACTTCATGGGATTTTTTGAACTATGAATGGTGATACTACACGAGGATTCTGTCCTTGTCTAGCAGGCTTCATTCGAAAGCTTATAAGCCTTAAAACCCAAAGGTTTTAAGGCCTAAAGCACACGAACTGGTCTACATAATCTTCACATCAATATTGACTCCCGAAGGAAGACTCATATTGGTGAGAGATTCGATGATCTTCGCGCTTGGATTCAAAATATCAATCAAACGCTTATGCACTCGCATTTCAAACTGCTCTCGCGCATTTTTATGTACGAATGTTGAACGATTAACTGTATATTTTTTGATCTCCGTTGGAAGCGGAATAGGACCAAGAACTTTCGCATCATAGCGAAGTGCTGTATCCATGATCTGCTTCACAGAAACATCAAGGATTTTGTACTCGTAAGCACGAACCCTAATGCGAAGTCTTTGAAGAACATCATCTTTAACCTTTTTTTCTTTTTTTATAGCTTTTTCTTTAGGCATGTGAATGTGCTCTGAAGCTCAGGTTATTTAACTACTTTAGTAACAACACCTGCACCCACTGTCTTTCCTCCTTCGCGAATCGCGAAACGCATCTTTTCTTCAAGAGCGATAGGAGCAACAAGCTTAACGATAAACTTTACTGTATCGCCTGGCATAACCATTTCAGTTCCTGCTGGAAGAGTAACCTCTCCTGTAACGTCCGTTGTTCGAACGTAGAACTGTGGCTTGTAACCATTAAAGAATGGAGTATGACGACCACCTTCCTCTTTCTTCAAGATAAATACTTCTGCTTCAAATTCTGTATGAGGAGTCACAGATCCTGGCTTTGCAAGAACCTGTCCTCGAGTTACATCTTCTTTCTTCAAACCTCGAAGCAAGATTCCAGCATTGTCTCCAGCGCGTCCATCTTGGAGCTGCTTGTTGAACATTTCAATACCAGTAACTGTTGTCTTCTTTGTGTCTGTAAGACCAATGATTTCAACATCTTCACCAACTTTCACTTGTCCGCGTTCGATTCTTCCTGTTACCACAGTTCCTCGGCCTTCGATAGAAAAGATATCTTCAAGAGGCATAAGAAATGGCTTGTCGATTTCACGAACTGGAATTGGAATATAGGTATCGATAGCCGCAAGAAGTTCATCAATTTTCTTTGACCACTCTACATCGCCTTCAAGAGCTTTGAGAGCTGAACCTCGGATGATTGGAGTTGACTTTCCGTCAAAGCCGTACTTATCCATAAGATCACGAACTTCAACTTCAACAAGATCCAAAAGATCTTTATCATCAACCATGTCGCACTTGTTCAAGAATACAACAATCTTTGGCACACCAACCTGCTTTGCAAGAAGGATATGTTCTCGAGTCTGAGGCATAGGGCCGTCAATAGCTGATACCACGAGAATAGCACCGTCCATCTGAGCAGCGCCCGTGATCATGTTCTTCACATAGTCAGCGTGTCCTGGACAGTCAACGTGAGCGTAGTGACGATTCTCTGTTGAATATTCAACGTGAGAAATCGCAATAGTGATAATCTTTGACGGGTCACGTCGGCCTTCTTTTTCAGAAGCCTTAGCAACCTGGTCATATGCAATAGCGTTCGCAAGACCTTTGCGAGCTTGCACCGCTGTGATAGCGGCTGTGAGAGTTGTCTTGCCGTGGTCAACGTGGCCGATAGTACCAACGTTTACGTGTGGCTTTGAGCGATCAAATTGAGCTACTTCTGCCATAATAATTTAACTTAAATTTTCATTATCGAAACTAAACGCGCGAGATGGGCTTAATTTCAGTAACGAATAATGTACTAATAATC
>CAYZPE010000018.1:0-12643 GCA_964480575.1 uncultured Candidatus Saccharibacteria bacterium
ACATTGTTGCGCAACATGTCATCTATTGACTCCAGACACCCACCCCATAAAATACCTTCACCATCTATTGGAGCATCCCATACCCACCCCATGCTTTTTTCATAGTTTCGTTTTGTTTTAAGAAGCGTTTCATCTTTCCAATTTAGGCCAATTTCATTGTATTCTTCTGAGGAATTGATTTCATATTCACCCGAATCAAACAAAGCGTGACGAATATTTTCCACTGTATATCTGTCCATTTCTCCTTGCATTGCAAATTGTGTCATCACACACGCTCCATAATACGAAGGAATTCCATGCTGAAACAAGAAGTTACAGAGGTGTGAATTGTCGCTGTATCCCAAAAACAGCTTAGGATTTTTTAGAAATACCTCTGGGGACATTTTGTGAATATAGGTCACCTGGTCATCTCCGCCAATACTTGCAATTACAGCCTTTATTTCTGAATCAGAAAATGCAGCAATAAGGTCGCGAGTACGCTCCTCGGCACTTGCGTTTAGTTTTCTCGTTGTTGGATATTCCACTGGCTCCAGTCCGAACTCACCTCTAATTCTCTGGAGTCCTAATTCAAACACTTTTGGAAAGATGGCAGGAGCCGCAAACGATGGCGACAACACTGCTACTTTATCTCCTTTTTGTAATTTTTGAAGTTTTTTCATAGTAAGCTTTTTAGTTTTTAATAAAGGAATAAACGTAACACCCTGGAGTTATATCATAAGATCCATCTTCATTACGATATTTTGAAATTTGTCCCTTTATGTCGTCAATAACACTTTCAGTAAGTGGTGAATTGTTGAAATAAGTCTCAAGATGGAAATTCATAAATGTCTCCAACAGCTCGTCTTCTGATTTATAATGAATTGCATCACCTTTTAAATGAGTGATTGATAGCGTTATTTCTCCTTTTGTATCTAATTCCAATAAAGTCTTGTCGATGATTTGTTTTGAAGGACTTTGTTCCTCGATATTTGCAAAGGCAGGAAATACTCGCTTCCATTGCCTCATCAAGATACTTTGCTCTTGCGAGAATGAGTCAAAATGTATCAAAAAGAATGAACCATCTTTAACTATGTTCTCCCGAATAAATTTTTTCATAACAGAAGAAATATAATCTTCTGCTTTTTCTATGCCTAAGCGATGAATATGTTGATGTGTTGAATGCGAAAAACTCCAGAGTGTATATACAAGCTCGTACACATCCTTGGCATTTTCCATATACTCGACTGCATCAGAAACAATAAAAGATGAGTTTTTTGGTAAATGTTGTTTTGCTGCTTCGAGCATTCTCTCGCTGAGATCTGAAAAAGTGTAATTTGCAGTAGGTATTATCGAAACTGCAATACCTGAAGCTCTGCCGCTACCGCAACCTAACTCTAGTACTTTTGAAGGTCTTTTATTGTATAAAAACTTTTCAAGCACTGAAAGATCTGACATTCCTCCAAAGGTATATGATTTTAGCAGATGTTGGTAATACTCTGGCGGAAGGTAATCCTCAACGGTATTTACCTTCACAAGCCAAGGATATTGCTCTACAAGTTCATTTGTTTTCATGTTATTTTTTCTGCAAGCATAAACATGTTCATGCCTCGATTTGCAACTGTCTCGTTAGCGTTAAATCTCATCTCGATTTCAAATACTGATTTGAAAACATCAGGATTTTCAAGATACTCACTCACTGAACTTTTCTTTTTGTTGTCCGGATCAAAGTCTTCTGGACCAGGCTGAACAAATACAGGCACGCCATATGTTTTTTGTATATGAAATCCTGCATTTGAAAAAAGTTTTTCTATGGACTCTTTTGAATGAGTTATTAACTCCGGGACATGTGGTGCCCATTTCACCCTCTGTTCGTTTGCAAGTTTTTGTAACTCTTCTACGTCAGCGCGGTAGTTATTTATTTTGGAAGCCAATGCATTATAGTAACTATGACTCATTATGAAGATACGACCTCCTGGTTTTAAAATACGGAATAGTTCTTTAGCTGCCTTATCTTGCTCATAGATAAAACTAAGTGGACTGTAAATGCTCACGATGTTGTCAACGCTATTGTCTGCAAAATCATCTATATGAGTTAGGTCTCCCTTTGCTATGCTAATGCAATCAGATACGTTGCTCTTACCGATATTTTCGGATGCCTTCGCAAGCATATCTTCTGAACGATCGAATACAACGAGTTTTCCTTTCAAAACCTCACTTAATTTTATTGCCCACCTTCCTGTACCACCACCAGCGTCCATGGTAAGCGATGAATCTGTACAATACGGTGCAATTTCGCGTCTGACTACCTCAGTAATAATTTCATCTGACAATCGCCAAAATGCACTGACACTAGCAGCCTTATCAACGGTTTTTGCATATTGGTTAAAAAATGAATCGAAAATTTCTTTCTGCATAATTATGGTAGTGTTTTAATATTTTTAAGTCTTGGATAATGGATAACGTCTTTAATATCAGAATATCCAAGTGCCCAGGCGATAAATCTTTCTATTCCCAATCCAAAACCAGATGTTGTTTTGTAGTCCGGCTGTTTGCGAAGATTGATGTACCACTCGTAAGGTTCTCCATCAATTTTTTGTCTTTTGAGAGACTCAATAATTTCTTCAGGATTATCTTGTCGCTGTCCAGAGCCAATAATTTCCCCACCAAAACCACCCTCGACAATTGGTGCAAATAACAGGTCTGCATTTATGACAGAGCTTGTATTTACAGGATTTGGTTTTTGATAAAAGGCAACAGTGTCTCGGTCGTAGTTGCTAAGCCACATCGGTAAACCATCTCCAATCGCTCGTACAAGTGCAACTTCGCCATTATTGGTAATATTTCTTCCAAAATCACTTACTGAGTGGAATAAAGAATTTTCTTGTAGCCACGGATATACTTCGTCGAAAGTCTTTTTGTTGAAACTCTTGGCCTTGATAATATTCTGCAGTGCCTGTTCTGTTTTTGGGAAATCAATACTCATGAGCTCTATAATTGGTGCAAGTGCCACAAATATCCTGGCAAGTGCCTGCACATAACCCTCAACAGACGGCAGTAATTCATCGAGTGTCCCAACTATTTCTGCTTCACAGTGAAAAAACTGGTTTAGGTGTCGAGCATCAGGATTTTCACCCCTCATTGACGGTAGGTAACAATACGCCTTATCAATATGAAACATCAGTGGCTCAAAACCAAATTGTGACGAGTCGGTGAGGTTAGTGTGATATTTACCAAATTGAATACGTATCACTTCAGAGTCAGATCCAGGACCCATTGGAGATGAAGCGCTTGGCGTCAACATAAAGAGATCCACATTGAATGCACCAGCTTCTGACCAGTATGCATCACTCGTCAATTTTACATAATGGCGCACAATTGCTAATGTGGCAAAATATTTATCTTTTACCAAATCACTAACATAGCTCTCTGCATTATATAGTGGCGGACGCAAGCTATTTTGACCATTTGTTTTTACAAACTCGATTGCGTCATTTTTCGCATTTTCTATAATATTTTTAAAAATCAATTCTTTCATAATTATTTTAAAAGTTCACTACTGGAAATTCCTAACGCGTTAGCTATTTTTTCTAATGTAGAAAGAGTGGGATTCATTCGACCACTTTCTATATTACTGATATATGCTCTATCAACATTCAAAACTGTCGCAAGGTCTCCTTGCGACATATCTTTTTTCAAACGTAATCTTCTTAGGTTCTCCCCAAGTTTCTTTCCTGATGCCATATTTATATAATAATCAAACTTGCATTATTTTGCAAGAGTGCAGTATAATGCATATAGCGACGAAAACAAAACCATAAAATTTTCTTTCATTTTTTTGCGGCTTCTTACAGAAGCTGTGCACCTTTTGGATATTTTACTCATGCTTCGCAAAATCTCTCAAAAGGTCTTGCGGAAGTGCCCCACACTTCCTCACCCCCCTGCACCCCCGCCTTTTAAATGGATTGGTAAGGAAATTTTTGGTTTTGTACGCGAGTGGAGCGAGCGCGAGGCGCGCACAGTTCGCTTCACCACGAACCCGAATGCGTACGCAGAAGTAAAGAATCACCACGCGCTCCACGCGTGCAAAGATCAATCGCTTCGCGATTGGAAATAAGTTCGAGCAAAGGTTATGATTTCATCACAACATACCGCCGAATGGCGGTTTTATGTTGTGACCTGAAGAGAAAAGCATCTGCGTGCTTTTCGTGGGAATCGAACCAGCGGAGGCATGTTGAGCAAAGCGAAACAGTCGAGCTGCGTCCAGCAGTACTTTGTATTTTTAGAGCGAAGCGAATAAAAATACTTAGTAACTGTGGGATCATTCTCCGTGAGGTCACATTTTTATAAAGTAAAAAAGTCTAGGGGAATCGAAGTCCTATTGAGATTCTTTATGAAGGTAGTGAAATAAAGAATCCAATTGGGATACTGCTCCTGTAAGGAGAGATCTCCTTTAGGATCACGTAATCCACAAGCAAAGCTGCAGTAAATGCGCACCTTCTTTTACTATTGTAAGTAGAATCGAGTTCCTTCTATCACCTCTTTTGAAAGGTTCGTGGAATGAAGACTCTTATGCTCTTTGTTGTAATGTTTTTGTCGGCAATCACTATGGGCGCTGACGGAAACCAAAAGCCGAAGTTCGCAGAGTTTGGTTTTGCGGAAAATGTCATCATGAAGTTTGAGTATCTGGACATTGATGACGGGTACAAAACAGCAACTCACTACAAAGACTGTGGTGTTGTTGCCTTCCATTACCCGGGCACATGGGGCGAAGTTGTAAGATGTGACATACGCGAAGATGATGGGAAAGGCGAAAGGCAACCTACAATGCTTTGCGTGCAGTTTAAAACCGCACGTATCGTAACGTATCGGGAATGGCCAATCGACATCTTTGATGACCCTAACCCAAAGACCGAGAAGACGATTCGACTCTATTTCAAGAACAAGATTCGCGGTGTTAACCTAATACCAATCGAGAAGCGCTGATTTGATTCATACCGAAAACCTCCACGCCCCTCACGGGGCTTTTTTATTGCCTGAAATCTGGTAGTATCGCACTATGCGAATTCTAAGCATAGAAACAAGCTGTGACGAAACAGCATTGAGTATTTTGGAAGCAGAAGGGACGATTGAATCCCCTACTTTTAAAGTACTTGGAAATGCTCTTTTAAGCCAAGTTAAAATCCATGAACAATATGGGGGTGTATATCCCATGCTTGCAAAACGAGAACACAGCAGAAACCTGATTCCTCTTTTGAAGAAAATGTTAGAGGAATCAGGTTTCGGAATATCAAAATTGGAAGCTTCAATTTCAAAAGAAAAAATTGATCAGATTAAAACCATTCTCAACCGAGAACCGGAACTTCTTGAACAATTCTTAGAACTCATTCCTACACTCTCAAAACCTCCCATCGATCTTGTTGTGGTAACTCAAGGACCAGGACTTGAACCTGCGCTCTGGGTTGGAGTTAACTTTGCCAAAGCTCTCAGTTTTATATGGGATATTCCACTACTTCCAGTAAATCACATGGAGGGACATATCGCCTCGGTATTACTTGGACAAAACAAAAGCGACAATTTCAAATTTCAAATTTCAAAAAAAGTTGAATTCCCTCTTTTGGCTCTTCTTGTCTCTGGCGGACATACCGAACTCATTCTTGCAAAACAATGGGGAGAATATAGAAAAATAGGCGAAACAAAAGACGACGCTGTCGGTGAAGCCTTTGATAAGGTTGCCCGAATCTTGGGTCTACCATACCCTGGAGGACCTCAAATCAGCCATCTCGCAGACGAAGACCGCAAGACTCATCTTGTGAGCCTTAGCCAGTACAAACTTCCCCGTCCGATGATCCACTCCAAGGATCTGCACTTTTCTTTCTCCGGTCTTAAAACTGCCGTGCTCTATATGGTTGAAAAAATTCCCGAACTTACAGAAGATATCAAGCGCTCTGTAGCAAGAGAATTTGAAGATGCGGCAATTGATGTTCTCATATCAAAAACAAAAAAAGCCCTGGAAGAAACAGGTGCTCAAAACTTGATTGTTGCAGGAGGGGTAAGCGCCAATAGATTTTTAAGAGAATCTTTTGAGAAATTTACAAAAGAAAACAATATCACTCTTTACATACCAGAGCTTTCCCTTTCAACAGACAATGCAATCATGATCGCTCTCGCTGGCTTTATACAACACACACTTAAAAAAGAAACTGGATCAAATTTTGTCGCAACAGGAAATCTTTCTCTTTAAACTATCTCTTCTCGAAAATCTGAGTACTTGCAATCATAACTTCCTTACCTCGTGCATTGTATATAATTGAAACGATAATCAGAATGATTGAGAGAATGATAAATGGAAGTATGAGACAGTCCACATTTCTCCACACTGTTAGAGGAATAGCCAAAATACAACCAACCGTATACAGCATGAGCTTTCTTAAACGAATCGTCTTTCGAGAAACTTCTGAACTCTTTGTTTCGGCTAAAATGTTAGCAACAATATAGATGATAACGAGTATAAAAACGAAGTTTAGAGCACAGCGGAGCAAGTCGCTTGTGCTTTTTGGTATTGAAAATACAAGTGAAGCAAAACTTGTGGTGCTCTGAAGAGCTGCCTTATCTAAAGTTGATGTGACTGGTGAAATGAGCGGTTTTTGAGGTTCAGAAATTACCCCTATCACAGATGAGGTTGTCGCTATAGTTGTAGTTGCGATAATTGGATTTATCGGAGCTATTGGAACTACAGGCGTTGATATAGGCGCAACTGGAACAGTCGCAATTGGCTTTACTACAGCAGTAGAAGTTTTATGTACACGTGACTGCATCACATTAAAATCACCTATTTCTTGAAGTTGTGCAGAGCTAAGCGGAAAAAAATGTCCGCAATAAATCTCATTTATTTTCTTTTGAGTAAGAATATACACATATCCAGTAGGTTCTGTATAACCCCAAGGACCCAAGATGTCTCCAGTATATTTCTTTTGGAAACGAGCAACTGCATTAAACGTTGCATCATCAAATACTCCCGTTAGCGCGATATTCTCTTGTTCATAAGAATTCAAGAATTGCTGAAGTTTTCGAACTTCATTTGCATCATTCTGATCTCCTTTTCGAAGATGCTCTCGAAGATACAAACAACTCGAAGCTTGAGATGAGATCGTCTGTCCTGATACCACTGTAACAGGATAGAAAACTGGAGCAGAGACAGATGAGCTGTAGGCTATCCCACGAAGCGCAACTTCTCTTCCAAATCCAATCTTATTTTGAGACTTCGAAACAGGGCGGAAGTAATATGTTTGATTTCTATCTAGTCCATGTAAGGAAACAGAGTGTTCTGTGGTCACTGGAGCATGTACTGCAGGCGTTCCATTTTGATAGCCTTCAAAAGGCAATGGCAACCCTGCACGATTAACACTTTCAATTCCATAAACAACCCTACTTACCGTTGGAACATTTGTTCTCCAAGAAACTGTTACCACCCCAGAAGATTCTTCCACACACTCGTTATAGACAATAATGTCTTCAGACGATGTTGGTAGAGTACCTGGTGTAACCATATTTCTAAATGAGTTTGATGATCCAATACATGGATTTCCGGCCACATCGACCCCACTTGCATGCACAGAAATTACTGCTCCCATGAGCAGCATCAAAACCAGGATCACAACGGATCCTGCCGTTTTGTACATTCTTGTGTACATATTCAAAATGGATAGTGGACCTTTCATGTTTAATCACGATAACTGATATTTCAATCTCTACGGAAAGAACAAGGAAGGTACTAAATACGCTATAAACCTAGCTCAGCAGGTCGCAAACGTCAATAAGACATTACCTAAAGTGACATTATTCTTAGCCGTTAAAACAATATGTGAACTATATGAAATATACATGAAGTTTATATAGGACTTATGTCCTATATAAAACGTTGAATACAATGTCCTTTATAAAGGACATTTATAAAGGACATTATTATTTATTGCTTTATGTAAAGTATCCGAACTAAGACGCAAATTCAACACAATACATAAAAATGCATAAGTCAATAGTCTCAACCCTACTCTAGTTTATTGTGTTACTATAATTTACATGATTCCAGAGAATTTTCTCACACCCTACAATCCGGAAGAAACGGAAAAAAGAATCTATGCGCTTTGGCAAGAAAGCGGTTTTTTTAATCCTGACAACCTTCCCGAGAGACATCAAAAACCCTTCACAATCATCATGCCTCCCCCAAATGCAAATGGGCACTTACATGCTGGCCATGCTCTTACCATGACACTCGAAGATATCATGATCCGCTATAAACGAATGCAGGGCTTCAAAGCACTTTGGATTCCAGGAGCTGATCATGCTGGTTTCGAAACTCAGATAGTATACGAGCGAAAACTTGAAAAAGAGGGTCGTTCACGATTCAAGATGGATCCGCAAGACCTCTACAAGGAAATCCTTGCGTTCACTCTTGAAAATAAAAAATACATGGAAGAGGAGGTTAAACGCATTGGATCTTCTTGTGATTGGTCCCGTGAAAAATTTACCCTTGATCCTGATGTTGTAAAAGAGGTTCAGAAAACTTTTAAAAAGCTTTTCGATGATGGATTAGTATACCGCGGCAAGCGAATCGTAAATTGGTGTTCGAAACATCAAACTTCCCTCTCTGACGTTGAAACTGAAAATAAAGAAATGATTGATCCTTTCTATTATTTTCAATATGGCCCTTTTGTTATTGGAACTGCGCGACCTGAAACTAAATTTGGTGATAAATATGTTGTTATGCATCCTGCCGACAAGCGATATGCCGAATATACTCATGGGCAAAAAATAGAAGTTGAATGGATCAACGGTCCTATAACAGCCACCGTTATTAAAGATGAAGCAATTGATATGGAATTTGGCACTGGCGTTATGACCATTACCCCATGGCATAGCCAGATTGATTTTGAAATTGCAGAACGTCACAACCTCGACAAAGAACAGATTATCGATTGGCGTGGAAAACTTCTCCCTATTGCAGAAGAATTTGCTGGACAAAAAATTACCGAGGCAAGACCAAAAATCGTCGAGAAACTAAGGTCAAAAGGGCTCGTGGTAAAGGTTGATGAAAAGTACGTTCATAATGTTCCTTGTTGCTATAAATGCAACACTGTAATAGAACCTCAGGTAAAAGACCAATGGTTTGTAAAAATGAAACCTCTAGCAAAACTCGCCCTTCAAGCACTCGAGGATGGGAAAATTACATTCATGCCAGATAATTATGCGAAAATATTTCGCTACTGGATGGAACATCCGCTCGACTGGAACGTATCAAGACAGATTGTCTGGGGGATTCCTATTCCTGCAAAAATCTGTACGAAATGCGGTAAGGGTTTGGTAGATCTCGAAAATGCAATTCAAAAATGTCCGGAGTGTGAGAGTGAACTCGCGCAAGATACTGATACATTTGATACTTGGTTTTCTTCTGGTCAATGGCCACTTGTCGCACTTGGATATCCCGACAACAAAGACTACGAAACATTCTATCCAACCCAAGTTATGGAAACTGGATCTGACCTCATATTTAAATGGATTCCACGTATGGTTATTTTTGGCCTTTATCTCACAGGAAAGGAACCATTTTCCGAAGTATATCTGCATGGCATGGTTAATGATGCTCAGGGCAAAAAGATGAGTAAGAGTAAGGGAAATGTTGTTAACCCAATCGATCTTATCGAAAAATACGGAACAGATGCGCTCCGTATGGGCCTCATTATTGGCAATACACCAGGAAGTGAAATGTCACTTCGCGAAGATAAAATAAAAGGCTACCGAAACTTCTCAAATAAAATCTGGAATGTAACCCGTTTTATTCTTACAAACACCGAAGGTGTTTCTTTTGACTCAAATTTTAAAAATTGGAGTGATAACGATCTAAAGCTTATAGAAGAACGCACTAACCTCGTTACAGAAGTTACCAAGGAAATGGATGGGTACAAGTTTCATCTTGCAGGAGAAAAACTCTATCACTACCTATGGCACACTCTGGCAGATGTTATATTAGAAGAGAGTAAAGGTATTTTCCAAGGCGGTACTGAACCAGACATAGAATCACGAAAACAATTCCTTCTTCAGACACTCCATGTTTTACTCCACGCTCTTCATCCATTTATTCCATTTATCACTGAGGAAGTATGGAGACTCCTTCCAGGAGACAAGAAACTTCTTATGATCGAGGAGTGGCCAGCATAAAGAAAACAAATGCAATTTGAAAACATTTTTTTTGCTCTTGCAGCAGGAATATTACCAGCGCTTGTATGGCTTTGGTTTTGGCTTAAAGAAGATCGGCTTCATCCTGAGCCACGAAGAGTTCTTCTGAAAGCCTTTTTAGGTGGCATGATTGCCGTCCCGCTCGTGATTCCCTTTCAAAAATACGTACTCAATCATTTTCAATTTACGCCGATTCTTATGTTTGGAATTTGGGCCGCTATTGAAGAACTGTTCAAATTTGGAGCTTCTTGGTTTACAGCTCTTAAGACACGTGCAAACAACGAGCCTATAGACGCCATGATCTACCTTCTCACAACCGCGCTCGGCTTTGCAGCACTTGAGAATGCGCTCTTCCTCTTAACTCCTATCGCCGAAGGAAATATTCAAGCGGCAATTATCACAGGTAACTTCCGTTTCCTTGGAGCAAGTCTTCTCCATGTGGCAGCCTCAACAATACTTGGAACCATGATCGCGCTCTCTTTCTACAGATCGAAAATGGTACGATATATTTATATCGCATGTGGATTAGTGGGGGCTATTGTGTTGCACACAGCCTTCAATCTCTTTATAATAGAATATACGAAATATCCAGCGTTCTCTGCATTTGTCGGTGTCTGGATTGCTGTAGTGCTCCTTATGCTCTTGTTTGAAAAAGCGAAAGGTATTTATCCGCGAACATAATAAGTTATATGGCAAAGAAAAGATCATTTTTTGAACGATTAACAGGCGCTGTCAGCGTCGATGAATATGATAATGATCTAGCGGAAACAAAAGAAGAAGGAGTGGCAGCAAAAAGCTGGATGGAAGAAGACAGTGGCGAAGGTCAACTCACTGTTGACGTCTATCAAACTCCAAACGAAATCATTGTTAAGACTATGGTTGCTGGAGTTCGCCCGGAAGACCTTGATATTGCCATTACAAGAGACATGGTTACCGTCAAAGGCAAACGTGAGTCAGAACGAAGTATCAGCGACGAAGACTATTTTCATAAAGAACTCTACTGGGGATCATTTTCCCGAACCATTCTCCTTCCTGCTGAAGTTGATGTAGAAGAAGCTGAGGCGACAGAAAAGCACGGATTACTCACAATCAGACTTCCTAAAGTAAACAAAGACAAACAAGCAAAGCTCCGAGTACGAACTGGAGCATAAAGAAAAAAATCCCCTTAAGGGGATTTTTTTATGGTGCTAGCAGATTTGGTCACGAATCACTAAGTCTTTTGTTGTCATGCTCATAAAAGCCTACGTGTTCTCGACCCTGTATCACCTGTCTTGCTAGACTCGACATGGCTGCGGTTTTCAAATCGACACGCAAGCAAAGTAGTTTACTTGCTCTCGTCACCTCACTTCGTTCGTGTGCCGAGGACCAGATTTGAACTGGTGACCCCCCGCTCTTCAGGCGGATGCTCTACCAACTGAGCTACCTCGGCATGAAGACAAGTTTAATAATAAAAGAGTAAAAAGTAAAGATTTGCTTGGCTCTTGGTCAAACTAGAGTTAGGGTTTGGTAGCATCATCCGTATGAAGAATACCCTTAACTTTTTCTACACTCTCAGAAAAACCACCTAAAGGACCTGTTATTGTTTCAACATACGGTTGAATAACATAGTACGCACCAACCGCTGTACCGATCACAATAATCCAATAGATTGAATGGAAAAATCTGGCCCATCTCAAACCGCGACGCATCTTTACAAGAATGTCATTATTCTGCTCCGCAAGATCTAAAGCTCTCTGGAGCATTATCTTTTCATTTGGTTCAAGCATGAATTAATTATATCAAACAAAGACCTAGATACAGATATGCCCTGTGGTTACCATATAAAAAAGGCGAATTTAATCGCCTTTGTAGTTACACCCAAATCAGTCTTTTTTTGTAAGTCTTGGAATCCTCGGGATGTAAACATAACCTGATTGAGATTTTCCAGAATCCATCAGCTCCGTAAGATTAATTACAGGCTTTACTTTACCCAGAAACAAATCACGGTAGATCTTGACATAAAAGACGGGAGTCTCAGTATTTTTCCTCTTTTCATTAAGATGCTTTAAATCAGCTCCGTAACCGCCATGATCGACAAATTCATCAAGGGAAATCGTGCAATAGCCACGATGAGCATATTCAGTCTCCCACTTTTCTCATTTCGTGAGTATCCTCCTAAAACCGGTGCATTCTCCAAGAGCAAGACAACTCACCGCATTCCCAAAACACGCTCCAGCATTGACATGATATCGCAAAACCAAAACATCAGGAAGAAGTTTTTTGAATAACAAGAGCATGCATAGATCCTAAAAAAGAGTTTAATTCTGATAGAAAAGTTACCACACGACATCATTAGACACAAGTATTTTTAGTTCTAATATAAACGGTATTGTTTCGTGTGCCACCGGCAGGAATCTATCCTTACAGGATCAGTACCCCAATTGGATATTTT
>CAYZPE010000019.1:0-12371 GCA_964480575.1 uncultured Candidatus Saccharibacteria bacterium
GTTGGGTTACCAATCCCGATGTCGATGTTTGGTTTACAACAAAACTCAAAAATGACACCGAGCTCGGTCTTGGCTTTACTCACGAAGAGCCTCTGACTCGTCTCATGAAAGATCATATTCGTTCATATAGAGATCTTCCGGTTTACCCTTATCAAATTCAAACAAAGTTCCGCAATGAATCTCGTGCAAAGAGCGGTCTTATGCGTGGACGGGAATTTTTGATGAAAGATCTCTATTCTTTTTCAAAAGATGAAGCTGAGCATAATGTCTTCTATGAAAAGATGAAGCAGGCCTATCTTAATATTTTTAGGCGAGTTGGTTTGGGTGACAAGACATATGTTACGTTTGCTTCAGGTGGTAGTTTCTCAAAATATTCTCATGAATTTCAGACTGTTACTTCTGCCGGTGAAGATCTTATTTTTGTGGATGAAGCTAAAAAAATTGCGATTAATAGAGAGGTTTATAATGACGAGGTGATTGCCGATCTGGGGGTCGATAAGGATGCAATAGTAGAAAAAGAAGCAGTTGAGGTTGGAAATATTTTCTCTCTCGGAACGCGTTTTTCAGAAGCGCTTGGTCTCATGTACGTAAATGAAAGAGGTGAGAATATGCCTGTGGTCATGGGGAGCTATGGCATTGGTCCTGGAAGGCTTATGGGCACTGTGGTTGAGCTTCTGTCTGACGATAAGGGAATTGTTTGGCCAGAAAGTGTTGCACCTTTTAAATTTCACATAGTCCGAATCTCCGATAAAGAAGATGCGGTAAAACAAGCTGACGGTCTTTATGAAGTTCTAACTCAGAAAGGTATAGAAGTTTTATATGATGATCGAGTGGGTCTTCGGGCGGGAGAGAAGTTTGCTGAGAGTGATCTTTTAGGTCTTCCGTGTCGAATTGTAATAAGTGATAAATTGGTAGCGGAGAATAAAGTTGAAGTAAAAATTCGTAGTACAGGTGATACGCATGTTCTTTCTCGGGAGGATTTTTTGAAGGGTTTACAGGAACATACACCTCATGAAAAACAATAAATGGATAAAAAAACTTCTTGCATGGCTTTCAAATGATATTGGAATTGATCTCGGAACTGCAAATACTCTTGTTTATGTGAAAGGCAAGGGTATTGTCATAAATGAACCTTCTGTTGTTGCCGTCAACCAAAAAACTGGCCAGGTTGTGGCTGTTGGAAATCAGGCAAAACAAATGCTCGGGCGAACACCGGGGCACATTGTGCCTGTACGTCCTATTGTTGACGGCGTAATCTCTGATTTCGAAGTAACTGAGGAAATGATTTCGTATCTTTTAAAGAGGGCTGAGAAAGAATCAAGAAAATTTTTAGGTCCACGTGTGGTTGTGGGAGTACCTTCAGGAATTACTAATGTTGAGATTCGTGCTGTGCGAGACGCGACAAAAAACGCTGGTGCACGTGAGGTACATATAGTTGAGGAACCAATGGCAGCTGCGATTGGTATTAGGCTTCCGGTCCATGATCCAGTGGGTTCAATGATTATTGATATTGGCGGAGGCACAACAGATATTGCGGTGATTTCTCTTGGTGGTGTGGTCCGATCAAAAAATGTGCGCATTGCGGGAGATAAATTAAATACCGACATCATTTCGTACATTAGAAATGAGTTTAAAATTCTGATCGGTGAAAAAACTGCTGAGAGTATCAAGATTGCAATCGGCGCAGTGTCTCCGGGAGAATCTCCACTTGAAGCCACTATTAAAGGTAGGGATCTTATTACAGGGCTTCCGCGAGAAGTGGTAATTACTGATGCTGATATTCGTGAGGCAATATTTCATTCGATTGATGCGCTTGTTGAGTCCACACGAGAAGTGCTCGAGACTACTCCACCAGAAATTCTTTCAGATATAATGCATAGGGGAATTTATATCGTAGGAGGTGGAGCACTTATTAAGGGTCTCGCAGAACTTTTTGAAGAGTATATAAAGATTCCGGTTTATATTGCGCAGGATCCGCTTTCCGCTGTTGCGAGAGGAACAGGTATCATTCTTGAAGACCTTGAGAAATTTAAAGACGTGCTTATTGTAAACGAAGATGAACTACTTCTTGAAAAGTAAAAATAGAGCTCGAGGGAAATTCCTTCGATCTCTTGGTCTCGGTCTTCTTATTGCAGTATTTTTTGCATTGTTTGGTTTTTTTGCACCCACAATCCTCTCAGGTTTTTTTGTAAGGCTTGCAACCCCAGCGTGGAATTTGGGTAATGCACTTAGCAGTGAGACATGGACTAGTACTCAATTTTGGAGAAGTAAAATTGCTCTTGTAGAAGAGAATAAAGCGCTTAAAGTATCGCTCGAAGAAGCTCGACTTAAAGAAGTTGCGTACGAAACCTTGAAAGATGAAAATAACACACTCAAAGAATCTTTTGGAAGGGAACTGCCTCAAGGTTTCATTCTGGCTGGAGTTTTGGCACGTCCGCCACAGATTCCTTACGATACGCTTCTTGTTGATGTGGGGCAGAAAGATGGGGTTCGTGTCGGTGATAGTGCTTTTGCCGCTGATTCGATTGTGTTAGGAACCATAATAGAGGTATACGAGAGTCAGTCAAAAATCGAGCTCTATTCAAATGCTGCTCGAAAAACTCCTGCTTTTATTTCTGGTACCAACATGAGTGTTCTGCTCCAAGGTCGTGGTGGAGGAGATTTTGAGATTGTTCTTCCTCGAGAATCTCCTATTACAGAAGACGATGTATTTGTTGTTGCTGGAATAGAAGGATTCACTGTCGCTCAAGTTAAGACGATTGATGGAAAATCGACTGATTCATTTCAAAATGTTTTGGCGGAAAGTCCTGTTAATACACTTCTTCTTCGTTTTGTAACAATACGTAGACAGTAGTATGTATCCACGAATTTATATAAATATTGGAATTTTAGTTGGAATTTTATACACCCCTTGGTGGTTTGGTGTTCTTGCGTTGGTTCTTGGATTTGTTTTTATCGAAAGGTTTTATGAAGGAATAGTTTTGGCAGCAATCGCCGATACTCTCTACGGAGTTTCTTATAGGGATGCAGAAAATCTCTATCTGACATATCTTTTTATGGCGGTAATTCTATTTATTGTGCTTATGTTTCTTCGTACACGTCTCTCATTTTACGCTCTCTCTTAAGAGCCTATTTAGAATCTAATCGCAAAATATTGTTAACAGACTCTAAAGAGCCTACAATGGAATGTGCTCATGAATTTTTTTCGCAGAAAAAGGAGAAATTTATTGCAAGAGGACATCTACCCTGATGAGGTTTTTCTCGATTCAAGCAATCTTCCCGACTATGACAAGAGCCAATTTGAAGGTCGTATAGAAAGGCCAATTTCTCTGTACTCAATTCTTTTTGTTGGAGTAGTTTTTGTTCTGGTGTCTGTAATTTTTTCTGGAAAATTATGGGCACTTCAGATTATGAATGGTGAAAAGTACGCGGCACAAAGTGAGAACAACAGACTTCATCACACACTTGTATTTGCAGAACGCGGGGTCGTCTTTGATCGAAAGGGAGTACCTTTAATTTGGAATGAAATTAATCCAGACACCTCGGAGTTTTCACTTCGTGTATACAATAAAAATCCTGGGTTCGCGCATGTTTTAGGGTATGTTAAATACCCATCAAAAGATTCGTCTGGTTTCTTTTACAAAACTGAATTTACAGGCATTGAGGGTGTTGAAAAATATTATGATCATGTGCTTGCTGGTACAAACGGTTTAAAGATTACGGAAACAGATGCGCTCGGCACTATTACGTCTGAGAGCGTGATCAAGCTTCCGCAAGAAGGAAAAGATATCAATCTTTCTGTTGATTCTCGCATAGAACAAAAGCTTCATGAGGAAATTTCAAAATTGGCGCATCAAGTTGGGTTTCAAGGTGGGGCTGGGGTCATAATGAATATTAATGACGGAACAATTCTCGCACTTACGAGTTTTCCTGAATACGACTCAGGTATTCTTTCGCAAGGTAGTGACAGGAAAGCGATTTCATCTTTTCTAAACGACAAGCAAAATCCGTTTCTAAATCGTGCGATTTCTGGTGTGTATACTCCTGGTTCTATTGTGAAGCCTTACTTTGCAATTGCTGCACTTTCTGAGGGGATTATCAGTCCAACAAAACAGATCTTAAGTACTGGATCTATCTCAATACAAAATCCTTACAATCCAGAATTGTCCACTGTTTTTAATGACTGGAAAGCACACGGATTAGTTGATATGAGAAGAGCGATTGCAGTGTCTTCAAACGTTTACTTTTTCGAAATTGGTGGAGGGTATGAAAATCAGAAAGGACTTGGTATTTTAAATCTTGAAAAATATGCGCGCATGTTTGGTTTTGGAGAAGTATCTGGGATTGATATTGGCGCTGAGGCAGTTGGTACAATTCCAAACCCTACATGGAAAGCAGAAACATTTAATGGTGAAGAATGGCGCGTAGGAGATACATACAATACGTCAATCGGTCAGTATGGCTTTCAAGTAACTCCAATTCAAGCTGTGCGAGCTATGGGGGCGATTGCAAACGGCGGTACGCTCTACAAACCCACAATTGTCCCTACAGGAAATGAACTCGAAGAGGTCCTGAAGCTTCCTCTCAATAACCCTCAATGGTTTCAGGTTGCACGAGAGGGTATGAGAGAGGGTGTACTTACTGGTTCAGCATCAGGTTTAAACCTTCCTTATGTGACTGTGGCTGCAAAGACAGGAACAGCTGAGCTCGGCACAGCAAAGCAGTATGTGAATTCATGGGTAACAGGTTTTTTCCCTTATGAAAAACCTAAATACGCCTTTGCACTTATTATGGAAAAAGGTCCGCGCACCAATCTTATAGGTGCAACTTCAGTGATGCGTCAGGTCTTGGAATGGATGAGTGTCTATACGCCGGAATACACACAGTAGTCATATTTGACTAAATACCAAAATCAACTACAATACCCATCTAATATCCTTAACATTAGGACTTAAAAAAAATGCCAGAAGATAAAGAATTTTTAACACAGGAAAAATACAATCAGATCGCGACAGAACTCGAAGATCTTAAACACAGTAAACGAAAAGAAGTTGCTGAGCAACTTGAATAT
This sequence comes from uncultured Candidatus Saccharibacteria bacterium, assembly GCA_964480575.1. Taxonomy (GTDB): domain Bacteria; phylum Patescibacteriota; class Minisyncoccia; order Phycocordibacterales; family CAYZPE01; genus CAYZPE01. The sequence goes on from CAYZPE010000019.1 coordinate 5,072, forward strand.
GCAAAGTCTTTGGGAGACCTTTCTGAAAATGCCGAGTACCACGAAGCTCGTGATTTGCAGGCTAATATCGAAGATAGAATCGCTCGTCTCGAAGGACTTCTTAAATCTGCAACTATTATCTCTTCGCACAAGACAGATGTTGTTGGTGTAGGTTCAGTTGTGACTGTGCAAAAAGAAGGTTCAAAAGATTCAAAGGAGTATACTCTGGTAGGATCAGAAGAAGCTGATATGGTTTCTGGTAAAATTTCTATCCGATCTCCGTTTGGTGAAGCTGCCCTTGGAAAGAAAAAGGGTGAAAACTTTTCTTTCAAAACTCCTGGTGGCGAAATGACTTACAAGATCATAAAGATTCAGTAGAAAATATTAGGTTGCGCCGTGTTAAAACGTCCCGTACACTTACGTTATGGCATCTCTCGAAGAATTAAGGGAGCAAAGACTCCTCAAACTTAAGAAGCTAACAGAAGCTGGTATAAACCCATACCCGGTTCTTGCAGTGCAGGATAAAACTTTAGCGGAAGTCGTTTCTGCTTTTGAAGATCTCGAAAAGGAAGCAGCGAAACTTTCATTAACCGGACGAGTCATGGCACTTCGCCCTCAGGGAGGTGTGGTTTTTCTAGATTTGTTTGACGGTACAGGATCTTTTCAGGGAGTTTTAAAAAAAGAAGAAGTTGCAGAGGACGTTTTTAATCTTTTTGTAGATACCGTAGATATTGGTGATATCCTCGGTGTTTCTGGAAACTTGTTTGTAACAAAGCGGGGTGAGAAAAGCATAGGAGTCAAAGAGTGGAAAATGCTTTCAAAGAGTTTGCGACCTTTGCCTGAAAAATGGCATGGACTTCAAGATGTTGAGGAACGTTTTCGAAAACGCTATCTCGACACCTTAATGAACGAAGAGGTTCGAAATAGATTTATCACTCGTTCTCGCATTATAAAAGAAATCAGGAGCTGTTTGGATGAAAAAGGCTTTCTTGAGGTTGAGACTCCAATACTTCAGCATCAGGCCGGAGGAGCATCTGCAGAGCCTTTTACAACACACCACAATGCTCTCGATATCAATCTTTATCTTCGCATTGCACCCGAGCTTTATTTAAAGAAGCTTCTTGTAGGTGGTTTTCCAAAAGTGTATGAAATAGGGCGAAATTTTAGAAATGAAGGTATTGATGTAACTCACAATCCTGAGTTTACAATGCTTGAATACTACGAGAGCTGGAGTAATGCAGACAAACAAAAAGAATTTGTTGAGGAGATGCTAAAGCGTCTTGTAAAGGCGGTCCATGGAAAACTTTCTTTTGAATTGAAGGGCGAGACAGTCGACTTTAGCAAGAAAATAAAGTCAGTTTCATATATTGATCTCTTGAAGCGCCAAGCTTTGATGGAGAATCCTGAGACAGCTACTCGTGAAGAGTGGCATTTAAAAGCAAAGCAGTTGGGAGTTTCGGTGGCACCTAGTGATCCGATCCACAAGATTATGGATCTTGTTTACAAAAAAGCGTGCCGACCAAAACTCACCCAGCCAACATTTGTTGTTGACTATCCAACCGATTATTTACCGCTTGCAAAGAAAAACGAAAAAGATCCTTCGGTTGTTGATGCATTCCAGCTTGTGGTTGGAGGTATCGAGATTGTAAAAGCTTTCTCTGAACTAAATGATCCAATAGATCAAGCTGAGCGTTTTGCAAATCAGGAAAAAAATAAAGAAGCAGGAGACAAAGAGGCTCAAGTTATGAATGATGAATTTGTTGAGGCGCTTGAATATGGAATGCCACCAGCAGGAGGTGTGGGAATTGGGATTGATCGTCTTGTAATGCTTCTCACAGATACTCATAATATTCGAGAGGTAATTTTATTCCCGACATTAAGGCAGAAGTAGGCAGAAATTAAAGATAAAAAAGATAAAAGAATGCCCCGGTTGCGCTGTACGCAACCGGGGCATTTACCTGTGCACTCTCCGGAACCAATCTTCGACGTTTCGTGCAAACTCACGGTTTTTTTCGGGGGAGGTCATGAATTCGTACATGAGATTTCTTGTCTCGTGTATTTCTTTGGTTGCTTTTTCACCTGAATCAGCAACTCGCCCAATCTGAATTCCGAGGAAAAAGACAGACCCAATAAAGAGAAGTAACAAAGTGGCGAATACGCTTTTCCAGAAATTATTCATCAGGTACTCCTTTCAAAAGAAGGTTGTTTGCTCTGGGGTAAGTATAGGTCTCTTCTGATGTGAAGCAAACAGCGTCAGAAATTATTCATGCCTACGGCACAGTAAATATCTTTTGGTCTCAAATTTCTTATAACTACGTTATAAGAAATCTTGCGACATGATTCTCCTTTGTAGGGAAATAGAAAAACCCCGCGAATGCCTTGCGGGGCTTTCGTGGGGTTATACCATGTATATTATATCAAATTTAAGTACTAAAGTCAAGAATTATATTCATCGAAAATTCAGTATTTATTCTATGGCTTAGATACTACGGTTCAGGTTCATTGCCATACTTACAAGGTAGTAAGTATGGCTTTACTACATTGTGGATAAGAATATACACAATGTGTTAGCGAGTGGTATATAATGGTACCTAAGTGGGAAGAAGTGGTAAATCGTAATTAAGAAACAGTCCATGCTTATCGGCGAATATACGCATACAGTTGATGATAAAAAGCGGATATCCCTTCCTGCAAAGTTTCGTAAGGAAGTTGGAAAGAAAATTGTGGTAACGCACGGTCTCGATAACTGTTTGTTTCTGTATACGATGACAGAATGGGAAAAGATTGCCGAGAAACTCGCCAGTCTTTCAATGGGTCAGTCGAGTAGTAGAAATTTCAACCGTTTCCTTCTTGCGGGTGCGGTCGAGATAGAAGTAGATTCAATCGGCAGAATCCTTATTCCAGATTTTCTTAAGGAATATGCCGATTTGAAAAGCAAGGTTGTGGTGACAGGTGTTCATAATCGTATCGAGATCTGGAACGATAAGCGATGGAGTGAGTACAAAAAGCGTGTCGAAAAAGAAGTGGATGCGCTTGCGGAAAAACTTGGTGAGGTGGGAATGATATAAAACCATGGAACACCGAACCGTTCTTTTACAAGAATCAATAGAAGGTCTTGCTTTGAAGGTGGGCGACATCTTTGTGGATGCAACGCTTGGTCGAGGAGGGCACAGTGCATTTGTTTCCGAGAAATTTGGCGAGAATATCCAGATTGTCGGAATTGATGCGGACCCTCTTTCAATCAAAGCAAGCGAAGAGAGATTGAAAGATCTTAAAGCACCCTTCAAAGCGCTTAAGGGAAACTTTCGGGACATCGACACGCTTTTGGAAAGTATCGGAGTTGCACATCCTGACAAAATCCTCTTTGATCTTGGTTGGAATACCAATCAATTTGAAGAAGGTGGAAAGGGATTTTCTTTTCAAAAAGACGAGCCACTTTTAATGAGTTATGGCGACAATCCAGATTTCACAGCATCCGACATTGTGAATACCTGGGAAGAAGAAAGTATTGCAAATGTGTTGTTTGGCTACGGCGAAGAACAGTATGCAAGACGAATTGCAAAAAGGATTGTCCTAGAGCGCGCCGAGAAGCCCATAGCAACCGCTAAAGAGCTTGCCGACATCATTGCAGACTCTGTTCCATTCTTTTATCGGAGAGGAAAGATCAATCCCGCAACAAAAAGCTTTCAGGCACTTCGAATCGCAGTAAATGACGAGCTTAAGGCGCTTGCGGAAGGGTTAGAGAAAGCATTCAGTATTCTTTCACCTCAAGGCAGAATGGCAGTCATCTCATTTCATAGCACTGAAGATCGGATCGTTAAAAACTTTTTCAGAGAGTTGCAAGCTCAAGACAAAGCAACTCTTATAAACAAAAAACCGCTGACACCAAGTCGATCTGAGGTAAACGAAAACCCTCGATCACGAAGTGCAAAATTAAGAATAATAGAAAAAATATAATGAAAACAGCAGCAGTTCTTTTAGACTCATATCGAAAATTATTACTTTGGCTTTTTATGGCTGTGATTGTTTTCTCGATAATCTTTTACATGTATTTTGTGAACGAAACAGTTCGTAATGTTGTTTTACGTCAGGATTTTGAAAATCAGGTTACAGACTTAAACTCAAAAGTTGCAAATCTCGAATTTGAATATATTTCACACGCTCACTCTGTAGATATGGTTTTGGCAAGCTCTATGGGGTTCAAAGAAGTAAGAGAACCAATTTTTATTGCCCGCAAAGAAACACTTTCATTACTTAGTCCACAAGAGTAAAATAGATGTTTATATATGAAGCCTCGATTTATTGCGCGAGTTCGCTTTCTTTCTTTCCTCCTGGTTCTTTTTGCATTGGTTCTAATAGGCAAGCTTTATAATGTGCAGATAGTAAGAGGTGAGGAATATAGTCAGAAGGCAGATCGACAATACAGTAAACCAGAATCACGCATCTTTAGCAGAGGTGGTATTTTTTTTGAAAATAGAGGTGCGGAACCTTTCAAGGCGGCAACACTGAATGCTTGTTTTATTGTTGCGCTTCAACCAAATAAAATTAGTGATCCAGAAGCCGCGTGGCGGGAAATTAATGCAGTCATTCCTATAGAGAGGGAAGTTTTTCTTGAGCGAGCAGGTAAAAAAGATGATCCTTATGAAGAGATTGCAAAAAAGATTACTCCGGAAAAGGCAGATGCTGTTATTGCCCTGAAACTTTCAGGTGTCCAGGTTTTTGAAGATCGTTGTCGACTCTACCCAGGGGAAAATCTTGCTTCTCATGCTGTAGGTCTTTTGGGATTTAAAGGAGACGAGCTTGGAGGTAGGTATGGTCTTGAACGTTACTATGAAGACACCCTTGCACGCAAAAATGCAGAGGGCTATACCAATTTCTTTGCTGAAATATTTACGAACATTAAAAAGACTATTTTTGAAGGTGAGGAGCTTCAAGGTGATGTCTATACGTCGCTTGAACTTCAGACACAGTTTTTTCTTGAAAAGAAACTGGCTGAAATCAATAAAAAGTGGAGCTCTGAAATGTCTGGAGGTATCGTTATGGATCCAAAAACAGGGGAGATTGTTGCTATGGCTGTGAATCCAACCTTTAATCCAAATTCGTTTCAAGGTGAGAATGTGTCTGTTTTCTCAAACCCACTTGTAGAGAGTGTGTATGAAATGGGTTCGATTATAAAACCGCTTACAATAGCTGCGGGTATTGATGCGGGAGTAATTACCGCAAAGACTACGTATAAAGATGAGGGTTTTCTTGTTTTAAATACTGCTCGCATAGCAAACTATGACGGTGTGGGAAGAGGTGTGGTTGATATGCAGACCGTGCTCAGTAAATCTTTGAATACGGGTGTTGCATTCGTGGTGAGTAAGCTCGGGAATAGTCGGTTTGCTGATTATTTCAAAGCACTTGAGCTTGGTGAGGAAACAGGAATTGACCTTCCAAATGAAACAAGGGGACTCATTCAAAATCTCGACAGCACTCGCGATATTGAGTACGCCACTGCGTCATACGGGCAAGGGATTGCTATGACGCCGATTGAAACTGTTCGAGCGCTTTCAACGCTTGCAAACGGAGGTGTCTTGCCGCATCCCCATCTTGGGAAGGAGATACAATATGATATTGGAACATCAAAAGAAATATCTTTTCCTCCAGGCGATCAGGTTTTTAAGGCTGAAACAACAGAAGAAGTGACTCGAATGCTTGTGTCGGTAGTTGATAACGCTCTTTTGGAGGGAAAAATTAAAAATCCACGCTATAGTGTTGCAGCAAAAACTGGAACAGCACAGATTGCTAAGCCTGAATCTAGTGGTTATTATGAAGATAGATTCCTACATTCATTTTTTGGTTATTTTCCGGCGTATGATCCTCAGTTCATAATCTTTCTGTATACGGTATATCCAAAAAATGTGTCGTACGCATCAGAAACACTCACGCAGTCATTTTCAGATATAACGCAATTTCTCATTAATTATTATGAAATTCCACCGGACCGTTAAATGCAAGAGTCTTTAATGGGATATTAAATATTAAATCATAAAAAATGAAGGCATACCTCAAAAAAATAATAGTAAAAATTATCGAGTGGGAGGCAAAGGTTGTTCTCCGTAAATACAAGCCAAAAATTGTGGCTGTAACTGGTAATGTGGGCAAAACTTCCACCAAGGATGCTATTTATACTGTTTTATCGCACTTCTTTTTTGTGCGTAAAAGTGAAAAAAGTTTTAACAGTGATATAGGTGTACCTCTCACGATTCTTGGATTACCCAATGCTTGGAATAATCCATTGAAGTGGCTTTTAAATATTTTGGAAGGACTCAAAATTATAATTCTTCCCAATCATTATCCAAAATGGCTTGTGCTTGAAGTGGGTGCAGATCGTCCGGGTGATATTGAAAAGATTGGAAGTTGGCTTCATCCAGATGTTGTGGTTATAACACGTTTTAGCGAAGTGCCTGTTCACATTGAATTTTTTGAATCAAAAGATGCGATTGTGAGAGAAAAAGGATACCTTGTTAAGGCGCTTAAAAAAGACGGTCTCCTTATATTGAATGGTGATGATTCAGACGCTCTCTCTTTGGCTCCTCATGCATTTATAAAGCCAATCACATATGGTTTTAAAGAAGGTCTTGATATTCGAGGATCAAATTATAATTTTGTATACGCACACGAGAAGCCGGTGGCAATTACATTCAAAGTTGATTATCAAGGAAGCTGCATGCCGATTTCGCTCGGACGCGTACTCGGTGTTCAGCATATCTATCCTGCACTCGCGGCAATTGCTGTTGGTGTATCACAAGGTTTAAATCCAATAAATGTTGCTGAGGCACTTATAGAGCATGAACCACCGCATGGGCGCATGAATCTTATTCCCGGTTTGAATAATTCAACAATTATCGATGACAGCTATAACTCTTCGCCTGTTGCGCTTGATGAAGCTCTAACGGCGCTTGAGTCTGCGGAAGTTACAGGAAGAAAAATTGCGGCACTTGGCGACATGCTCGAGCTTGGAAAATTTTCGATAGATGAACATAAACGCTTGGGAAAAAGATCTGCAAATATGTGTGATGTGTTGGTTGCTGTGGGTGTGCGAGGAAAGTTTTTTGCAGAAGCTGCACTCAAGGCACGAATGGCTAAGAAGAAAGTTTTTGTATTTGAAAATTCAGTTCAGGCTGGAGATTTTTTGAAGGAGTATATAGAAGAAGGAGATATTATTTTGGTTAAAGGATCTCAAGGTGTCCGCATGGAAAAAATAACAAAGCAAATTATTGCCGAGCCAGAACGCGCAAAAGAGCTTTTGGTACGACAAGATGAAGAGTGGGAGAGG
>CAYZPE010000020.1:0-10814 GCA_964480575.1 uncultured Candidatus Saccharibacteria bacterium
TTAAAAATCCCATTATTGTAGCTACTATGCCAACTGAACTACCCAAAAGAGGTGCAAGGAGAAGTATTTCAGGTGCCCAACCAACAGGAAGTAATAAAACATTTACCGCTGCACCCACAGCAAAAACAGAATCGGAACCCTTTACATCACCTTCTTCTGCCACTTCTCAAGAAGGACAAGGAGTGGACTCGCAAGAAAGATCGAGGAGTATGTTCCTGCAACAATACCCACCAAAAGAGTGAGTGCAAAATGATTCGTTGAATCAGGACCAAAAACATACAGCACAGCAAGAGCAAGACCTGTTGTGAGGGAGGTATTAAATGACCTACCAGCACTCTCTCGGAGGGAGTTGCCTACAACCTCTTCAAAAGTTTCTTTTCCGCGATATTCCACCTTTTTCTTTAAGTTTTCACGGATTCGATCAAAGATAACAATCGTATCTGCAACAGAGTATCCAAATATCGCAAGAAGCGCTGTTACGAATAACGTATCAATTTCGTAACCCATATAATATCCAAGGACCGCAAAAACCCCTGTTGGAATCAAAATGTCATGAATGAGAGCGACAATTGCGACCAAGCCATATTTCCATGATGACACCGGCTTTGAAACGCCACGAAAAGCGAAAGTAATAAAGAGAATGATTACCAATACAACAAGTCCAAGAGCAAAAAAAGCTTTACGACTTAGCTCTTCTCCAATCGCAGGACCAACATTATTAAATCTTTCTACAGCAATCTTTTCTGTATTATTAACTGAAAGAATACCAAGAAGAGTCTGACGCTCCGTTTCAGAAAGCGAACGTGCGCGAAGAGTTACAGCATCCTCTCCCGAAGGTCGGAGCGAGAACACACCAAGCTCAAGATCAGAACCAGACAGAGCAGTTTCAAGTGAGCTTACTTCTGGACGACCTTCGGGATAAGAGACCTCCACAAGAACACCTCCAGCAAAATCAATACTTGGTTTAAGTCCATAAGTAAAAATCGCCCCAAGAGAGAGCAGTACGAGAAGCACCGAAATTCCTATGAATATTACTTTGTGTTTAATGACGAACATATTATCTTCCAAGACCCTTACCGAATAAAAAGCGAGAAAGCGAGCCCTGCCTTGAACTAGTTACCGCGAACATAAAGATTTTGTTGATAAAAATTGCTGTACATAAATTCACAATCACACCAAGCATCAACACTAATGCAAAACCCTTGATAAGAGATGTTCCAAACCAGAAGAGGATCGAGGCAGTGATTATGTTTGAAATATTTGAATCGCGAACCGATGTCCATGCACGAGCAAATCCTTCAGCAATCGCATCTTTCAATTCTTTTCCCGCCTTCAACTCTTCATTCATGCGCTCAAAGACAAGCACATTGGCATCGACTGCCATACCAATAGACATAATAAGTCCAGCGATTGCGGCAGCAGTTACGGTAACTGGAATCAGCTTGAAGAGTGAGAGCATTATCAGCACGTAAAGCGCGAGCGAAAGAACTGCAAGGAAACCTGGTAGCCGATACCACACCAAAAGAAAGAGAGCTACTAGAGCAAAGCCTACAATCCCTGCTTTAACTCCCGCATTAATTGCATCCTGTCCTAGCGTTGCCCCTACCACCTGACTTCCAACCAACTCGATCGGCACAGGCAAAGCTCCAAGGTTTAAATTACGAACAAGTTCGCGTGATTCTTGTAACGTAAAACCTCCTGAAATAACAGCATTTCCATCCTTAATTTCCTCTCTGATGACCGGCGTTGAAATTGGCTCTCCATCGAGAAATATAGCGAGAAGTTTGCCAACATTTTCCCGAGTGATCTTAGCAAAGAGTTCTTTGCCTTCGGTATTAAAAACAAGAAGCACAGCAGTCTCTCCGGGAGCAGACGAAAGCCCACCTCCGTTAGAAAATTGCAGCTCTGCTCTTTGCAAAAGTCTCCCTGTGAGATCAGTTGAAGTAAACACATCTTCAGGCTTTAGTTTTGCGATTTCCTCTTCAGATGTTGGAAGGTTATCTTTTTGAAGTCTAAACTCCAAAAGAGGTGTTTTTCCCAAAACTTCAATTGCTTTTTCAATATCAGTCACACCAGGAAGTTCGACAATAAGTCGTTTTTCAGAAGATCCGCCCACAATACTTCCCTCTTCAAGCTGAACGAGTGGCTCTGAAACGCCGAACACATTAATACGTCGTTCAATTACATCACGGAGCGCCACGAGCGAATCATCTACCGATGCCTCTGAAATCTTTGAAATATCAGCTTTGTATACAAGCTGAGTTCCACCATTTAGATCCAGACCTAATTTATAAGAAAAACGTGAGCTTTCTGAAGAATACACAAAAAAACCGAGACCAACCCCGAGAGCTACTATAATAAGTGCTGTAATTCGCTTTGCTGTCATAGTTCGCTTATCCTACATTGTCTTTTAAAAAGGTCAAAATTTATTTACTTTTTTCTTTTTTGAACATCCTTACCATACACACCTTGAAGAAGATCTAAATCTTTATTACTTTTCAGAAGAAGGTCTATGTTTTTATTTTCGAGCGTCTTCAATAGATCTACACCAGAAGCATCGCCCACCACAGCTTCGTAGAGTCGAGTAAATGCTGCAAAATCCTTAATAAAACAATGACCTCCTGCACCTCGTCCACTTTTATGAATTGGATTCATATAAGTTGGTCCATTATCAGGGTCAGATGCAATAGCATCTCGGACCGCTGTCCAATCACCCCCAAGCTTCAAGGTGAGATCGTAGAGTATATTTGTAAACATAATACGAAAAACTCCGAGAATGTTTCTTCCATATTTAATAATCTCTGCATCAAGTGCGCCACATATTACGCTATAAGGTGCACCTGGAAGCACACTAAGAATTAGTTCTGCTTTTTCTCTGAACATCTTTGTGTTTTCAGGAATCCCTATGATATTACGTTTTGGAAAGGCTGCATCATAAGCAGCGCTTGCCTCTGTTAAAAACTCAGGTGAATGCACCACATAAATTCCTTTGTTTTGCTTTTGTATATCAGAAGTGGTTCCTGGAAGAATAGTTGATTTAATCACCCCAATATTCCCCTTACCTACCAATTTCACAGCTTCTCTTACAATTGCATCACTAAAACCTCCAGGAGTTGTTGGCGTTGGCACCGCAATAAAAACAATATCGCACTTTTTTATCTTCTGTTTATTTTTTATGTACTCTGGATCGAGAGAGTAACGGATCACATTATGCCCTCGTGATTCAAAATCGTTAGCATAGTTTTTGCCAATCCATCCTTGCCCAATAAATCCAATAAGTGGTTTTTTCATAAGTACTCCTCTATTAAATTCCACTTCTCGAGAAAAGTGTTTTGAGAGTTTTTAGCCCTATCTTGAGATCTAAAACAAGCGAACGATTCTTAACGTAATAAAGATCGTAAGAAAGTTTTGCCCGCGTCTCTTCGTAGCCTACTGCAAATTTTGGAGGTGCCTTATGGTAGAGCTGCGCCCAACCTGAAAGACCCGGCTTAATAAGGTGACGAATATTATAGTAAGGAATTTCCTTTTCGTAGAGCTTCACCAGAGATGGTATTTCAGGCCGAGGGCCAATAAGCGAGAGGTCTCCATTCAAAACATTCCAAAGCTGTGGTAATTCATCAATGCGTGTTCTACGTAAGAATTTACCGACACGAGTTGGTTCTGAATTTTTAGCAATACCACTTGGATCGTAGTGAACAGGAAGACTTCGAAATTTAATCATGCGTATACTCTTATTGTTTCGCCCAATACGCTCTTGTGTAAAGAAAACTGGACCTCTATCGTCAAGCTTCACCGCAACATACACAAAAGGATAAACCAGAAGAGAAATAATGCCGAGTATACATGAAAGAATAATATCCATACCCCTCTTCAATGTATCGTAGGTAAATTTAGATATCGCTGAAATATTTTCTAGAAACCAACCGTATTTAATAAGAGAAAGTGGAATACGATCGAAGGTATCTTCATAGATTCGATGCATGTCAATAAACTTTACCTTTGAAAACAAAAGATTATAAAGACGCGGCAAGAGTGGTTCAACTTTTTCATTCTGCAAATCAAGCGCAATCACTTTTACATCCTCAGAATAGACACGCTTCAAAATCTCTTCCTGGAAAGGAACACCTGACAAACTATCGGCATCAACCGAAGAAATAAAATAGAGACCGTATCTATCGTTATTGTTCACCTCATGAAGAAGCTCTTTGATTTCACTTCCACTTCCGATAAGGAGTGCATTTTCACGATAACGCGTGCCGAAGAAACCATAACCATAAACTCTCCAGTACAAAATGAGAGGAAAAGAGAAAGATAAATAAAGGAAAAGATTAAACTTAGGAGTAATTCCAAAATATGGAATAAAATAAAAGAAAGCCGCTGCAAGAATGCTATTTAAAATTTGTGCGTTAAAGATAACCGATGGAAGTTTTCCCTTAAGAATCACTGTGTGCTTCTCATACAACCCTGCAATAAAAAACACAGTAATCCATACCAGAAACAGAATAGAAAACGGTACAAGGTGAGCAATAAGAAGTTCACGACTTGGAATGTCATAGTAACGAACTATGAGCATTAAAACGAGAGACACTAAAAAAATTAGGACATCGCCCGCAAAGAGTATCAACGCCTCTTTTCTACTTGAGATAGACATATAAATGAGCTTTTAGCTTTCAAATCTTAGTTGTTAGTTACAAGGTAGAAGTATACAATTTTAACTGGAAAAATCAACGAATTTAGTGCACTATAAGGTTACTTCTTCATGAGCACCGAGCAGCGAAAGAAAAAAATACTCTATGTACTAACCAAAGGCAATTGGGTGACGCTCTTTGGAAACCCGCGGTTTTCTAACGTTCGCTAGCGCTCACAGCCTTCCTCCGCGAGAAAACTAGAGTTTTCTCGACCTCTTCCTCCGCCCCGCCCCAATCTCACAGATATAATTTCTATGAACAAGCAACGTCAACATAAAAAAATACTCTACGTAATAACCAAAGGCAATTGGGGTGGGGCTCAACGCTATGTATACGACCTTGCCACAAACCTCGACCGGAAGGAATTTGAAGCGGCTGTTCTTTATGGCGAAGGTGAGGCACTTAAAGAAAAACTCTTAAAAGCCCGCATCAAGAGCGTCCGACTTGAAAGCCTTGGGCGTGACATAAAAATCGGAAATGATATCAAAGTTTTTTTTGATCTTTTGAAAATTTTCCGAAGTGAAGAACCTGACATCATCCACCTCAACAGCTCAAAGATTGGTGCAATAGGAGCGCTCGCAGGACGAATCGCTCGCGTGCCTCACATTATTTTTACCGCTCACGGCTGGCCATTTAAAGAAGATCGCAACTTATTTGCAAAACTTGTTATCAAATTTATTTCTTGGCTCACGGTAATTTTTTCTCATACAACAATTGTTGTTTCAGAAGATGATTTTGAGAAATCAAAAAAGTTCCCTTTCACAAAAGGTAAAATTTTCACGATTCATAACGGCGTCGGAAACCTAGCTTTTAAAGACGGATTTCAAGCGAGACAATTTTTAGGAAATGGAATTGAGCAAAATACATGGATAGGCAGTATGGCAGAGCTTCATCCAAACAAAGGACTAGACAGACTCATTAAAGGCTTTGCAGACCTCGCAACACAGTATAAAGACTCAGCTCTTGTACTTATCGGTAGCGGACAAGAGGAAAAGTCCTTAAAAAATCTCGCGCACGCACTTGGTGTAGAAAAGCAAGTCTACTTTTTAGGACATATAGATAATGCATCCCAGTACTTAAAAGCATTTGATGTGTTTGCACTCACCTCTCGCAAAGAAGGACTGCCCTATGCACTTCTTGAAGCTGGGCGCGCAGAACTTCCTGTTATCGCCTCACATATTGGTGGTATCCCAGAAATCGTTGAGCATGAAAGAACAGGCCTTCTTATCAGAACTGAAAAAGATATTTATACATCCCTCCACAGATTTCTCTCACGTCCAGACGAACGAAAAGAGTTTGGAAAAGAACTCAAACGAACAATTCAAACTGAATTTACCGCCGATCAATGCAGAGAGAAAACGTTTGCACTCTACGGAAAAACTATCTCGCTTTATACAAAACTCGAAGTTGAACGTACGTCGCAAGAAGCTGAACGCAACCCATAAGAATAAAAAGAGTATTGAATGAAAATTCAGTCACAATAAATCCGCCGACAAAAGCCGCAACCCCAATAGTAATTTTAGGAGTTCCATCGGCAATACCCCACGTAGCACCTCTTTTACCACTCTTGGAATACTGATCGTAAAGCGCATCCCATGTTGGTGTTGCTAGAGCAACCGCTAAACCAAACGCCGCCTGAAGTAAGAAGAGCTGCTGTGGTGTTGTTACAAAAACATACGCAAATGTAAGAATTGCGTTTAAAGCGTATCCGAAGAGCATCATTATTTCTTTAGAAATTCTGTCAGAAATTCTTCCAACAGCAATAATAGCAAAACCAGATATAACCAAATAAACTGCCCAAGCCCAAGAAATGTCGAGCACATCACCACCAACCTTTCCTGCAAAAACAGCAAAAAGTGGCCCTAGAAGTCCATCACCGAAATACCAAAGATTACTACCCAGTAATAGTATTTTTGTCTCGCGTCTCATGAAAAATATTATACCTCGGAAACCCCCACAATTTCATTTGAGAAAAACTCCTTATGAACTGCTCTGCGATACTTACCCATACCAACAAGAATACCTAGACCGACAAATTCTGTTAGAAGATGAGATCCACCATAACTCATAAAAGGAATTGTCGTTCCTGTAACTGGCAGAAGTCCAATATTCATTCCGACATGAATCACAAAATGACTTATGAAAAGTATTGCGAGCCCTATTCCAAACAAAATTTCGAAATTTGAAGCACCGTGGGCAGCATGATGAAGTATTCGAAAAATAATAAATCCGTACAAAATAAAAAGAATAATCACACCTAAAAATCCCCACTCTTCTGCAAAAGCAGCAAATATGAAGTCAGTCTCATACTCAGGTAGAAACTGAAGTTTCGATTGGGTTCCATAACCAACTCCTTTACCTAAAACCTCCCCCGAACCCACAGCAATAGTTGACTGATACGCATTATATCCAGCTCCACGTATATCAGTGAGCGGATGAATAAAAGTAATAATACGCTTTTTTTGATAAGGTTGAAATATAAAAAGCCAAAGACATGCAAAGGTTACAACTCCAATCACTAAAACCAACAAGAGATGTTTTTTGGAAATTCCGGAAACTAAAACCATCCCAAACCAGACAGACAGAATAATGATTGCCGAACCAAAGTCTGGCTGGAGAAAAACCAGCAAGAAGATTGTGCCGGCATACAAAGCAGAAACAAGAATATGCCTAATGTGAGCAATTTCTATATGCCTTCGAGTAAAGTATTTAGCAAGAATCAAAATAACGACCAATTTGGCCGGATCAGAAGGCTGAAACGCAAACCGACCAAAATCAAACCAACTTTGAGCACCTTTTACCACAATTCCCAGTGTAAAAAGCGCTCCTAAAACGAGACATGTTGCACTAAATATGGAAACTATAACTCCTGTCTTTCGAAGAAACCTCCAGTCTATTTGTGTGCATATAAAGAAAAATAAAATCGAAATTGAAAGTGAAATAAGCTGTTTTTCAAAGAAATAGTTTTCACTTACAAAAGAATTCATTGTTACAAGTCCTGCGGCAGAAACAAGAAGGACAGCGAAGAACAGCAGCCAATCGACAGACCTCAGAAAAGAATTATTCTTAAAAAAGCGTAAGACACCTGACAACATGGGCTTAGTATACCCCGCAAAATCTGTAAGGACTACTTCTTAGTATGAAAAAATATGCTCTACTTATCTTGTTTCTACAAGAGGAATGATTTCAATAACTACAGGGCCTTTTTTACAAATTTCATTTGCAATTTGTTTGTAAACAGAAGCAAGATTTTTACTATCTACTGCATTAAAATGAAAATCTGCCCCAGATGAAACCTGTTTCAAAAAATCGTTATTAACTCGAGAACCAAGACCGATTGTAAAAATATCGATACCATCGCGTTTTGCAGCAGCTGCCTCAAACCCCGCATACTTCTCAGGGTACAGATCGTCATCAGATTTCTGTGGATGAGTTGGAATACCATCAGTCAACAGCACTATCACCTTCCCAACCCCATCTTCACGAAAAATATTTTGAAGCTCTTCTCGCGCACGAAGAATTCCTTCACCAATATTTGTATTTTGATCACCATTAAGTACAATTCCAATCTTTTTAATTGAATCCTTGAGTGTTGAAAAATCTGTAGTTAAACGTGTGTCTGGTGGATTAGTCGCGGTAGTACCAAAAGAAACGAGCCCTGCTCTATCATCCTCGGTAAGTTCATCAACAAAAACAAGTGCAGCGTTTTTCACATCAGTCAAAGGTTGAGGTGGAGTTGCAGCATCGTCATCCATACTTCCTGATCGATCAATCGCAAGCATGATATCAGCCGGTCGTTTACAAAAACCTGTTTCAGCTTCGAAAGCTTCAGGCCATGTAAAAACAATTGAAGCCTCAGACGACCTTGGAATTGAGTCGATAAATGTTTTTGATACACCTAGAGCATTCCCTTTCTCATCAGAGACAATAACAACTGCCCCCACACTCCGTGCATCAAAAAGGGATCTGTTTTGAACAATAGCATCAACTCGTGGATTACTATCCTGCCTTGAAAGACGTGCATTTTTCACAGATAAATCTGGCTGTGTTCCTAAAGACTTTTGCCATACCAAAGGTTCCTTAAATTGAAAAACTGTTCGTGCTGGAGTACCCGATGGAATACTAAGACCTCCTTCAAAGACAGCGAATTTTTTATTAGGTGGTATACGAATTAACCCTTCACGCTTTACAAGGAGAACACCTTTTGAATCGTACACTTCAAAGATATAAGATGCCCGAAGAACTTCAGAGCTTACATTCGAATTTTGTACATAAGCAACCGCATTGTAAATTCCTGGAGAAACCTTGAAAACTCTCTGCCAAAACACAATAGGTTTAATTGCTTCTGCAGAACAAAGAAGTGCGCACGTACCTCCACAATCCACTCCTGTTTCGTCACCATTTTTTCTACGATCAAAACATGTTGGCGGCTCATAATACCAAATCAAAAAAATAGAAAAAACTATGACAAAAAGTGTTCCAAAAACAATCGCAAGATATCCAATTTTTCTTCGTGTAGACCAGGAAACCATTCTTTAATAGTAAGATGAAAGACTCTTTAAGAGAAGGGGGGCTTTTTGGAGAACATCTAACCTGATTACTTCGTGTATATATTTAAATATCATTTTTGTAGTGCAAAAATAGCGTCATGAAATTTTCATGAGACGCGAGACAAAAATTCTCCTGACGTCATTTGCTTTTGTGGATAAAATAGGCGTCAGGAAATATTTATACCTACGGCACATATATTCTCCTGACGTCATTTTTGCAGTGCAAAAATGAAAGACGGAGATGGTAGCAACGAGCTAACACATCTCCGTCTTGGACACAGCAAGCGCTCTCTACGCTTTCCATATCAACCTCACTTCGAGATTACATGAAAATACGGAACGCTCAAACCATGCCTTTTAAAGATCAAATACTTAGTTCTGGCGACTAGCTACTTTCGCCCCGAAGGACTATCATCGCCTCAACAGGTCTTAACTTCTGTGTTCGGAATGAGAACAGGTGTTGCCCCTGCGACGAATCACCAGAACTAAACATTTGATTTTTTTGAAAACTAGATTCTGAGCCCGAGCGATTTTACAAATCGCTCGGGCAATCAGGGTGACAGGACTCGAACCCGCATCTCCAGACTTGAGTCTGTTGCTCTACCGATTGAGCTACACCCTTCTTGATAAGGATCTATTCAAATTTTGAGAAATGGAGCCGGAAGGATTTGAACTTCCAACCTTTGCCTTTTGAGCAACGCTCTACCAATTGTAGCTACGGCCCCTTTGGTTTCCAAAAATCTAATTTTCAAATGTATGTAAGTAATTTTTTCGTGTAATTTCACGAAACAGAACACAACAGTCTCATTTTACTTGCGTAAAATGAGGCGATTTTCAAATTTCCTAATAGAATCGACTCATTAGTACTTCACGGCTCAACACATTACTGTGCGTACACCTAAAGCCTATCAACGTGATCATCTCTCACGGGCCTCAACGATTCCTAATCTTAGGGTTGGCTTCCCTCTTAGATGCTTTCAGAGGTTATCCAGACCCGACATAGCTACAGAGCGGTGCCACTGGCGTGACAGCTCTCAGACCAGAGGTCGGTTCAACTCGGTCCTCTCGTACTAAAGTCAAATCCCTTCAAGAATCAACGCCTGCAGTAGATAGGAGACCAACCTGTCTCACGCTTCTCGGGCTTTGTATTTTTTGATGTAAAAATACAAAGCTTTTCACGAATTACTCCGTGGAATGGACTATAGCTTAATCTTTCTCTTGCGAGTTAAGATCTTCGACGTTTAGTCTCTACACCTGATATATCTTACGATACATCTTGGCTCGGTATTGACCGGTACTTTCGTACTGAGGTTTTTACCGACGTAAGTCGAATTTAGTCTCGTTATATTTCTACAACGGACCGCCGTGATAAAGGTTAAATAACAGTTCTGTTCCTCACATATTCTTTACATGTGAGTCTAAGAAATTCTCGATGAGGTTCAGATTGTTGAATAGCTTTTAGGTTTTAGCTGTCAGCTTTTAGAAAAAATCTAAAAGCTAATAGCTTGTAGCTAATAGCTGCTCAACGGTCTGAACCCAGCTCGCGTAACTTTTTAATTGGCGAACAGCCAAACCC
>CAYZPE010000021.1:0-10336 GCA_964480575.1 uncultured Candidatus Saccharibacteria bacterium
GATCGTCTAATGGTATGACTTCGCCCTCTGGAGGCGAGTATCTTGGTTCGAGTCCAAGTCCGGCAGCAAACGAAACTTCTAATAAATCCTTTTATTAGAAGTTATGTTCGGTTGCTCGTTCGGACTTGGACGAGAAAGACGGAGCCGGTACACAAGACGAACGAAGTGAGGACTTGTCGGCGAGTCCGGGTAGGAGCCACTTATGAACGAAGCGAATTAGTGAGCTGACACCGAGTCCAAGTCCGGCAGCCAAGTCTATAAACCTGATGTTACAATATATCTGTATTAATTAATCGATCAACATGATTATTCAAATAGCAAATATCATCTCTGGGTTTTTGCTTGCAGCCCCGCAACTTAAAACCCTTGTTAAAAACAAACAGGTTGTTGGAAATATAAGTAGCGTAGAAAGCACACTTTCAAAATGGAGCAGACCTATCGGTATCATCGAGCTTGTTTTAGGAGTAATTGCTCTTATTGAACGAGTAACATACGCTACAATTGTCCCTTTCTACTATTACGGCTCAAGCTATCCGCAAGCACTTATCGCAATACTAATAGGACTCTTGCTTGCATCTCATCTTTTTGATAAAAACCAATTCATTCGCGAGAAGATCGTTCTTCTCCGACCATATTCTGCACTTGTTGGCATCCTAGGTATTTTGATCGGACTCTTTTCAATTTTTTAAAAAATACCAAACAAAAAACCACCCGAACGGGTGGTTTTTTATTCTACTAGATAAAATGCTAACATACATACATGTTAGGTTTCCCTAAAACAAAACAGTTTCTTTTCACCGCACTCATTCTTGCGTACTTTGTCGTAGGTGTATTTGGCTTATTTGGAATGGCAACAATGAGCCATCACGATGGAATGGATATGGGAGATTGCCCATTTATGCTCGGCGAAACTGCTCTTTGTGAAATGAACGTACTTGAACACATCGTAAGCTGGCAAGTGATGTTTACTACTCTCCCTCCGCAACTTTCTATTCTCGCCCTACTTCTTCTTGTTGTGTTACTTGTTTTTGGTGTACTGCGATATCTCTTTGAACCACCCAACGCCTCGCAATCTCAATCTCGTTTTTCATATTCAAAACCTACACACCCCTCTTCGTTCACTTCTCTTTTATTAGGAAGTGCGATAAGTCCTCGTGCGCCGTAGTGAGTAGTTTTGTTTGTATTATTCACTAATTAATTAACTTATATGGAAACAACAAAAAATAATGTACTTATTATTGGTCTACTTACCCTTATACTCGGTCTTGTCATCGGATACTTTGTCGGTACAAATCGTCCGTACGGAATGATGGGCTACAACAAGGAAACCACCTACCCAACTTCTATGCACGGAGCAATGGGTGGAATGATGGTTGGCTTGGAGGACAAGACTGGAGATGCTCTGGATTTAGCATTTCTTGATGGAATGATTATTCACCACGAAGGAGCTCTTGAAATGGCAACCTTACTACTCCAAGGAACAAAGCGTCCAGAACTTGTAAAGCTCGGAAACGACATCATCACTGCTCAAACACAAGAGATTGGAATGATGAATCAATGGCGTAAAAATTGGTTCAACAAATAATCCCATGCAGAAAAACTACCTCATAGGAGGAGTTTTGATACTCCTTATTTTTGGAGCTTTCTTCTTTACAAGAAGTAGTCTACCGAAAGAAACGGGATCAAATCTTACTCCCGCAAGTTCATTTAGCCACTCGCATGGAATAGCAGTAGATACTGCTGACGCAAAAAAAGTCTACATCGCAACACACGAAGGTCTCTATCTTCTCCAAGATGACATAGACCTGTTCCAGATCGGTAAAACAAGAGACGACCTGATGGGCTTCTCTCCGCACCCGACACAGGCAAACATCTTCTACAGTAGCGGACACCATGCACGCGGTGGCAATATTGGCTTTCAGAAAACAACAGACGGAGGTCTTACGTGGGAGAAAGTATCAACAGGACTTGGTGGCATGGTGGATTTCCATTCAATGACCGTGAGCCACGTAAACCCTGACATTATGTACGGCTTCTTTGGAGGCAAACTTCAAAGAAGTACTGATAGTGGTCGCTCGTGGGAATATACTAAAGGAACAATTGCGCCAATCTCACTTTCTTCTGATCCAGCAAAAGAAAGTGTACTGTATGCCTCAACTCAAAACGGCATGTACGTGAGTGAGGATAAAGGTGATACATGGAAAAGCATCTCCCCTCAACTTGAAGGTGGAGCGGTAAGTGTTTTTGTGGTTGACCCACACACACCAGCCCACACTCTGACATTCGCTGAAAAACTTGGAGGAATGGGCAAGAGCGTTGATGGAGGCGTAACGTGGGAAAAGCTAGTAGAAACATTCGGAGGCGAAGCAGTACTTTATCTCTCGTTTAGTAGATCGGAAATGAGTACCGTTTACGCATTGACACATGCAAACAGCGTCTACAAAAGCACCAACAGCGGAGGCAATTGGATAAAAGTACGATAGCTGAAAACAACAAACAAAAAAACTCCCTTCCGGGGAGTTTTTTGTTCTCTTTACGATGACCTACTTCGACCACCTTTTCTACCTGCGGCGGCTGCTTCTTTTGAATTAAACTCGTGAGCAGTTCCTTTAGCGTGAGCCGCTTTACCTCCCTTACTTGCGATTTCTCGCTGCTTCTCTGGGTCCATTGCAGCAAAACCTCGCTCGCTCTTTCCACCTCTATTATTTTGCGCCATATATAGTAGTGTAATTATTAGTTTGGTAATACGACCTTTTAGACCTTGCAAAGCAGTGCCAGTATACAGACACACTGTGAATGTGGAATGAACAACAATGGATCTTTTTAAGATATACAGAAAAACTCCCGATATATCGGGAGTTTTTCTGTTTTGAACTAGTACTTATTACTAGAACTATTGATTCATATTTCCTTGTGAACTTTTATTGTCCTTGCTTTGTGTCGTCTCACCATCCTTGTTTAGATCTTGATGTTTCTTATCAAGATCACTTGAACTAGAGCCATGTTCGTTTTTATTATCACTATTCCCCTTTTGGTTGTTGTTCATAATATTATTTTATATTAAGTCTGGTACTAACGACCTTTCGCCTTGCAAAGCTAGAACAGTATAAAGGTTCACCGTGAACGCGGAATGAACCGAGCAGTAGAATCACCTTTTTCGACCCTACACATATATATCTTTCCTAACGCGAACGATTGATTTGCTATACTATTAAAGAAGTTTATTCGCTAATAAATTACCATGATTCTACATTGGCTTATTGGAACTATTGCCGTTCTCATAGCGGCTTACATTCTTCCAGGTGCTGATATGACACTTACTGGTGCGATTGTTTTTGCACTCGTTTTAGGAATCCTTAACATTTTCGTCAAACCAGTTCTCCATCTCCTTGCTCTTCCTATAACCATCCTAACGCTGGGGCTTTTCTCTTTCGTGATCAATGCACTTATTGTACTTCTAGCTGCAGCAATCGTGCCCGGAGCAGCAATTGCAGGTTTTTGGAACGCACTTCTCTTTGCTTTAATCCTTTCCCTTATCAACATTATATTCAATCGAGTAATTCCAGATTAATATTGATCCAATACTCAAAAGATAACGTAAATTCTCGTTTCAAGGACGAGAATTTTATTTTTTGACTTTAATCGCTATATTTGGTACTCTAATCCTACTTCCCGCGGGGAGTTTTTTATTTAAATACTTCCCTTTCAAATTTATGGAAATCAGAAACATTGCAATTATCGCTCACGTGGACCACGGCAAGACAACTCTTACCGATGCTATCATGCGCCAAACTGGTGCCGCTGAAGAAGGAGTATCTATGGACTCAAACGCACTCGAACTCGAGCGCGGTATTACCATATACGCAAAAAACTCCGCTATTTTATATAAAGGTACCAAAATAAACATCGTAGACACTCCAGGACACGCCGACTTCGGCTCTGAGGTTGAACGCGTACTTCGCTCTATTGATAACGTTATTCTTATCGTTGATGCTCAAGAAGGTCCAATGCCTCAGACACGCTTCGTATTAAAAAAGTCTCTTGAGCTTGGAATGAAGCCGATTGTTGTTTTAAATAAAATCGATAAACCAGCTGCAAACCCAAAAATGGCTGAAGAAAAAGTTCTTGAGCTTTTCCTTGAACTTGGAGCAAATGAGGCACAAATTGAATTCCCTGTCATCTTCGCAATCGGCCGTGACGGTATTGCAAAGCGAAACCTCACCGATGACTCAAAAGATCTTTCTCCGCTTCTTGATATGATTTTGGAAAAAGTTCCCCCTTCCCCGAACGATGCCACAAAACCTCTACGCGCACAGCCTTTTAACCTAGGATACGACAACTATGTAGGTCGCCTTGCTATCTCTCGTATTTACGAAGGAACCATCAAGGTTGGGCAGAAGATTTTTATACGAAAACCAAATGAGGCAGCACGAACAGGAACTGTCACAAAAATTTACACCTTTAAAGGTCTTGTGCGCGAAGAAACAAAGGAAGCAAGCGCGGGTGACATTGCAATCATTGCTGGTATTCCTGACATCTATATTGGAGAAACAATCTCTGATAGTCCTGATACAGAAGCTCTCACCATGATTTCTGTTGACGAACCAACTATTGAACTTAACTTCCTAGTTAACAACTCCCCTTTCGCAGGTCGCGATGGAAAGTTTGTAACATCACGCCAAATTAGAGACCGACTTGAACGCGAACTTGAAGTAAACGTGGGTCTTCGTATCGATTTTGGAAATGGCGATACCTTCAAAGTTGCAGGCCGTGGTGAACTCCACATCGCTATCCTCCTTGAACAAATGCGCCGCGAAGGATTTGAAATGCAGGTTTCTCAACCTCAAGTTATCACCAAAGAAGTTGATGGTGTTTTACACGAGCCATTTGAAGAAATCACTATTGACGCACCTTCTGAATCTCAAGGAGTTATTATCGAAAAGCTCGGCAAGCGCGCCTCAATGCTTAAAGACATGCAGGCTCATGACACAACCGTGCGCATGATTTTTGAAGGACCAACTCGCGGACTCTTGGGTTACCGTGGTGAATTTATTATCGACACTAAAGGAGAAGGCATTCTGGCAACTCGCGTGATAGGCTTTAAACCTCATGCCGGAGAAATTCGCCGAAAGCCAGTTGGCTCAATGATCTCAATGATGGCTGGAAAAGCTCTCGCCTTTTCTCTTGGAAACTTACAAGAACGAGGAGTCCTTTATATTCCACCTACTACAGAAGTATACGAAGGTATGGTTGTCGGCAACACTTCGAAAGGTGAAGCTATGGAAGTAAACCCAATTAAAGGAAAAGCTTTGACCAACATGCGCGCATCTGGTTCTGACGATAAAATTTATCTTTCTCCTCCTTGGGAAATTACGATTGAACGCGGACTTGAAATTATGGCAGAAGATGAATATCTCGAAATTACTCCACATAACACTCGATTAAGAAAAAAAGATTACAAAGCGAAGAAATAAAAATCAGGAATACGATCTAGGAATATAAAATAAAGGCCTGATTTCGCTTCACGAAATCAGGCCTTTATTGAGCCACCCCACACCTCTTTTTTTCTTGGCCACCCACTACGTAGTTGTTGAGCTAGGCTAACTTCTTTTTTTTATCGCTGCTTTTACAAACTCTGTAAATAAAGGATGTGGGTGAAGTGGTCGCGCAAGAAGTTCCGGATGGAATTGTGTTCCTAAAAAGAATGGATGCACGTCACGAGGAAGTTCAGCAATTTCCATAAGTTTTCCATCTGGAGAGGTACCTGAAAAGACTAGCCCCGCATTTTCTATTTTTTCTATGTATTCAGAATTCACTTCATAGCGATGACGATGACGTTCACGAATTTCAGCCGCACCATACGCGTCTCTTGCTATTGTTTTTGGCTTTAAAAGCGCTTGATATCCTCCAAGACGCATTGTTGCTCCATACTTATTTTCCGCCAAAAGTTTCTTTTGTTCAGGCATTATGTCAATTACAACAAAAGGTGCGCTCGGATTTATTTCTGCAGTGTGAGCACCTGTAAGACCTGCCACATGACGTGCATATTCGATCACTGCCAATTGCATACCATAACAGAGTCCAAAGTATGGAATTTTGTTTTCTCGAGCATACTGAATAACATTGATCTTCCCTTCTATACCTGTTTCTCCAAAGCCACCTGGTACAATAATTCCGTCATACTCCGAAAGCTCCTTCACCTTCTTTGGATCAGTTTCAAAATCTTTTGAGTTAAGCCAGTGAAGAACAGGTTTGACCCCAATTTTAAATGCTGAAAATTTGATTGCTTCAATAACCGAAATATACGCATCGGAAAGTACGAAGTCTCCTGTATCAAAATATTTACCGACAACGGCAACATTTACTTCCCCTTTTCCATTTTTTACTCGAGCGGCAAAGCTTTTCCATTCTGTTAGACCATTTTTTGCACTTTTATTTTTGAGCTTCAAAGCCTTGAGAATCGTGTCGCCAATTTTATCCTTTTCAAAATTGAGAGGTACGTCGTAGACACTTTCAATATCAGGAGCAGAAATAACGTTATCAACTGGAATACTGCATGAAATAGAAATCTTTTCCTTGCGACGTTTATCGAGCGGAACCGCACTTCGAGCAATAATAATATCCGCCTGAACACCATATGAGTTTAGTTGATGCACAGCATTCTGAGTTGGACGAGTCTTCATTTCTCCAAGTTTTGAAGGAACCGGCAAGTAACTTACCATTATAAAAATTACATCATTTGGGTTCTTGATTTTAAGAACACGCGCCGCTTCAATAAACATTGCATTTTGATAGTCACCAATCGTCCCTCCGATCTCAATCAAAGAAATTTGTGATCCGTTTGTCTCTGCAGCTTTATGAATACGTCTTGTGATTTCATCCGTAATATGCGGAATCGCTTCAACACATTTTCCTTTATAACCAAGATTGCGCTCTCTATCTATAACCGCCTTATAAACCATACCACTCGTTATATAATCTTCTGCCGTAAGATCAAGATCCATAAAACGCTCGTAGTTACCCATATCCTGATCTGTCTCAAGCCCAGAATCAAGCACAAAAACTTCTCCATGCTCTGTAGGGTTCATGGTGCCAGCATCAACATTCAAATACGGATCAACCTTGACCGGATTTACTTTGTAACCCTTAGCCTGGAGAATTTTACCAATCGAAGATGCTGCAATTCCCTTTCCCACCCCAGACATCACTCCCCCAACTACGAATATATATTTATGACCTTTTTTCATCCTGTTTATTATTAATTTAATTTACAAAAAAAGAGAGGGTGGAAAATTCCACACCCTCTTTTAAAATCCATCTTTCAAATAACGTAAATATTCTATCATGGAGATCAAAGGTCGAGATAGCGCTTCGCTCCTATATAACTCGAAAGTCCACCAATAACAACCCCTGACCCCACAATAATGAGCATAATCTGCCCAAAATGTGCGAGGTAATAGCTGAAGACATTAAGCCCTATAAAAAAGTCTTCAGTAACCCCGCCGAGCCAGAACGTTACAGGATAGAAAATAACAAGAGTTATCACAGCCGCAAGCAAACCATACATAATACCGCTCACAACAAAAGGACCTTGAACATATGAGGAGCTTGCCCCCACAAGCTTCATAACGGATATTTCTTCTCTTGAAGTATAGATTGCGAGCCTAATCGTATTTAAAGTAATAAGAACGGAGAGAATCACTAATACAAGCGTTATAGCTACCCCGAGCTTCTCGGCAGAAGAAATGATTTTGGTCAGACGTTCAATAATGAGTTCTTTGTCGGTATAATTTACCTTATCTACAATTGGCACACCACTCACTGAGAGCAGGTTTTTCTCCTGAATAAATGTTGCAATCCTCTCATACTGAGAAGGATCTTCTGCTCTAATCGCCAAAGATGCGCCCAGCGGATTCTCTTCAAGCTCTGAGAGCACCTGGAGGGTCACCTCGTTGTTTTCATGACGCTTCTTAAAGTTTGCGAGTGCCTCTTCGCGAGACGTGTAAGTAACCGCTGCAACCTCAGGTAAACTTTCCACTTCAGATTTGAGAGAGAGCGCTTCATCTTCACTCGCAGAGGTAACAAAGTACACATTTACTCCAACTTTATTTTTTATTTCAGTTAATGAAGAGTTGAGGATTGCAGCAAGAAAAATAATTGAACCGATTACGGAAAGTGTCACAACCATAACAAGCACAGACGAGAGAGACACGAATCCATTACGCCAAAAATTCCAAAATCCCGATTTTATAACTCTTCGTATACTTGTTAAAATCATTGTTATTATTTTACTATAAAACGTAACTGCCTTTTGGATCGTCACGGATAAGCTTACCGTCCTCCATAGTAATCACTCGCCCACCCACCGCATCAACAACTCCTTTGTTGTGCGTAGTGAGAATTACAACCGTTCCCAAATCATTAATCTTCTTCAAAATCTGCACAATATCGTATGTGGTAACAGGATCAAGGTTTCCGGTTGGTTCATCAGCAACTACAATATCTGGCTGGTTTACAATTGCACGAGCAATTGCCACTCTTTGTCTCTCACCTCCTGAAAGCTCTTTTGGGAAATTCCAAATTTTCTTTCCGAGATCAACAAGGTCGAGTACATGAGGAACATCAGATTCAATCTCTTCATCACTCTTTCCTGCCGCTTCCATTGCAAACGCAATATTCTCGTAAATAGTCTTGTTTGGAAGAAGTCTAAAGTCTTGAAACACAATCCCCACACGCCTGCGATATGTATTGATTTCATTTTTTCGCAAATCGTGAATATTGGTTGATTCGAAAAAAACCTTGCCTCCACTCGGCCTTTCTTCTGCAAGGAGCATTTTGAGAAGTGTTGTTTTTCCTGCGCCAGAATGTCCAACGACAGTCAGAAATTCTTTTGGTTCAACAGAAAATGTTACATCTTGAAGAGCGATTGATTTATCGGCATAGATTTTTGTAACTTTGTCGAAATAGATCATAATAAAATACAAGAGGAACTTTTCACCAAAAGAAAAAAGCACTTATATCTCTCTATTCTACCAACGGAAGGCGCGAGTCGCAAGACGACTTTATAAAAGTTACAAACTTTTTTCTGCCTCGAGAAATACCGTTATGTCGCCTTCCAGAACCTTGTCTACATTACTCACCTCAACATCAGTTCGGTGATCTTTAACCATCTTGTATGGATGCATGACATATGAGCGGATCTGATTTCCCCACTCGATTTGTGTCGTTTTAGAAATGTACATTCCTTTCTCTTTACTCTTTCTCTCGTTTTCGAGAAGCTTAAAAAGCTTACCCTTGAGCATCTTTAGTGCTTGCTCGCGGTTTTGTGCCTGACTACGCTCTGAGTCCACATGAACTGAAAGATTTGTAGGGATATGAACAATACGCACAGCTGTTTCGCGCTTGTTTACATTTTGTCCTCCCGGACCACTTGACCGTGCAAACTCAACCCGAAGATCATCATCTGGAATTGGAATCTCTTCGACTTTTTCAAATTTGGGAATTACCTCAACAAGAGAGAATGAAGTATGACGAAGTTTTTTAGCATTAAACGGAGAGATACGAACAAGACGATGTACACCTGATTCATTTTTGAGCGTACCGTATACATTCTTGCCTTCAATTTCAATTGTGATGTTTCGAAAACCTCCGTGGTCATTTTCATGTTTATGAATAAGACCCCACTGCCAATTTTGTGAATGGAAATATTTCACATACATATCAAAAAGAATTCGTGAAAAGTCTTCGGCATCATCTCCTCCAGCGCCAGAAAAAATTGTCATAATGGCGCTACCTCGATCGTACTTACCCAAGCCCTCAACTTTATCTTTAAGCTCCTGAAGCTCTCTAATAGCCGCTTGTGCCTTGTGTTTGTCAGACCAAAAATCAGGGGTGACCATCCTCTCCTCAAGCTCCTTTATTTTTACTTCAAGCTCTGTACTCATGTGCTTAGTATATTTGAATGCGTGGAAATAAAAAAGCCATCAAGCAGATCGGCCAGAAGCCTGTGTTCTGCAAGATGACTCGCCTACCCGTCATAGTTACGGGCAGGACTTATCCAGATCAACAGTCGAAAGATGTCACGATACAATTGGTCGTCAGCACGTTTCGCTAATCCTACCGAGAGACCCGGCACTGCCAGGTTTTTGGGAGTATCTAATTCCCACATCGTAAGCATTCAGTCGACTTTCTGGACGCCAAAGGACACAAACAAGTGTGTCATAACCAAGAAATTGTAACAAAATTGAAAATTAAAGAGAAGTATACTAACATTCGTAAGACGCCGTTGTAGCTCAGTTGGTAGAGCACGTCATTGGTAATGACGAGGTCTCCGGTT
>CAYZPE010000022.1:0-9194 GCA_964480575.1 uncultured Candidatus Saccharibacteria bacterium
GACCAGAAGCGCACAACCCAAACCCCCGCGACTACAAGTCGCGGGGGTTTTCTTTTGGATATTTGTCATTGGAAATTTGATATTACTGAACTTTAGAAAAGTTTAGCTATATCATTCCACGTCACCACAACCATCAAGAGAAGTAGAAGTAAGAATCCGATCGCGTTTAAAGTATTTGTAACCTTTGGAGAAATCGGTCTTCGAATCACAGCTTCAATTGCAACAAACAAAAGTCTGCCTCCATCGAGTGCTGGGAATGGAATGAGGTTTATTACCGCAAGATTAATTGAAATAAATGCAGTAAGAGAAATGAGGTACATGAACCCAAGCTCTGCTACCCCACCCACAAGCCCCGCAATTCCTACCGGACCTGAAACCTGTGTGAAGTCACCTTGTCCGCGGAATGCATCAAAGAAAAACGTAAAGAGACCTACCATCGTCTGCCACACTAAACTTGCTGTGGTTTTTACACCCTGAGTTATTGCCGTAAAGAATGGAAGCTTCAATGTGCCAACTGTATCAATAGAAACTCCGATTACAGGTCTGTCATTTACAACACCAGTAATAGGCATAACCTCTACTTCCCGCACTACATCACCACGTTTAAGTTCAAGCTCTACTTTTTGGTCTCCATGATCCGCAATAAATTCGCTAAATGCTTGAGGTTCAAATATTTCTAATGCAGCACCACCTGAAGTAACCGAAGCAATCGTATCACCCGACTCTATACCGGCTTTTGAAGCTGGCGAATCGGAAACAACAGCAAGAACCACCAGACTTCTGTCGTGTATATACTCTGCCGGATAGTCAGAAGCAGGCACGGGAAAACCAAATATAAATCCGAGTGTTATTAAAACCCACGCAAAAAGAATATTAAAGATAATTCCAGCTGAAAGAACGAGAGCTTGAATATGTCGAGGCTTTTTTGCGAAACTTCGAGTACTATCTGGACCTTCGAGTGACTCTTCGTCAGGATTTTCTCCAAATATTTTAACGTAGCCGCCAATTGGAATAAGGTTCAAAGACCACCTTGTCTCCCCTCTCATCCAAGAAAAAATCCTCGGTGGAAAGCCGATTGCGAATTCATCTACTCTAATGCCATTTTTCTTTGCAGTTATGTAATGTCCAAATTCATGAACAAAAACAAGAATTGAAAGTATTATGAGAAAAATAATAACTGACATGATTTATTTAATTTAGAATATCCTTCTCCTTCTTTTCAGTTAGAATTTCAAGGTTTTTATTTGTCTCATCAACAATTTTCTGGGTTTCAGCTTTAAAACGAAAAACTTCATCTTCTCCCATTCCGCCTTCTTTTTCTTTCTTCTTTATGTCTTCCAAAACCTTGTCGCGATCCTGACGAACAGATTTGCGTGCATCTTCAAGTTTTTGCTTAGCGAACTTGACCAAATCACCTCGACGCTCTGTTGTGAGCTCTGGAAAAATTACTCGAAGACCTTTGTCGTCAACTGTAACTGAAAGTCCTAGATTTGAAATTGAGATCGCTTTTTCAACAGCTTTTGCTTGTGACATATCCCATGGAGTAATTCGAATTGAGCGTGCATCTTCGAGAGTTACACTTCCAATTTGATTCACAGACATGAGCGATCCGTAGGACTCAACCTTAATACTATCGAGGATTGCAGGTGATGCTTTGCCAGTACGAAGACCTGAAAATTCTTTTTTAAGCCATTCTTCGACTTCTTTGAGTTTTGTTTTAAATGGTGTGAAATTATATATCATATATTTATGTGTTTATTCAATACTAACAAAAGAAGGCTCTATTTCAAAATAGTTTTATGATTAAATGTAAAAAGCTTGACATTATTTTGAGAGATGCTAGGATACAGGAAGATTCATGTACCTCCTTACCTCGAGCTGACCTCCCCCGACTTAGCTCGAGGACTCTGCCCTAGGTGGATCCCCCCGACGCCACCTAGGGTTTCGCTGGCCACCTCCAGCCAGCACCCAAAGACCTTGCGAACACGTGTTCGCAAGGCTTTTTTTATTTACAACACAGGAAGTGTTAGAGCAACATGTTCAAGTACAAGCTTTATTGAAGATCCTTGTACAAAGAGAAATTTTTTATACTTGCTCATTTCTTGAAGCGACAGGACATCTTTTTGAGATAATTTTGATACATCCTGAAGCGCCGCATAGGATTCGAGCTCTGAAAGAAAATCAAGTGCTCCGCTTCGATCTTTTTCTTCAATAAATGATTTAACAACCACCAAACGTTTAGCAACCGTACTTTGAATAAACTTTTTAATACTATCAGGATCATCTTCTTTTCTCTTGTGTCGTAAAACCACAAGACGCGAACGAAGAGTTGGCAGGAGCACATCAGATGTAGGTGTCAGAATAAAGAAATGAGTCTGTGGCGTAGGTTCCTCAAATACCTTGAGCAGTGAATTCTGAGCCTCACGCGTAATAAAAGAAAAAGAAAGAACAAAGATCTTAGTGCCACCAAAGGCAGTTTTCTCTTGTCGCTCTTTCAGTTTTCGACTTTCATCAATAGAAAATGTTTCAAATGATCCATGCCAAAAGTCGGGATTGCCATGCGTCTTGAAATCGATATTTTCTTCAAGAAACTCTGTAAGCTCACTTAGAACCAACTCAGGATTACCTTCAATACAATACGCATGATGAAGATTTTCTTTGTTTAAAATCTTTTTAAGAAAACTCATTCATCTATCATAGTGTTTTTGAATCAAAATACAAAACATAACAAAGTCCTACTTCAAAACGAAACCTCGAAGTGGGACTTTTATTTGGAAGAACTCAGCGGAGTCTCTTCCTCTGAACCAAGTGAGAAATTGCTTTTGAGCGACCTTTACCGCTTAGAAATAACTGATTTTTTATAGGTATCTAAATGTTCAAGTGCGATACCAGTCCCCTTCACCACACAATAAAATGGATCCTTCGCGAGTTGAGCCTTAACCCCCGTACGTCGAAGTACGAGCTCTGGAAGATTTCGAAGCTGTGAAGTACCCCCTGTCATAATAATTCCACGATCAATAATATCTGATGCAAGTTCTGGTGGAGTTTCTTGAAGCACATCCTTGATAGCCTTAATCATTTCCCTCAACTCTTTAGTAATCGCTTTTACAACTTCATTTGTTTTAATTTCAACCGAGCGAGGTAATCCCGTAATATAGTCACGCCCTTTTACAATCATTAAAAGCTCTTCCTCAATCGGAATTGCTGAGCCAATTTTTATTTTTACATCTTCCGCGGTCTTGTCCCCTACCGCAAGATTGAACGTCTTCTTTATATAGTCTGTGATTGCATAGTCAATTTTATTTCCTGCAACCTTTACAGACTTTGATGCCACAATTCCTCCAAGTGAAATCACTGCAACATCAGTTGTGCCTCCTCCAATATCAACAATCATATGTCCTACCGCCTCTTGAATCGGAATTCCCGCACCAATCGCAGCTAAAATGGGCTCCTTAACTACGTATGCATTTCGCGCACCTGCCTTCATTGCTGCTTCGATCACAGCCCGACGTTCAGTTGAGGTTACACCAGCTGGAACAGAGACAAGTACATCAGGTTTCCAAAAATTCCATTTACCGAGAGCTTTTTCCATAAAATAACGCAACATCGCTTCTGTTACCCGATAGTCTGCAATTACACCGTCTTTCATTGGACGATACGCAATAATATGTTCAGGTGTGCGACCAATCATTTTCTTCGCTTCAATACCGATCGCAAGAATTTTATTATCTTCTTCAGAGACGGCAACAACTGATGGTTCACAGAGAACAACACCTCTACCTGGCACAAACACCAGTGTATTTGCTGTACCTAAATCAATACCGAGTTTTTTAGAAAACCACGCCATAAGTACCTCTATAGTACGCCTTAAAGTTCAGTTTTACAATAAAAAAGTAAGGTCGGACCTTACTTTTAAATATGTTTTGTGGTGACTTGTACTAACAAGCAAGAAGCGCCTTTGAACGAAGCATCACGACAACAAAATCTGTAATGTCGCCAATCGTCCGAACGAGCTTCCAATGATCCGACGATATCGGGGCAATTTCAAACTCCTCTTCAAGTCTTGCGATGAGTGTGAAATCTTTGATAAAGTTTTCTAAGGGAAAAGAAGTACCGAAACAAATAACCTCTTTTTCCTCACAATCCTCTTTCAACCAAGCTTTCACTTCTGCTACCAACTCGCACACCCGACCAGCAATTTTTTCACGATTGAGGGGCACGACTTGCTCCTTTGTTGAAGAATACGATTCGAAACAAAAATATCATGGTCTGTATCATTGTCAATCTTTTTATTTTCTCTACTCTTTACTCTTTTATTTTTGTTTTCTTTTATATAGCATATATGCTATAGTCTGTTCACTACTATTTTTAATATCTACATGGAAACTATCGATAAAAAACTAGCGCAGATTGGAAAGTTCGTCGGCGAACTTCGTGATGAGCGAGGAATGACCCAAAGCGAGCTTGCAGAGAAAATTGGCACAACACAGAGCGCTATTGCCCGCATTGAAAAGGGTGAGCAAAACATGTCGACTGAAATGCTCGCAAAGATAAGTGAGGCTCTTCAAAGAGATGTGGTCCAACTTGGAAACAAATCTTTAAATTTTAAAATCGAAGGCGGAAGAAAGCTTTCTGGTGAAATTGAAGTTAAGACATCAAAGAATGCGGCGGTTGCCCTCCTCTGTGCCTCTCTTCTAAACCGCGGCAAGACAACTCTTAAAAATATGCCTCGCATTGAGGAGGTTGCGAGAATTATTGAAGTTCTCCAAAGTATCAATGTAAGTGTGAAGTGGGTAGGAAATGATGTTGAGATCGAAGCGAAAAATATTGACCTCAAAAAACTTGATATTGAAGCTGCTATTAAAACACGCAGTATTATTATGTTTATTGGCCCACTTATTCATCACGCAAAAAACTTTAGCTTGCCGCAAGCTGGCGGATGCAAACTCGGATCACGAACAGTTCGCCCTCACTTTTTTGCCCTTGAAAAATTTGGAGTAGAAATTGAAACACTTGCAAAACAATACAAGATAAAAGCGCACGAGCTTAAGCCAGCAGAAATTGTCCTCTACGAATCCGGCGATACTGTAACTGAAAACGCCCTCATGGCAGCAGCCCTTATTCCAGGTAAAACTGTAATTAAATTTGCTTCTGCAAATTACCAAGTTCAAGACATGTGTTTTTTCCTTCGCGAGCTTGGAGTAGAAATTCAAGGCACAGGAACAACAACTCTCACAGTTACTGGTATTAAAGAAATCAGTAAAAATGTTACTTTTTACTTAAGTGAAGATCCAATCGAAGCAATGTTTCTTTTAGCAGCAGCAATTGTCACCAAATCGGGAGTCACTATCAAGCGCTGCCCTATCGACTTTCTTGAAATTGAACTTTTGAAACTTGAAAAGATGGGTTTTAAATACAAGATCCTCAAGAAATACAAAGCATTGAACGGAGAAACAAACCTCGTTGACATTAAGACTTCTCCATCAAAACTTATTGCACTCGAAGAGAAAATTGAATCACGACCTTATCCAGGCCTCAATATTGATAACCTTCCTTTCTTTGCCGTAATCGCAACTCAAGCGGAGGGTCAAACCTTTATCCATGACTGGGTGTACGAAAAACGCGCAATCTACTACAAAGACCTCGATAAGCTTGGGGCCGATACTATTCTTGCCGATCCGCACCGATTTTATGTAAATGGCAAAACCCAGCTCAAGGGTGCTGAAGTGATCTGCCCTCCAGCACTTCGTCCTGCGGCCATTCTGCTTATAGGAATGCTTGCGGCTGAAGGAACATCCAAGCTGCGCAACGTGTACAGCATCAACCGCGGCTATGAAGATTTAGCAAGCCGCCTTAATGCAATCGGTGCGAAAATAACCCTTCTTCACGAATAAAAACCGTAGAAGATATATACAATATACTTATCTTGCAGGGTCAAGTTGAGTTTTATAATTTTTTTTGCGACTATACATCCATGACAAGAACAACAAAACGCATCCTGTGGATCGGAGTAATCATAGCGCTAGCCTTCTTTGCCTACTCATTTTTTGGCTCAAAAGGAAAAATATCTCTGGCTTCACCACTCGATGAGACTGTGGTCTACCTCGATAATGTAAAGTACCGAACACTCGATGCGGGTGAAACTCTCAACATGACTGTTGATGCAGGAACACACAACATCCTCGTCTCAAAAGAAGGTTACTTCCCTTGGATAAAAGAAATATCGGTACTTGAAGAAGAAACCCTTTACCTCTCTCCTTTTATGCTGAGAGTAAATCCTATCGGAGAACTCATTACCGAGGCTGACCCTGAACATGATAAAATAGAATCTCTTGTTAGATCATCTGGGCTTCCTATTCGCGAAAGCCGACGAAAGTCTTCTGAAGCACATATTGAAATATGGGCAACAGGAAATGCGATCTATGCGAGTTGGGCTGGAAAAATTGAAGACGCTCCTTCATATTTCTGTACTGCAACTCCATGCGATCCGACCCTAGAAGTATTTCAAGGAGCAGAAGCGATAGACAACCTCGACTTCTACAAAGAACGTGAGGATGTTATTATCTTCTCTGCAGGAACTGGAATCTTTGCAATCGAGACTGACCCACGCGGCACAAAGAATTTCCAACCAATATACACTGGTACACGACCACGCTTCCATAAACAAAGCACTGACACTCTTTACGTCCTCGACGGAGAAGATCTTTCTCAAATAACCATCTAATACAGAAAAATAAAGACGCATGAACATCATCACCGCCATACCCGTAGCTCGCGGAATTGGTAAGGATTTTTTGTCTTATTTCACTGCAGAAAATATTCCTTTGGGATCACTGATCAAGGTTCCTTTACG
Organism: uncultured Candidatus Saccharibacteria bacterium; assembly: GCA_964480575.1. Taxonomy (GTDB): domain Bacteria; phylum Patescibacteriota; class Minisyncoccia; order Phycocordibacterales; family CAYZPE01; genus CAYZPE01. The sequence goes on from CAYZPE010000022.1 coordinate 6,854, forward strand.
AAATCGCACAGTTCATGCACTCGTTCTAGCCTCACGAAAAGCCTCTGATATCAAGGCGGAAATACGAGGTGCACATTTTGAAATAAAAAAAATTGGAAGCATAAGCGGAAAACAATTCATCCCAGAAAGTTTTTTAAAAGCCGTCTGCACACTTGCTGAATACTATGGAACATCTCTTGGAAGTGTTTTGTATACCCTTCTACCACAAACCATATTAAACAAGGCGGAAAAATTACTACCACTTCGTGCAGGAGAAGTTCATCACAAATCACTCGAGAAGCTCATGCTTCAAGCAAGCGACGAGAACCGCCTAAGCACTTACAAAAGCCTCGTCCGCGAAGAATTTGCCAAGAAGTCATCAATCTATATTTGCGTGCCAACAATCGAAGAAGCACTTTATCTTGGCGAAGAGCTTAAAAAAGGTCTCGATGCATATACATGCGTCCTCGGAAGCTTTTTGTCACCCCAAAAATTAGTAACAACATGGAATAAACTCGCGGATGAGAAACATCCTGTACTTATTGTGGGAACTCCTCAATTTTTATCAGTTCCACGAGAAGATATTGGCCTCATAGTTATTGAAAAAGAAAATTCTCACTTCTACAAAACAATAACCCGTCCTTTCATGGACATGAGGAAAGCAATCGAGGAAATTGCAACCTTGCGCAAATCAAAACTTATTTTTGCTGACGCCTTAGTCAGTGTTGAAACTATGTGGCGATTTGAGCAAGGTGAAATCACAGAACTTGCCGACCCTCAAATGCGTATAGTGAAGAAAGCAGAAATCATACTTGTTGACCGACGAAAAGATAAAGACAAGGTTTTAAGCGACAAGCAAAAAGAAGAGCTTTCATTAGCACTTGGCAAAGAAGCTCTGTCGCTTATAGAACATACACAAAAGAACAATGGACATCTTTTTATCTTATGTGGACGCAAAGGGCTCTATCCTTCTACTTTTTGTGGTGACTGTGGAACACAAGTTGTCTGCAAAAAATGCGCTACGCCCGTTGTGCTTCATGAAAGAAAAAACGGAAGAGTGTTTCTTTGTCATTCGTGCGGAACCGCCCGAAGTACCGAAGAGACATGTACACACTGTAACAGCTGGAAACTCAACACTTACGGTATCGGAATCGAAAGAGTTGTAAAAGAAATTAAAACATCTTTTCCTCAGGTAAAAATCTCTCAAATCGACAGTAATACAACAAAAACCCGCCAAAAAATAACCGAGACAGTAGCTCACTTCTACGAAAAACCAGGGGGTATACTTGTAGGGACAGATCTTGCGCTTAACTACCTCCATATGCCAGTTGAAAATATAATAATTTCTTCAATTGATAATCTTTTTGCAATTCCAGACTATAAAATTAACGAGCGTATTTTAAAAACCCTGACACACACAGCCTCTCTCGCAACTTCCTATCTTCTTATACAAACAAGAAATTCTAAGCATCCGATTTTTGGCAATCTTATGTCGGGCAACCTAGGTGATTTTTATCGAGAGGAAATTGAAGAGCGAAAAAAATGGAACTACCCACCATTTTCTATCTTTGTAAAAGTGAGTTTGATTGGTGAAAAAAATATAACAAAAAATCTATTGGAAGAATTGAAAAAAAGCATTACAAACTACGAATGCCATGTTTTTACTTCACCATTCCTCGACATGAGAGGAAAATCTATTACACATCTACTCATACGCATCCCACGCGAAAAATGGCCAGACACTCAAATTGTTGAAATATTAAAAGGACTCTCTCCTGAATATGTAATACGAGTAAACCCTGAAAACTTGCTCTAAGTTGTCTAGAATCTCTGGCATTGCTATAGTTCTAACGTGATACATATAGTTCAAAAAGATCATCCTGTACTCCGAAAAATGGCCGAAAGCGTCGTTATTTCTGATATCCCTAAGTCTCAAATTCAAAAAGTTGTATCAGATATGAAGGAGGCACTCCAGGGACAAGATGACGGAGTTGCCATTGCCGCGCCCCAGATTGGAGAAACGCTTCGTATTTTTGTTGTATCCGGCAAGGTATGGAATTTAATGAAACCAAAAGAACTTAACAAAAAAGATCACACCCCTTATCCGGACGAAGTTTATATAAATCCTGAAATTATCAAGACATCGAAACGAAAGAAAAAAGTTGAGGAAGGATGTCTCTCAGTCCGATGGCTTTACGGAAAAGTGTCTCGTGCAGAAAAAATTACAGTTAGGGCATATAATGAAAAAGGTGAAATTTTCACACGCGGCGGATCAGGACTCTTGGCTCAAGTATTTCAACATGAGATAGATCACTTAGACGGAGTTCTTTTTACTGACAAAGCCGAAGACGTCGAAGAAATA
>CAYZPE010000023.1:0-8821 GCA_964480575.1 uncultured Candidatus Saccharibacteria bacterium
GACGATCGGGATGTTTTTCGTGTGGTAAGAAAATTGCTTGGTATGAAAATATTCCATTAATCAGTTTCTTGTTTCTTCGTGGTAGGTGTTCTGCTTGTAAATCAAAAATATCTTGGCAGTATCCATGTATTGAGTTTGTAACAGGAGGGTTATTTGTTTTAGGATTTTTAAAATTTGAATTCCTGTTAAATAGTTCTGTATGGGTTTTCCTAATTACCTACAAACTCTTTATTCTCTCTCTGTGTTTTCTCGTCCTTATATTTCTTTACGATCTCAAACACAAAATTATTCCAAATGAATTTATCTACCCGCTCATTTTTCTAAGTGGCATCATGCTCTTGTTTCCTCAGGGTGTTTTTATGCGACCTGAGTCGATTGATCTTTTAGCGGGACCTATTCTTTTTCTTCCTTTTTTTCTCCTGTGGCTTGTATCTCGTGGCAGATGGATCGGATTTGCTGATGGAAAGCTCGCCTGGGCGATGGGATGGCTCTTAGGTCTGGTTCACGGGCTTTCAGCTGTAGTACTCGCGTTTTGGATCGGAGCAGGCTTTGTTTTGGTTCTATTTGCTATGCTTAAGCTGGGCTTCTTAAAAGGCTTCCTAGGGCTTACAATGAAGAGTGAAGTTCCTTTCGGGCCGTTTCTCATTGTGGCCCTGCTCATAGCGTACTTCATTCCGATGGACTTCTTTAACCTGAGCCTCTTTTTATAAAATGTCTACAAAAAAACTAAAGGGTTTTACACTACTCGAACTCATGGTTGTAATTGCAATCATGGGGATTATTGCGACCGTTAGTATTTTTAATTACTCAAAATTTAATAGTAGTCTTTCTCTTACGAACTTAGCGTACGAAGTCGCTCTTACAATCCGCGAAGCGCAGGTGTTTGGTGGAAGTGTGAAAGTTTCTGGTACAAGTAATAATAATTTTGATAATGCATACGGTGTGCATTTCTCAACAGCTAGTGATTTCAATAAGGCGCGTTTTATTTCTTTTGTTGATAGTGCGCCATTAAATACTTCGCCTGTTCCACCTGGGGATGAAAGATATGGTGGCAATTTTACAGAGTGTGCTGGTGAATGTATCACAATTCATAAACTCGCTCGAGGTAATATTGTTAGTGCAATTTGTAAAAGTAAACCTCAGGGCAGTAATAATTTGTGTCCAAATGGTCAAAGTGGTGACAGTGTTGATATAACCTTCTTAAGACCAAATCTTGATGCTCGTATTGTTGTCAGGGGAAATCAGGTTTCAACTGAGAAAGAAGTCTATGTTGTTTTATCTGCTCCTGATGCGACAATAAAGACAATAAAGATTCAAAGCACAGGTCAGATAGCTGTTCTCGATTAACACAATGAAACACACCTCACAAAAAAGAAATAAAGGATTTACTCTGGTAGAGCTTATGGTTGCTGTTTCGATTTTTGCAATTATTATGGTTATGAGTATGGGAGCCGTTGTTTCAATTCTTGAGGCGAACAGAAAGTCGCGCACTCTTAAATCTGCAATGAACAATTTGAACTTGGTTGTTGAGTCTATTGCTCGCAATGTGAAATTTGGTACCAATTGGAATTTAACTGGCGGTACTGATTGTGTAGGAAGTGGGATTAGCTTTATTGATAAATTTAGTATTCCAAATGTTACGCGAAATGTTTCGTATTGCTATGTCGCTGTTCCGGGTGCCGGTCGTATAGATCGAAAAATTGATATTGTAGGTGGGGCTACAGGTTCATTTGAGTCACTTACATCACCTGAGATTAATATCAAGCGTTTTAGTCTGACTGGTTCAGGTTTGTTGTCGAATGATAATCAACAGCCATTTCTTATTTTGAGTATTGGAGGCGTTGCAGGTTCAAGAGCTTCAAATCAGACAAGCTTCGATCTTCAGACAGCCGTATCACAGCGTGAACTTCAGGAATAATATATGAAAACACATACTACAAAAGGATTTACTCTACTTGAAACACTTGTGGCAATTTCGATTCTTTCACTTTCTATCGCTGGAGCTTTTGGAGTGGTTCAAAGCAGTCTCTCATCATCGATTATTGCGCGAGATCAGATTATCGCTTTTCAGCTTGCTCAGGAAGCAATTGAGCATGTAAAAAATGTTCGAGATACCAATACATTTACTGGGGCCACAAATGGTTCTGAGTCAGGCTGGCTTACAGGTTTAAGTCAATGTTTCGGTACTGATTGTGAATTGAATATTGTTACCCGAAATTTAACTCCTTGTGATATCAATAGTGGAAATGAGTGTAAGGTTTTCAAAAATGGAACCAGTTTATATATGCAGGGTGCTGGAGGAGTAACTCCTACAGTTTTTACACGACAAATTAGACTTCAAGATATTATATCTAATAAGGAGATTAAGGTTCTGGTTACAATGTCGTGGAAAAAAGGACTCACAGATAAAATTTTTACTATAGAGGAACATGTGTTTAATTGGCAAAAAGGCTTGTAATATGAAAAAAGATACACAAAAAGGTTTTACACTTTTTATAGCTGTGGTTATCTCAAGTCTTTTGTTGCTTGTTGTTCTTTCTATTTCAAACATCGCCCTAAAGGAAACGATTCTTTCAGGCGCTGGTCGTGAATCACAGCTTGCATTTTACGCAGCAGATAGTGGTGTTGAGTGCGCTCTCTTTTGGGACTACAGAAATCCAGGGCATGATCACAGTGCTTTTCTTTCACCACAACAGTCAATTACTTGTGGTCAGGCTGTTACTTACGAGGTTCCGAATAACTTAGGTGTAGGTATACCACAAAGTCAATTAGATCCAGGTGGGATTTTTGAAGATTTTGACCCTGGTAAGCCAACTTCACCAAATAAGCCTTCACAAGGAGTCCCTGCCACAAGTCAGTTTAAGGTTTCATTTGCTAATGGAACTTGTGCCATTGTTGGTGTTACTAAATATTATGTACCTGGAGTTCTAAGACCAAAATCGACCATCAGTTCTCGCGGTCAAAGTGACTGTATTAACTTAAACAACCCACGCCGATATGAACGAGCTATTCGTGTAATTGATTCACGATAGTCTAATGCGGTAGTTTATAAATCTTGCTAAACTATCCGCATGTCAAAGAAGATTAGTTCTGAAGTGAAAGAGAGGCTTGCAAAGCTCAAGGAAACGATTGAAAAGCATCGGTATAATTATCATGTCTTAGACAAAGAAGAAATATCTCCTGAGGCGCTTGATTCACTCAAACAAGAACTTGTCGAGATTGAAACTCTTTATCCAGAACTTAAAACTTCGGATTCTCCCTCAAACAGAATCGCAGGTGAACCATTGCCTGAATTTAAAAAAGTTCCACACAAGATTTCTCAGTGGTCTTTTAATGATGCTTTCAGCCCCTCCGACATTCGAGATTTTGATCTCAAGGTAAAACGTTTTTTAGAGAAAGAAGCAGGGGTAAGTATTGCTCCAACATATACAACCGAACTTAAAATTGACGGACTCAAAGTTGTTTTGGAATACGAAAAAGGTATCTTAAAAACTGCAGCAACTCGCGGCAATGGAAAAATTGGTGAGGATGTCACACATAATATTCGGACAATTGAATCAGTTCCGCTTCAGCTTACGCGTCCGATAAATATTATTGTTGAGGGGGAAGTTTGGATGGGAAAGAAAGGTTTGGCCACTTTAAACCAAGACCGAGAGAAAAAAGAACTGCCTCTTTTTGCAAATCCGCGAAATGCGGCGGCGGGTTCGATTCGTCAGCTTGATCCAAAAATATCTACCTCTCGAAAGCTTGATACTTTTATATATGATATTGCTCAAACGGAAGAAGTACTTCCAGAAACACAGGATGAAGAATTAAAAACTCTTCAGGGTCTAGGTTTTAAAGTGAATCCTTATCATAAGGTTTGTAAAAAAATCGATGAAGTTGTTTCCTACTGGGAAGAATGGCAGAAAAAGAAAGATAAGCAAAATTATATGCTTGATGGGGTGGTGGTAAAAGTAAATGAACGCACATTTCAAGATACGCTTGGTTTTACTGGTAAAGCCCCGCGTTTTGCAATTGCATTCAAGTTTCCGGCTGAACAGGTAACGACCGTGCTTGAGGACATCGTGCTTCAGGTTGGACGCACAGGGGTTTTAACTCCCGTGGCGCATCTTCGTCCGGTCTCAGTTGCTGGGTCAACAGTTTCTCGCGCAACACTTCATAACGAAGATGAGATCAAGCGGCTTGATGTTCGTATAGGAGACACGGTGATTTTACAGAAGGCAGGGGATGTTATTCCGGATATTGTGCAGGTGGTAACAGAAATGCGTACAGGAAAAGAAAAACCGTACGAGTTTCCAATGTATGTAGCAGAGTGTGGTGGCGATGGTCGGATTGAAAGAATTCCAGGACAAGCTGCGTGGCGCTGTGTGAGTACGGACTCGTATGCTCAGCTCAAACGCAAGTGGTATCACTTTGTTTCAAAGCATACATTTGATATGGATGGAGTTGGGCCAAAAATTATCGATCAGCTTTTAGAAGCAGGACTCATTTCAAATTTTGATGATATTTTCTCGATAACAAAAGGGGATTTACTCAGTTTGCCACGTTTTGCTGAAAAGTCTGCAGATAATGCAATTCAGTCAATTATAAAAGCCCGCACGGTCAATTTGCCACGGTTTATTTTTGCACTTTCAATTCCTCATGTGGGCGAAGAGACAGCAATTGATATTGCAAAAAGGTTCGGTACAGTCGACGCACTAGGCAAAGCTAAAAAAGAAGATTTAGACTCGATAGAGGGTGTTGGACCTGTACTTTCTGAATCTGTTTCAAAATGGTTTCAAAACAAAGACAACCAAAAACTTATCGATAGACTTTTGAAATATCTGACAATTCAAAAATTTGAAGTAAAAGCCTTACAGGCAAAATTGAGTGGAAAAACTTGTGTGCTCACCGGCACACTCGAATCAATGTCTCGTGATGAAGCAAAAGAAAAGATACGTCTGCTTGGTGGCGATGTTTCAAGCTCGGTTTCTAAAGAGACGGACTATGTGGTTAGAGGAGAGGCGACAGGTACTAAATATGAAAAAGCGGTAGAGCTCGGTGTGAAGATTTTAACCGAAGAAGAGTTTTTAAAACTTATTTCTTAAAAAAGTACCGCGACCCATGTCGCGGTAGTATGCCTGTTGTAGTCTGAGTTTCATTCTTCTTGCTCGGAAACCTCTTGTGCCAGTGCTGTTTGTCCATCGAGGAATGCTTTACCGGCTTCCTCTCTCTCTCTTCTCGTCACGAGGAAATAATCAAGAAGCTCGAAGGCGTTAAATTTACTCTTGAGCTGAAGGATGATCAGTTCTAATGTCTGTACGTACCGCATTTCTCGAGGTGGAGTATTTGTAGGTACTCCTAATCGAAATATACTGTCCAACTCCTCTTCTGAAGGTCTTTTATTCGGGTCTAGTTTTTGAAGAGCAGAGAAAATCCACTTGTCGATTTCCTTGAACTTTTCTCGATTGAGTTTGTCCATGTACAGCCTCCTGGTGTAGAAAGTTTCTTGATCTTAGGAACAACTAGAACAATTATTACATTATAAATTTTATTTAGTCAAGTTGGGTTATTGTCTGTTCAAATGCTATCATTTCACACATGATTGAGGTTAAAGACATAGAGAAACTCGCATCTCTTTCGCGTATCAAGATTACGCCTGAAGAGGTAGAAAAGTTCCGAACTGAGATTGATTCAATTCTTCTATACGTTGCTCAGGTTCAAAAGGTTCCGCTTCAAAAAGATGTCTTGCCACAGGCTGGGGTAGTTCGAAATGTGCTTCGAGATGATGTGAATCCTCATGAGTCGGGAATTCATACTGAAGCGCTCTTGAATGAGGCTCCAGATCGAGAAGGGAATTATCTTCGTGTTAAGAAAATACTGTAATGAAAATTAATCTTTCTGAACTTACAATCGAAAAAGCACATAATCATCTTGTGAAGGGTGATTGTACTGCCGTAGAACTTGTACAGGCGTATCTTGATGAAATTGCTTCAAAAAACCAAGAGCTCAATGCATACCTAGAGGTGTATGAGGATGTTATTTCTCAGGCGAAACATGCTGATAGTTTATTTGCTCAAAAAAAAGCAACTCTTTTGACGGGAATACCTTTGGCAATTAAGGATAATATTTTGATTAAGGGAAAAATTGCAAGCTCATCATCAAGAATGCTCGAAAATTATCGCGCAACATACGATGCAACGGTAATTTCAAAACTAAAAGAAGTGGGTGTGGTTTTCATAGGACGTACGAATATGGATGAATTTGCGATGGGAAGCTCGACTGAGAATTCTGCCTTTGGGCCGAGTAAAAATCCACATGATGAATCGCGCGTACCGGGTGGATCTTCGGGTGGTTCTGCTGTTGCTGTTGCTGGTAATATCGCACTTGGAGCGCTCGGATCTGACACGGGAGGTTCTATTCGTCAGCCAGCGAGTCTTTGTGGGGTGGTAGGGTTAAAGACGACATACGGAAGAGTTTCGCGTCATGGTCTTATGGCTATGGGTTCATCACTTGATCAAATTGGACCTATTACTAAAACAGTTGCTGATGCAGAAATTATGTATAATGCTCTTTGTGGGAAAGATATCTACGACAGTACGACAATAGATCACGACACCTACAAGGTTCGCGATTCAAAAGAAATAACGATTGGTATCCCTAAAGGACTTTTAGATCAAAAAGGTTTGCATAAGGATGTGGTTTCAAACTTCAAGGAGTCTCTCGAGAAATTAAAATCTCTCGGATGCAAGGTTAAGGAGATTGATATGCCCGACATGTCACAGGCTCTTGCTGTGTACTACATTCTTATGCCGGCAGAGGTGTCTTCAAACCTGGCGAGGTTTGATGGAGTTAAATATGGAATACACAAGGATGGAAAAGATTTGCTTGATGACTATCTCCAAACTCGAAGAGAGGGGTTTGGCAAGGAGGTGCGTCGTCGTATTATGCTTGGTGCGTATGTGCTTTCAACTGGGTATTATGATGCGTATTACAACAAAGCAGTTAGACTGAAGCAAGAAATGACCGAGCGCTTCAATAAACTTTTTCTCGATGTGGATGTAATCCTTACTCCCACAACTCCAACTCCTGCATTTAAAATTGGGGAAAAATCAAACGATCCTTTAGAGATGTATTTGGCAGACATATTTACTGTTACAGCAAATATTGTAGGTATTCCAGCGCTCTCTGTTCCTTCAGGTTTTTCGAATGTAGAAGGAAAGAAGCTTCCGCTCGGGATTCAGTTTATGGCTGGAGCAGGTGCAGAGAGTATTCTTTTTAAAGTCGGAAAGAAATTTTTAGGTGAACAGTAATACTGACAGCTCGAAGTTCCGGGCTTATACTTTAGAATATGGCAGATGATAAAGATAAGGGTGGTGGTGGCGCAGATTGGATTTCGCGTGTGCCACATCCAGCAGAACCTGTAATAGTGCTTCTTATTATCGCAACGATTGGTGGAGCAATTATTAATCGTGTCCAAAACTTTTTCTATAACAATCCATCGCTTACGGGAGCCTCTGAAACTTTTTTAGAAAAATTTCTTGCTTTGGCTCCACTTTTGAAATTAATTTCAATTTTAATCTCGGTTTTTCTAGGAGTTATTTTAGTGTATCTTTCGCGAAAAATTAACCACCTTAAACAAGAAGAGAGGGTTAAGCTCTATCCGGCTGAAGAGACTCTCGATGATGACAATGTTGTTAATCCAATTGTAAATAAAAAATGGCAAAAGGTAGAAGAACATGCAAGCTCTCAAAATCCGAATGAGTGGCGTCTTGCTATTATTGAGGCAGATATAATGCTTGATGAACTTTTGAATGCTCTAGGTTATCGAGGTGATTCGATTGGCGAGAAGCTTAAGACCATTGAAAAAAGTGATTTTCTTACGCTTGATTTTGCATGGGAAGCGCATAAGGTCAGAAATGCAATTGCTCACGAAGGATCAAGTTTTAATTTGAATGATCGAGAAATAAGGCGAGTTATTGATCTATATAGAGCAGTATTTCAGGAGTTTAAGTTTATTTAGGTTTTTTGTACTTGATTTTCTTACTCTTTAACGTATAATGGCAACTTGGCATTATCGCGGGGTAGAGTAACGGTATCTCGCAAGGCTCATAACCTTGAGATTCTCGGTTCAAATCCGAGCCCCGCAACACGTTTAAAACAAAACCCGCTTACCAATCCGAAGGGATATAGGAAGGCGGGTTTTGTTTTAAAAGGGTTATGGTAGTATGCTTTTTGTTATAGATGTCGGCGTAGCTCAGTTGGTTAGAGCGCGGGACTCATAAGCCCGAGGTCGAAGGTTCGATTCCTTCCGCCGACACATTGATTAAAGCTATTATTTTTGCTACATTGACCCTTATGCGGCCGTAGTTGTTTTGGTTAGATAAAAGCTCAAATAACTCGGTCTGCAGGGACATTTTCGAATTCAATAAATATGCGGCCGTAGTTCAGCTGGTTAGAACGCTCGCCTGTCACGCGAGAGGTCGGCGGTTCAAGTCCGCTCGGCCGCGCATAGAACAAACCGCCCGGATGTATAGCATCTGGGCGGTTTTGTTTTACAGTGACGGCGGACTTGAAGACCGGAGGCTGCGAAGCCGATTGCTTAGCAGTCATAGCCGAGGTGGGGTAGCAACCTTCGTTGCGAAGACTTATTGAAACAGAAGAGTTGTGATCAAGTCCGCTCGGCCGCGCACAATAAAACCCCGAAAGGGGTTTTATTGCGGCCGAAACAAGTAAACTGCTTTGATTGTGTGCGGACTTGAAAAGCGGAGCTGTGTTGCTTCTAACAGGCGAGCTCGGGTAGGAGGTTCTTAATGAGCAAGGCGAATTTAGAAACCTG
>CAYZPE010000024.1:0-8508 GCA_964480575.1 uncultured Candidatus Saccharibacteria bacterium
GTTATTTTATTTTCTTCATTCATAAGAAAAAGTATCTTAAGTCAATTATACCCCAACTTTCTTTTTGACCACAGAGTGTGCCTACTACTCAGATAGAAGCGCATCGCGGGTATATCTATTTGATGCATTCCACAGCATCCATGAGGTGAGACCTGAGTCGTAAGTTGCTTGAATCTGCGCCCTCACCTTATCAGCCGTATATTGTGCACCTAGATTAAAATCCTGAAGCCAAGGACGTAACTTAAGTGGAGAAGTACTTGCAACAGAAGCATTGAAAACATTTACCTTTTTAACCCCTTCTGTCATCGAGTGTTTTATCACCTCGTACGGGTGTGCTGCTGGATTTTCAAAACCAAGAAAACTTTTTGGATAGTGAGATGGATAGACCATTGGTGCGATAAAATCAAAATAAGGCAGGGCAACTTCGAGCTTTTGACCTATATTTAAATCATCTGAGTTAGTTGTTGTCATACCAAACAAATCTGCAGACATTACAATACCGAGTGGATTTAATTCACCATGAAGATATTTGAAAAACTCACCCATAACATCTGTTTTTTTTCTTCCATCGCTCCATGGAAAATAAATATCATTCATTGGTCCGTCTGAAGGATAACGAATATAATCAAAATTAAGTTCATCGAAACCAATCGCATACGCTTCTTTACTAATTTTTACATGGTAGTCCCACACATCTTTTGCCCCTGGATCGGTAAACGAGAGTCCTTTATTGTCTTTCCATACCACCGACGTATCTGTTCGTTTTTTTACAGCTAACTCAGGTCTCAACTTCGTAAGGTACGGATCCTGAAAAACAGTTATACGCCCAATCACAAAAATTCCTTTTTCGTGAAGTTCTCCGATGAATTCCTTCATATCATGCGCAAAACAATTTTTTGATACTAGAGATTTAAGGTTTTCATCCTCAGGTACAAACGAAATATGACCGCTATAATCTTTGATATCAATAATAATTGAATTGAGCTCAGTCTCTTCTACAAGTGCCACAAGACCTTTTCGAATAGAAGGAGTTCCTGCAACACAACTTGTCATATAAATCGCCTTTACACTTTCTGGTAAGGGCTCGTGAGTCACTACAAAAACTTCTTTCTCGGACACAGTTATAACATCTGTTATTGGCAGAAGAGGAGCGACATAGTTTACTTTGTCGAACAGAGGAAAACTCCCCGCTAAAACATAGCCAGTAAAAACGATAACCGATCCTACTAATAGCTGGGAAAATTTCACTCTAGGTAAGGAAGACATGAGCTAATGAGTTGTTGGACTGTTTTCGACAAAAACTTGAGAGGCAATAGATTTAATTTCTCCCATAACTCGCTCTCCAAACGATTTCTTTTTTCTTGAAGAAGCGAAGGCTATTATAGAAACAGACACGCCGAGAGCAAAAACAAAGAAAGACTCAACACTTCCGGGAAAACCTAAAAAGGGTATGATCGCTAAAAGAATTCCAATTATGCATATACTTTTTTGCGATCCGTTCATCATATGTGTGCCTATTATATACTCCTGCCCCAACAAATAAAACCTGTGGACAGGTTTAAGACTTCTGAATCATTTTTTCTGCAATTTTATACAAATCCCCTGCTCCCATAAAAATAAGAATTTCATCTTTTTTGCAGAGACTCTCTACGTCTTCATGAAGTGTTTCCATATTTTTAACAACTTCACCTTTTCTTGAATTTTTCTGAATTGCACCCGCAAGGATTTGAGATGAAATAGAAGGATCATTTTGCTCTCGTGCCGCATAAATCGGAGTGATCAGCACTCTATCTGCATCGGCAAATGAATTTGCAAATTCCTCGAGTAGAAGTTTTGTACGGCTATAAAGATGTGGCTGGAAAACCACTGTAATTTTTCTATCGGGAAACATTTCTCGCGCACCCGAAAGTGCCGCCCGCACCTTATGAGGATTGTGTGCGTAGTCATCATAGACGAGGGTTCCATTCTTCGTGAGACCTTTATACTCAAAACGTCTCCATGTTCCCTTAAACTCCTTAAGAGCTTCGTCTATACTTTCCGGAGAAACTCCTAAAACACTTGCCGCACAAGCTGCCGCCTTTGCATTTTCTCGATTATGTTTACCTGGAACCTTAAGATGTGGAAAATCGAGTAAAGAAGCGTAGTCGAGCACTATACATTTTGCACGTGCCACAACTAGACCACTGTGCGGATGCGTCATATTACAGATCAGAAAACCATCTTCGGGAATTTTTTCCACAAGTTCAGCGAAGGCATTCTGAATATCAGCCAAATCTTTGTAGAAGTCTAGATGATCAAGATCAATATTTGTAATAATTAATATAAAAGGTGAAAGATTTGAAAATGATTTTTTATATTCATCAGCCTCGGTTACAAAAAGATCACTTGTGCCGGGAACAAAATTTGTTCGAGGATTTAAGAGGAGCGACCCCACAACCACAGTTGGCTGAAGCCCACCTTTCATTAATATCTCAGCAAGCATCGCAGTTGTGGTTGTTTTCCCATGAGTACCCGAAACAGCAATCACCTTCTTTCCTTTAGAAACTACTCCGAGCATATCTCCATATGAAAGTATGAGGATGTTCTTTTTAACAGCCTCAACAAATTCGGGATTTTCTTTTGGGACCGCAGCCGTATATACAACCAAGCCCACATCATCCTTAATATTTTCTGCCTTGTGACCCTGCACCACTTCGACTCCCAACTTCTTTAACTCTTCCGTAATTTCAGAAGGTGAATTATCAGAACCGCTCACCTTTTTTCCAAGATGAAGCATCATGCGAGCAATTGCAGAAACACCAATACCCCCAATTCCAATAAAGTGAACTTTATGTATTTTTGTAAGATCAATATGAGACATGACGCTAGTATAACTCGTAGGGTAAAAAACGCACTCCTGTGTCAAAAATTTCTTATGACTTACGCCATTCAAAATCTTTTGACATCATTTTTCAAGTGGAAAAAATAAGTGTCAAAAATTTCTTATGACTTACGCCATTCAAAATCTTTTGACATCATTTTTCAAGTGGAAAAATGAAAAACCGCCCAACATACCCTGCTTCGTGCAGAGTAAATTGGGCGGTAAATTGCGACGATCAAGCACTCTTGTGAGTCTCCACACCATCTCGATTAACGATACAGGCAAGCAACTCCAAGAGCTTCCGAAGATCAACCTGGGGAGAATCAACCCCCATATTCACCTCAGATGCAATAAGTACAGCAACCAAAGACAGAGGAATCTCACGCCGTATTCCACTCAAATAGATAGGATGTGTCTTAGTGGCTCCCTGATGAAATGCACTGAATCTCGGATCTGCTAGTGCTTTTTCATATTTCTCCATAAGTTCGGGATCGACTGTCGCAAGACCAGAACCTGGCTGTGTCGTCATTTTCATAAAAAACTCCTTTGTGCTAAATTTGTGCTAAAAATCCTACAGTAACTCTAACAAAGAGAAAATGAAAATTCCAAGAAGAAAAAACCAATTAATTATTGAGCTTAAAAACAACATGAAACGTCGTTCCTTTGTTTCTCCCCTTTGATTCAGCCCGTATTGTTCCATTATGATGTTTAACAATAATGTTCGATACAAAAAGCGCCAAACCCAAACCTTCCGGGTCTGCATTTTTTGCACCCTCACTTCTCCAAAACTTTTTAAATAAGCGACGTTTATCACTTGCATTAAGCCCAATACCTGAGTCCTCAATAGAAAAATAAATACGGCCATTCCTACTTTGTAAAGTCACCTTAATAAGCCCTCCATTTGGAGTATATTTCATTGCATTTTCAAACAACGTATCAAGCACAAACTGTATTTTCTGCTCGTCAACAACAACAAGAGGCATTGAAGAATCTGCTTGAATATCAAAATGTAAATCCTTACGACGAATATGTTCATTAAGTTTACCAAGTGCCTCATCAACCATTTCTCTAAAAGAAACCGCCTTAAATGCATACGCAAGCCTACTATCAAAACGAGCGACTCCTGCCAAGTGATCAACCACTTGCATCAGCTTAGCAATTGCTCCATTTATGCTTTTTATTAAGGAGTCCTTATCTTCTATCGTTGTCTCTCCTTTTAGAGAATCAATTGCCCATTTAATACCCGTAAGTGAAGTTCTAAATTTATGAGTAACAATAGTCAAAAATTGATATTTAAGATTTTCTAAGTCACGTTCTTTTTGTATAAATAAAAAAATAAGGAGTGTACAAAAAACTAACGTGAGAGTAAGTATTGAGTACTGTGGCAAAAAAGACGTATAACTTTCTAATTCACCATGGAATCTATTTGCAAGAACAAGGATAACTAAAAAAGACCAGAGTAGTACATACAGAATTGTTTTTTTAAAAGTCTCCATTATTCTTTATTATACGCCTCATATCACAACTTATTTACTATTTCTAAAAACCTTTCCCCTCGATCAAATTCATTTTTAAACATTCCAAAAGAAGCAAATGCTGGAGAAAAGAGAAGAATATCATCAGGCTCAGCACGATCAATTGCAGTCCACACAGCTTCGCGCAAATCTTCTGCTTTAAGTGCGCCGTCTAAATTAAACTTATCTGTGCCTGTTCCAGGAAGCAAAACTACCGATTTTACATAGTGCGGAATTGCCTTTTTAAGAGCTCCCATGTCCAAACCCTTGTCTGCTCCGCCCATAATCAAAACTATATTTTTATCTTTACCAAGAGCTTTGAGTGCAGCAATGGTCGCATCAGGAGTCGTTGCAGTTGTGTCGTTATAAATCTTGATTCCATTTACTTCCTTAACGAACTCCAGACGTCCGGAAACACCCTTAAACTCCTCGAGGCCTTTTTTGATTTCCGTTTCCGTAAGTCCAAGAACAGTAAGTGTTTCGTATGCACACGACGCATTATAGCGATTATGCTCTCCTAGAACTTGAAGCTTCAAATCTTGTGGTAAACCTGAAGATTTAGCGATACGTACCTTACTCTTTATTCCCTTTCCATACTTCTGTTTAATAATCCCTTCGATTTGTTCACCTACAATAAGAAAATCTTTTTCAGTCTGATGTTTAAAAATCTGCGCTTTATCTTCAAGATACAAATCTTTATCGCCTTTGTAATAATTTAAATGATCATCAAAAAAAGTTGTAAAAACTGCCACATGAGGACTTTTTTTTATTTCACCCATGCCATGAAGCGCCCACGAATCAAGTTCAAGAACTGCAATATCTCCCCTCTTAACTTCTGTAAGTAAAGAAAGTGTTGAAACATTTTTCACATTACCACCAAGGAAAATATTCCTACCTTGTAGTTTAAATTTATTCAATGTTTCAAATATCATCGCGGTAGTCGTAGATTTTCCTCGAGTACCCGTAATACCCACAATTGTTGCATCTGAATATTGCGCAAATAATGACTCGCTTACATAAACTGGAATATTATTCTTTCGTGCCTCGAGAAGAAATGGAGAATCTATTGGTACATTTCCAGGCTGTACAATGAAGTCCGCCTGACGAAAATCTTCCAGACGATGTTCGCCTAATACGTACGTTATATTTTTAAATTGAATGAGTTTTTCAAGCGAAGGCTGTAACTCTTCTTTTGTCTTTAGATCCGTTATAAGTAGATCTGCTCCCTGCGTTGCTAAAAAGATCGCATCGTTAAGAGCTCCACCAAGAAGCCCGAGCCCTATTATGACAACCTTCTTTCCTTTAAACGGATTTATATCCATTGCGTCATTCTAGCAAGTTCGAGTAAATAAAAAAGTGGCGAAGTTTCCTCCACCACTTAAAATTAATCTCAGTCCATCAAACCTTCCAGAACATGACGAGATTGCGCCCGTCAGGATTGTTGCGCATTTTAGGGTGTCTTTGTCCAAGCTCGTACCATGTGCGATGACTCCACCACTCGTCGGAGCCATCTGCAGTGTTCACATTGTCGTGAGTTACATTTCCAGGTAATACGCCATAACGATCAAGTTGGGCACGAATAATCTTGAAGATATTGATCATTCCTAACTCTTTATCTCCTGGATTATGAGAAAGAATACATTCCTTGCCATACGTATCAATAATGTACTGCGTGAGTTTTTTGTTTCTCTCGCCATATATAGGACACTTTAAAGGATGCTTGTAACTCTGAGCCTGGATTCCACAGACAACAAAAGCCTTTATCTGACTCCTGTCTGAACCTTTCCACACACGAAACACTTGATCGATCACGCTTTCATGATCACGATTATTACCCTTTTCATTTTTGATTCGTGCAAGATTCACAACTGACCCAAGACCCGCATGCCCTACAAACATTTCTCCATCAGGAAAAAGCATTACAAGCGCTGGACAGTCACCAGTTGAGATAGCGCAAGCATCACCTGATTGATCGAGAAAAGAACCTTCAGCACGCACACCATGCAAAACAGAGACCTTACTCCCGCCAACAGAATGGATAGTGTAAAGAAAGTGTTTTTTTCTTGCTACAAGAGCGTTGAACTCTGTACAGTCTGGTACAAAAACTCTTTTCACACCAGACTCTTCTGCGCGATAAGCAATGGAAGCGAGTAATCCTGGATTATCTAATACGTCCTTGAAATCAGCAACACCTCTTCCGCATGCGAATCCTTTGTATTCCCCTTCGGGAGAACCGTAAGACCGTGTTTGAACAAGAACCTGATCTGTCTGCATATAAGCCTCCCTGAGAAAATTTGGAAAAGAGCCTTCCGATCCGGATAGGATACTACAAGAAAAAATAATCTTGGTCAAAGCAAAACCGCACGCCCTTGGGCGTGCGGTTTTTTAATCCGGACTTTGTTTGATGTATTATATCGTCTCAACAATAAGAGTATTTGTTGTTCCTGTCTTATAGATTGGCGTACCTGAGACAATTACAATTTTATCTCCTGCAGATACAACTTTTTCTTTTTTAAGATGTACGCGAATCGCCTTAACCGCATCGTTAATATCCTTAAATTTTTCTGATTTTACTGGTGTAACACCAAATGACATGAGCAACTGATTGTGTGTTTTATCATTCGCAGTAAAAGCAAAAATAGGCTGGAGAGGTTTGTAACGTGCGATCAAACGTGCAGTTCGTCCTGTTTCAGTAAGAGCAATAATTGCTTTTGCATTGAGAGCATTTGCCAAGTCTACTGTTTCATTTGAAACCGCATCGGCAACACCACTGCCCATAAGAGCGTGCTTTCGATCTTGCATCGCAAGAATGTGATCCTTGTACAAAAGACTGTTTTCAATATTCTTTGCAACAGTTGCCATAGTCCGAACTGATTCAATAGGATAATCACCGAGAGTTGTTTCTTCTGAAAGCATAATAGCGTCTGTGCCATCAATAACAGCATTTGCAATATCAGACACCTCAGCGCGAGTTGGCACTGGCGCCTTGATCATACTTTCAAGAATATGAGTCGCAGTTATAACAAACTTACCCTGTTCGTTACATTTCTTGATAATGGTTTTCTGCATTACCGGCACGTTCTCAACTCCGATTTCAATACCCATATCTCCTCGCGCAACCATCACACCATCAACGAGGTTTATGATTTCATCAATATTTTCTATACCTTCTGTATCCTCAACCTTTGCAATAATCTTTGTTTCCTGCATTTTTGCTTTGTCGAGAAGCGCGCGAAGTTCACGAATATCAGACGCACGACGAACAAAAGAGAATGCAATAAATTCAACTTTGTTTTTTATTCCAAATTCAAGATCTTTTTTGTCTTTGTCTGTAAGTGAGCTAATTGAAAGATGAGCGCCCGGAAGATTGATTCCGCGCTTGTTTTTTATCTCTCCGCCAACAATAACCTTACAGATAACTTCCTTGCCTTTAATATCTACAATTTCTAGCTTCTTCTTTCCATCGTGAAGAAGAATAAATCCACCCCTCACAACTTCTTTTGGTAAAGGTTCGTAGTTCACAGAAACTCGATCTTGATTTCCAACAATTTTATCTGTTGTAAGAGTGAATTTTTGACCTGGATTGAGTGTAATGACACCATTTTCAAAATCTCCAATACGGATCTTTGGACCACCCAAGTCTTGCATGATAGCTGCAGAAATTCCTGTTTTCTTAACAGCCTTACGGAGATTGTCTACCTTTCCTTGATGCTCGGCAAAATCACCATGAGAGAAGTTTAAACGCATAACGTTAAAACCTTCCTCGAGCAACTTTGAAAGCATTTCTTCTGACGCTGTTACAGGACCAATGGTCGCAACAATCTTGGTTTTCTTGTGAACTTGCATATACAAATTTAATTAAAAAAGCGTGCTCTTGGCACGACGGATAGTATAGAGCATTTTTACTAAAAAATCCACCTATCTTGTGCGCGTGCCAAGGATCGAACTTGGGACCTTTCGAGTATCAGTCGAATGCTCTACCAACTGAGCTACACGCGCATTACGAATTCAAACGATACCAAAAAAACAGCTTAAAAACAAGAAAAGAAAAACTGCTGGTCTTATCATGCCAGCAGTCTAATTCATTCGACAGTCTTTCGACTATCAAGCGTGAGACTCCCCTCGACGCTTTCA
>CAYZPE010000025.1:0-8428 GCA_964480575.1 uncultured Candidatus Saccharibacteria bacterium
TACGCGCGCACGTCTTTTGCTCCAGCTCTCATCAAGACTTTTCGTGCTTCATTGAGTGTTGCTCCGGTCGTGGTGACATCATCTAAAAGAAGAATTATTTTTCCACGGACAAGTTCGGGTTTTATCACCTCAAAGCAATCAAGAATATGTGAGAGTCTTTCTTTGCGAGTTTTTGTATGAGTTTGAGGCGAGGTATGAATTGCTCGAATAAGAATATCGGTTCGATAATCAATATGTTTAACGCGTATCGCAATCTCTTTTCCTATGAGTTCCGTTTGGTTATAGCCGCGTTCGCGAAGTCTTCTTTCAGAGAGGGGGATTGGAATCAGGATCGGTTTTCTCCTACTTTCAAAAAGTAAGATTTCTGCGAGATCAGATTGGATTTCTTCAACTAAAATCTCTGCCACCTTCAAGGCAAGCTCCCCATTCCTTTTGTATTTGATCTGCCAGACGAGTTCTTTCATGTGTGTATTTCTATACGAAAACACAGGTTTAATCCAGTCTAAAGGGTGTGGCGTTGAACGTTCAAGTGAGAGAAAAGTCTCGAGAGGCATATTCTCGAGCTGTGTAACAGAGGGTTTTTTTGGAAATATGAAATCAAGGAGTCTTGAGAAGAATGAGCGGAGCCATATGTGCTTCACCATATCCTTTAATGGTATCATATGTAGCATGGCTAGTTTGTTCAGTAAAATGTTTGGAAAGACCAGTGAAAGCGTGATTGGTATTGATATAGGTTCTTCAGCAATCAAGGTTGTTCAGCTTCGTAAAAAAGGTGGAAGGGCTGTGCTTGAAACTTACGGCGCACTTGCTCTTGGTCCATATGCTCAAACTGAAATCGGACGAGCAACACGACTCCCAATTGATAAAGTAATAGAGGCCTTGAAAGATGTCTTACGAGAAGCAAAAACAACCACAACATCAGCTGGTATTGCGATTCCTTTCAGTTCAAGTCTCATGACTCTAATTGAGATGCCTCGTGTTGGAGAGCGAGAGCTTGCTCAGATGATTCCACTTGAAGCACGAAAATACATTCCTGTGCCGATCACAGAGGTAACTCTTGATTGGTCAATTATTCCACGTAATGAAAATCCAGGAGAGTCCGATAAGGCTCTTCCGGTAAGTACAAAGACCGATGTGCTTATTGTTGCGATTCATAATGATGTGTTGGCGAGTTATCAGGATATTGTTTCAAAAGTAGGTATTCAGGCGAGCTTTTTTGAAATTGAAATTTTCAGCACGATACGCAGTGTCTTAGATCAGGAAACTTTGCCAATTATGCTTTTTGATATGGGTGCTGCATCGACAAAGCTTTATATTGTTGAGAGAGGGGTTGTGCGCGTCTCGCACACAATTAACCGAGGATCTCAGGATGTAACTCTTTCACTCTCTCGTTCTCTTGGTATTCCTGTTAAAGATGCAGAAGAGCTCAAGCGAACGATTGACCTCTCTGATCCTAACGCACCTACTGAAGCAAAAGAGCTTATTCGTTCTACACTCGAATTCATTTTTAATGAAGCAAATCGCGTTATTTTAAATTTCCAGAAAAAATATTCGAAAGCACTGAGCAGGGTCTACTTGGTTGGAGGGGGATCAGCTCTCAAAGGAATGGCCCCGTATGCGCACGAAAGTTTTAGAGCAGAAACTCTTGCAGGTAATCCGTTTGTGAAGGTTGAGGCTCCAGCTTTTCTCTCGCCGATGCTTGAACGCACTGGACCTGAATTTGCAGTGGCCCTTGGATTAGCGTTGCGTAAGCTCCAAGAGCAAGAGTAGCTCTTCCTTAAAAAAGTGCGTTTGTGGTAGACTAAGTAAAATAATATATACTATGGTTGAAACACGATTCCAGACATCATTTATTCCAAAGAGGCCACAAGCTAACGGTGTGGCGTACCGAAGAGATCAAGGCGGTATGGGTTTCTTTGCGATTATCGCTACTATTCTTTTTATTATTGCAGCTCTTGCTTGCCTTGGACTTTTCTTTTACGGTACCTTTCTAAAAAGTAGTATTGCAACAAAAGATGCAGAATTAAGGGCGACTCATGACGCACTTGATAAGACAGCTTTAAATACTTTTAAAAATCTCGGTAGAAAAACAGCATCTGCAGAAAATATTCTGTCTCGACATGTGGCTTTTTCACGAGTTGCAGATTTTCTTGAATCGGTAACGCTTCGAAATGTTCGATACAAGAGTTTCACTTTCGAGACCGTTCCAGGAAATACCTCAAAAATTTCTTTGAAGGGTGAGGCACAAAGTTATGCGGCAGTTGCAAGTCAGGCACACGTACTTTCAATTCATGATTCTGTTGCCTCTGTTTCCTTCGGGGCACTTACTCTTGATGATAAAGGTACAGTTTCTTTTGATGCGCTTTTAACACTGAAGCCAGAAGCAGTTACGTACAAAGCCTCTTTAGATGAGCTTTCTCTTATTCCTGTTACTCAATAGTTATGAAAACAGCACTCCCACTTATTTTAATAGCAGTTGCAATCGGTAGTTATTATGTATACATAGCTCCTCAGTACACAGTTGTGACAGAGCTTCGAGCAGAGGAGACTAAATATGTAGAGGCGGAAGAGAAAGCTCTAGAGCTTACTCGGGTTTATGATCGATTAGCAACAGAATACAATAGTCTTTCACAGGCTGACATAGCTAAGCTTGATGCTTTTCTGCCAGACACAATCGATCCGACTCGATTTGCAACTGACATTGACGGTATCGCTGCAAAATATGGTATACGAATTCAGTCAGTAAATATTACCAACAATGATGTTAAGACGAGTGCGACCGAGCCTTCCGGAAAGCCATTCATAACCAACGTGGTAACTTTGAAATTTAAAGCGCCTTATCAAAATTTTGTCCAGTTTGTAAAAGATCTTGAGCGAAGCCTCACTATTCTTGATGTGACGCGAGTTAATTTTACTTCAGCAGAATCAAACGCATACGACTTCGATGTGCTTTTACAAGTCTATTCACTAAACAGTAAATAATATGGAAGGTTCAAGTAATAAAACAACAATTCTTGTAGTCGTCCTTCTTCTTGTTGTATTCTTTGCGTACATGTTTTTCTTCAAAGGTGAAAGTGAGTCAGAAACAGGTCTTACTGTAGAGGCTTCTTCTGGAATAACTGAAGAAATTGCGACACTTCTCACATCGCTCGAGTCAATCAAACTCAAAGATGGGGTTTTTGCTGATGCCATTTTCATAAGTCTTACAAACTTTAAGCTCGATGTTATACCATTTCCAACAGGTAGGCCAAATCCTTTTGCACCCATAGGTTTATAGAATACGTATGAGCATTCTCGATATACTAGCCGAAAAAAAAATAATCAATCGGCGGGACATTCCTTCAATTGAAGAAAAAGCCGCGGCAAACGAAGGAAGCTTTGAAAAAGCTCTCACTGCCTTAGGTGTCACAGCTTCTCAAATTCTGCAGGCGAAAAGTGAGTATCTTGAAATGCCGATGCGAACTCTTCCATCGGAAGGTATTTCAACCAAAATTCTCGAGTATATTCCTGAAGAGTCAGCGAGTCATTATCAATTTGCACCACTCGGTCTTAAGGACGGTGTGCTTGAGGTTGGAATTGTTGATCCGGACAACATTGAAGCAAGAGATGCTCTTAACTTTATTTCATCTCGCATCAATATGCCGTTTAAGCTTTTTCTTATCAGTGAAGCTGATTTCGAAAAAATTCACGCATCATATAGAGGTCTTTCAGGTGAGGTAAACAAGGCTCTTTCTGAGCTTGAAACCGAACTCACGACTGAGATTGAGGCTTCAAAAAAAGAGTCACGAAGTGAATCACAAGACGCAGAAAGTGATGAAATAGAAGAGGGTCCAAATATTGAGACAAAAATTATCGAGGATGCTCCGGTAACAAAAATTGTTGCCACAATTTTGCGCTACGCAACAGAAGGTGTTGCCTCAGACGTTCACGTTGAACCAATGCGTGAAAATGTTCGTGTGCGTTTTCGAATCGACGGAGTCCTACACACAAGTCTTATTTTGCCACACAAAGTTCACTCTGCGGTTATTGCTCGTATTAAAATACTTTCAAATATGCGTCTCGACGAAAAGCGTAAGCCACAAGATGGACGCTTTTCGGCAAAAATCGAAGGACGCAAAATCGACTTTCGTGTTTCTACATTCCCAACTTACTACGGTGAGAAAGTGGTGATGAGAATTTTGGACCAGGAAAAAGGTGTTCGAAAACTCGATGACATGGGGATTTCTCCTAATAATCTTGAAGCGATCAAGCGTGCGATTAAGCGTCCTTACGGACTCATTCTTATTTCTGGTCCGACTGGTTCTGGAAAAACAACAACTCTTTATGCGATGTTAAATGAGCTCGATAGGGAAGAGAAAAATGTGCTCTCACTCGAAGACCCGGTTGAATACAGTATTGAAGGTATGATGCAGTCACAGGTTCGCCCAGAGATTGGCTACACATTTGCAAACGGTCTGCGCACAACACTCCGTCAGGACCCAGACATTATTATGGTGGGTGAAATTCGAGATAAAGAAACTGCTCAGCTTGCGATACAGGCGGCGCTCACTGGGCACCTTGTGCTTTCAACTATTCACACCAACAGCTCAATTGGTGTAATTCCTCGTCTTATTGATATGGGTGTTGATCCGTATCTTATTGCGCCAACACTTATCGTTGCGATGGCTCAGCGACTTGTTTCAACTCTTCCTAAGGATGGAGGTAAGTCACTTGCTGTTGAAGGAAGTATTAAAATGATGATTGAAAAGCAATTTAGCGACCTGCCGGCTGAATATAGAAAAAATATTGAGATTGGTAAAGAGGTGTTTGAGATCAAACCAACCCCAGATTGTCCGACAGGAGTTCGTGGTCGAACAAATGTTATGGAGGTGCTTGAAATGAATAAGGATATTGAGGCAATGATTCTTAAAAATCCAACTGAGCTCGACATCTACAAAGTTGCGCGTTCTCAAGGTATGATTACCTTGAAGGAGGATGCACTAGTTAAAGCATTTAAAAGAATTATTCCGTTTGAGGAAGTTAACAGTTTATAATATGACACACAAAAACTATAAAATTTTACTTATTGACGATGACAAGTTTCTTTTGGGTATGTACTCTCAGAAGTTTGCAAAAGAAGGTTTTGAGGTTGTTTCAGCTCCAAGTGGAACAGAAGCTTTTGCGAAGCTTCAAGATTTCAAGCCCGACATAGTACTCTCAGACATTGTTCTTCCAGGTCTTGATGGTCTCGATATTATTGAGCACATTCAAAAGGAAAAACTTGCGGAAGGTGCAATAATTATCATGCTCACCAATCAGGGTGATAAGTATGATATCGATCGTGCAAAAGCACTTCATGTCCACGGATATATTGTTAAAGCAACATCGATTCCTTCAGAAGTTGTAACTGAAGTTGTTAAAATAGCCGAGCAAAACGGTAAATAATATTTATTATGGATCATAAAAAAGAACTACAAGATTTAATTGATACCGTTATTAGGGAAGATGGATCAGATATCCACATTTCTGAAGGTCGTCATCCAACAATTCGTGTTGCAAGTTTTCTCGTGCCACTCGTTAAAAAGCCAGTCCTCACAAAAGAGGATGTAAAAGGTATATTTAATGCTCTTTTGAATGAGGCCCATAAAGAAGTTTTTGAAAAGAAAAATGAGGTTGACTTCGCATATTCATATGGAGACAAAGCTCGCTTTCGAGGTAATGCCTACACACAGCAAGGTGCGATAAGTATTGCGCTTCGTCTCATTCCAAACAAAATTCGCACAGTTGAGGAATTAAATTTGCCACCGGTTATTAAAACTTTTGCAGACAAACAGCAAGGTTTCTTTCTTGTGGTGGGTCCTACTGGTCAGGGTAAGTCAACAACTCTTGCTGCAATTATTGACCTCATTAATGAAAGTCGCCTTGAGCACATTATTACAATTGAAGATCCGATTGAATATGTATTCAAGCAGAAAAAATCAATTATTGATCAGCGAGAGATAAAAAGTGATACACCAAATTTCCATCTAGCTCTTCGTGGGGTATTTCGTCAGGACGTTGATGTGGTGATGATTGGTGAAATGCGTGAGCCAGAAACTATTTCAACCGCGGTAACTGCCGCTGAAACTGGTCACTTTGTGCTTTCAACACTTCACACTAATACCGCTTCACAGACTGTTGACCGTATTATCGACTCGTTCCCATCCGAACAGCAAAACCAGATTCGCTTACAGCTCGCTGGATCTCTTGCGGGTATTTTCTCTCAACGTCTTATTCCTCGAATTTCTGGAGGTCTGGTGCCAGCATATGAGCTTCTTATTGCAAACGCCGCTCTTTCGAACTTGATCCGAGAAGGCAGGACTCATGAGATAAATACCGTCATCGAGACTTCATCTGAAGAGGGAATGATTGACCTCAACCGTTCTCTAGCTGAGCTTGTGCGTCAGGGAGAAATTACGGTAGAGAACGCATATCGACATTCAGTAAATCCAAAGACGTTGGAAAAGCTGATGTAAATTCTGATTTTCGCTCATAAGCGAAAATCATGTCAGAATATTATTTATGACGAAGTCAAAAATAATGGATGACTATTTTGGAATAAATGAAAACATGTTAATTTTTTACACAAGAAAAAAGTATGTCGGAAGATTTTTTAGAGCGAAGCTTTAAAAGAATTTCCGACCAGCGTAAAACTAGAGATTGCAAGCCCAAATAAACAAATTCTGATAAACTACATATATGCTCTACGCCTACAAAGCAATTGATACTACAGGAGAGAAAAAAGAAGGAACGATTGATGCAATCGGACTTGATGTTGCTATAAATGCACTTCAAAAACGCGGACTTGTATTGTCAGGAATTAAACCAGTTGATGAAGATAAGTCATTTAGGAGCAAGATTAAGTTTTTGAATAGAGTTTCCAATAAGGAGGTTGTTATCTTATCTCGACAGATGGCAACTCTTTTTGATGCGCAGGTGTCAGCTTTGCAGATTTTTAAACTTCTTTCGAGTGAAATGACAAATGCAGTATTGCGTCATGCGCTCACGGAAGTGTCTGATGATTTGCAGGGCGGAAGTAATATTTCAAAGGCACTTTCAAAACACCCAGATATCTTTTCAGATTTTTATGTAAACATGGTTCGTGCGGGTGAAGAGTCTGGAAAGTTAAATGACACCTTCAACTACTTAGCAGACCATCTTGACCGTACTTACGAGGTAACAAGCAAGGCTCGTAATGCCTTAATCTATCCAGCCTTTGTGATCATCACTTTTATCGGTGTGATGGTATTGATGTTTACGATTGTGATTCCAAAGATCAGTGTTATTTTAGTTGAGTCAGGTCAGGAGATTCCAATTTACACAAAAATCGTGCTCGCTGTGAGTAACTTCTTTGTTAATTTCTGGATCTTCATCCTTCTTGGTCTTGTGGTTGGAGGGTTCATTCTTATCCGCTATATCAATACGCCAACAGGTAGGCTTGCATTCTCAAGCTTTAAACTCAAAGTGCCCTACGTAGGTGATTTGTATCGCAAGCTCTATCTTTCACGTATTGCAGACAACATGAGTACCATGATCTCCTCTGGAATCTCTATGGTCCGTTCGATCGAGATTACAGCTTCTATTGTGGGAAATGATATCTACGAGCGCATTCTCACCGACTCTCTTCAGGCGGTGAAGGGCGGAAGTTCATTCTCAACATCCTTGAGTCAATATCAAGAAATTCCAACTATCATGACGACCATGATCAAGGTGGGAGAGGAGACGGGGGAGCTTGGAACTATTATGGATACCATGGCGAAGTTCTATCGTCGTGAAGTAACAAATGCGGTGGATACTCTGGTAGGTCTTATTGAACCTATTATGATTGTGACTCTTGGAGTGGGTGTGGGAATTCTTCTGGCGGCGGTTTTGATGCCTATATACAACGTCGCTGGCTCTATCAGCTAAAAAAGACGCAAAAGAGTCCTGTCTACGTCGTTGTTTACTCCGTTTTTTCCCGCGATATAGGTCAAACTATATCTTGGTTAAAATACTCGTAAACGCCTAGTATCCAGAACTCCTCTGTGTCTTTTCGGACTTTGTAAGCGCCTTACATAATATTGTTTTAGTGGTTTTTATTCTCCTTCATATTTCATTCAATTTCAGGCTCTTTTATGGTTATAATTTATCTTATTTCATCTTTTCTTCCTGCCTGTCGATGATGCAGGTTGTATCTTTAACCTTGTCCTATCCACACATGCACAAACTCTACATTGCATACACAGGAAGTAAGGGCTTATAATATATACATCGTTTGAAATAAACGACTTACTACCCGGGTAAGGGGTCGAATGTAAGAATTATAATAATGGGTCATTCCCATTATTAATTAAAAGATTGTTATTAATTATAAATTATTAATTCATGTCTAAGTTTAGAAAAGGTTTTACATTGATTGAGCTCTTGGTGG
>CAYZPE010000026.1:0-8099 GCA_964480575.1 uncultured Candidatus Saccharibacteria bacterium
AAATTTGATATGACGGCGACATGGTGGCGCCAGTTTCTGAAGACTCAATAGACTCGAGAAGAGAGTCAGTAAGTAAGATAGTATCAACTTCCAATTTATCTAAAATTGAAGTAACCATACTTTCTTCTTGTAAAATAAGAGCTGTAAGAAGATGCATCGGATTAACGTGATTTTGCCCACGTTCAATAGCAAGCTCATGAGCCTTACGAATTGCTTCTTTTGCTTTTGTTGTGAAGTGATTGAATGGAGGCATAATATGCTGATGATTTAAAAGCTATACGATGATTATATCATATGCGGGGTTTTATTTTACAATTTATAGATTTATTGTCAAACATTCACTATAAGCTCTTATTTTGAGGCTTTTTTGAGTAAATTTCAATTTCTTTTTTGAGATCATTAGAAGGAATGAATGAAAATGAATCTTGATCAGAAGTTGCAACACCTACCACAGCTCCCGAAAGATTTAAAAGAACTTCCCCTTTAATCCTTTCTTTAGCTACAGTATCAACCTCAATAAGTGCAACAGTATTTGGTTCAAGATTAAGAATTGATGTGGTGGTTGCGTGCGGTAGTTTTCGAAGACCTGTAATTCTTCCTAATGAGGCTACACGACTCTCTGTGCCACTAAGCACGATAGTACCCTGCCCCAATTTCAGAGCATCCGAATCAGAAAAGCTTACTGGAGTAAAAGTCTGACGAGTGGTTGGTGTAGATTCTGGAATAAAAAATACAAGTCTTTTATCTTCAGACATGTAGGACTTAATAAGTCTCACCACTTGCCCATCAGCAAATTGCCCACTGTAAGAAGCAGCCTCAACAACAAGATCTGCCGGAGCCACAATCAAACCTTCTTTGGTTGCAATAAATCCTAGACCATAGAAAGAGCTTTCAGCCTCAGGCAATACAGAGCCTTTAATTTGAACAACAAGACCTGTATTTTTTTCGATTGCAGTAACGATTAATTCCTCTTCCTTCACAACAACAGTTTCTTTTACCATTACCTTGTGAACATTCGCATTTGTTTCTGTGGGAACTATGCGTTCAATTGTTTTCTCAACAACACGATTTATGGTTTGAGTAACTCCGGGAGGCGCTTCACTTAAAAGTGAAAAAGTAATCACACCTGTTCCAATTGAAGTAACAAAAGAAAGGAGGAGGCAGAGAAGTATAATTTGGTGTTTAGTGAGGTCTTCCATACCCTAATTATAACAAACAAATTCTGGTGCAACAAAAAAGCCCCTTATGACAGGGCTTAGTTTTTAACTTCATAACAGATTCCTTTTACTGTTAGGCGATAGAAGCTGAAGCAGGAGCATCTTCTGTGACGGGTGATAACGAAACCACACGCGCTGTTTTTTTCTCCTTAGAAAAAGGCCACATCTCGAGGTGTTTTTTCTGCACAATGCAACATATAAGCATTGCGAGAAAAAAAGTTCCAATACTTGCCATTACCAGAAACATGACTCCTACCAGAAAAAACCAGAGAGCAAATTTTGGTTCCGCTTCAATATGAGGAACGAGTCCAATCAAAATCAATGCGGAGACAACAGCAAGAATGATGCATGCGAGACATATAAACACATAAAAAGCATAGCGGAGAACTATCATGCGTAATCCTTTCGAAGAAGTTCTTAAAAAGAGCCTGCTTCAAATGTACCAAGAAGTTCGCCTTGTAACAATCAGATAGTAAGTATCTTTTTGAGAGCTTCTACTGCTCGGTCAATGTCTTTCTGTACCGTTCCTCTGCCCAGAGTAAAACGAAGAGAAGATTTTGCACATTCTTTTTTACCAAGTGCAGTAATTGCATACGAAGCAGAATCATCGCCTGCACTTTTGCACGTCGTCACATGAGCACAAGCAATACCCAGCGCATCAAGCTTTAACACTGCAAACTCTGAGTCGAGATCTGGAATACAGATATTAATATTATTAGGAAGTCTTTTTTCTTTATGACCGTTTAGCTCTGCTTGTGGAATCTCCTTTGAGAGTAGTTTGAGAAAATACTGAGATAATCCTTTTACTCTTTCTGTTTCTTTTTCACGAAGGACGCCAGCGATCTCGAGAGCTTTTGCAAACCCCACAATAGATGGCACATTTTCTGTCCCAGAACGAAGACCTGCTTCCTGTCCTCCACCAGAAATAATTGGCGATATTTTTACTTTTCTTTTTACAACCAAGAGTCCTATACCTTTTGGACCATATATTTTTCCTGCATCGAGTGTTAGGAGATCAATGCCAAACTTGTCGACTGAAACAGAAAAATAGTTTGGCGCCTGACTGGCATCAGTATGAACATACGGGTAGAGTGACTTTCTATCCTCTTTCCATTTTTTCACTTCACGACTTATTTCTTTAATAGACTGGACGACTCCGATTTCGTTATGAGCGTACATAACAGACACAAGAACCGTGTTTTCTTTCAGAGCATTTACCACATCCTGAGAATGTATCAATCCTTGTGAATCAGGGTAAAGATACGTTACTTCCCCACCCAGCTTTTCAATTTTTTTACACACTTCAATAAGTGCAGGATGCTCAAATGCAGTGGTGACAATATGAGGTTTTACCAAACCATCCTCTTTTGCCTTTTCAAACACGCCACGAATTGCCATATTATCCGATTCGGTACCGCTTCCCGTAAAAAAAACTTCCGAAGCAGTGACATTTAAAATCTGGGCAATTTTTTTACGAGCCTCTTCCACAACCTGACGTATTAATACTCCTTCTTTATACAAAGAACCTGGATTCCAAAAAGAATCTGTAAAAAAAGGCTGCATTGCCGAAAAAACTCTCGGATCAACAGGTGTTGTGGATGCATAGTCGAGAAACGTCCGCTTTGAAAATGTTTTAAAAAGAGACCTCCATATCATTCCCCAAATTCTAATACAGCTTCAGAAGATTGGCAAAAAGGCTCTTTATATGTATAATTTTGACCTGTACCACTTAAAAACACCTATGGAGATTGAAACTATTCTTATATATACACTTTTGACTGTTTCTTTAGTGCTCATATTCTGGATAATCCGTCTAGAAAGAAAGATAAAACTCTTTACATTAGGTACTGGCATTGGAAACTTTGAAGAACTTCTAAAGCTCCTTCGAAGAGATCTCGGAGTACTCAATCAGTGGAAAACACAGTCAGCGGATTCTTTTCGAATCATTGATGAAAAACTGCGAAAGAGTGTCCGAAGCGTTGAGACGGTACGCTTTAATCCTTTCAAAGGTACAGGAGCAGGCGGCAATCAAAGTTTTGCCACTGCTTTCATCAACGAAAAAGGAGACGGTGTAGTCTTCTCAAGTCTTCATGCGAGAGACCGTGTAAGCATCTTTTCAAAGTCACTTAAAGGCTTTGTATCAGAACATGAACTTTCTGAAGAAGAGAAAGAAGTGATTGAAAAAGCAAAGAGTGCCTACGCTAACAAATAGCACATGCTCGATCAAATATTTTACATATACCATGAAAAAAACAACCTCAAAAACAATAGAGAGACCACCTGTCATTGCTGTAATGGGGCATATTGATCATGGCAAATCAACTCTTCTCGATTATATTCGAGAGACGAACATTGTAGACAAAGAAGCTGGAGGTATCACCCAACACTTGTCTGCTTATGAAGTGCTTCATAAGACTCCGGCGGGCTTACTCAAAAAAATTACTTTTCTCGACACTCCTGGCCACGCAGCCTTTTCAGGTATTCGAAACCGTGGAGCAAGTGTTGCAGACATTGGTATTTTAGTTGTCTCAGCTGAAGACGGTGTAAAACCTCAGACACTCGAGGCGCTCAATTCAATCAAACAAGTCGGGATTCCTTATATAGTTGCAATCAGCAAGATTGATAAACCTGAAGCAAATATTGAACGAACAAATCAAAGTCTTGCAGAAAATGAAATATATGTAGAAGGTTACGGTGGTGACGTACCTGTTGTTCCTATTTCAGCAAAGACAGGAAAAGGAATTCCAGAACTACTCGACATGATTATTCTCGTAGCTGATCTTGGCGGATTTACCGGAGACTCTGAAGCTTCAGCTGAAGGTGTTGTTATTGAAACAAGCACAGATCCAAAGAAAGGTCTCGGCACAACCCTTATTGTTAAAAAAGGAACTCTTAGAAAAGGATCCTTTATAATCGCTCATAAAAACTTCGCGCCCGTGCGTATCATGGAAAATTTCCTCGGTAAACCATTGGCAGAAGCGGGTATTGGAAGTCCTGTAAAGATTGTAGGCTGGGATAGTCTGCCTCCAGTTGGATCAACATTTACAACAGTGGCTTCAAAAAAAGAAGCGCTTCATATTATTGAAGAACTTATACAGAAAGAAGAAAAAATAAAAACAGAGAAAAAAGAACCTGCGAGCCCCGCACCTGCTTCCGGTGCAGATCTGACTGTAACTATTCCTCTTATTATTGAAGCTGATGCGGCTGGAAGCTTGGAAGCTATTCTTCAAGAAATTGCAAAAATTTCTGTGGAGCGAGTGAAAGTAAAAATTCTCCAAAGAGGTATCGGACGTGTGACTGAAGGCGACATTAAACTTGCCTCTCATGATTCAAAATCTATTATTCTAAACTTCAATAGTAAAATTGATCCTGCAGCTCTTGCTCTTGCGGAACGTCTCAAGATCGAGATCCATGAATTCAACATCATTTACAAGATGACTGAATGGCTCACTGATGCATTAAAGACTCTTGCGCCAACAATCCAAGTTGAAGAGAGTGTTGCAGAGGCAAAAATCCTCAAGGTCTTTAGCAAAGATCGCGACAAGCAGATTATTGGCGGACGAGTTGAGAAAGGCACCTTCCCAATCGGCGCTCAAGTTAAAGTACTTCGCCGTGGAATTGAAATTGGTCGCGGTAAAGTTCGAGAATTACAACAGCAGAAACTTAAAGCCTCAGAGGTTGCTTCTCCAAAAGAATTTGGTGCGATGGTTGAATCAAAAATGGAAATTGCACCTGGAGACTATCTTGACGCCTTTATTATTGTAGAAAAAAAATAATGAGCCAAGCAATCGAACAATTTGAGGAGATTTTGCGTCAAAAAGCCGCACAATTTATCCAGATGGAAGCGGGGCCAAATTCTCTCATCACGGTAACTCGGGTTATTTCTGATGATAAGCGTCGTTCGGTAAAAATATTTTTCACAACACTTCCTGAAGACAAAGAAGACACTGCTCTTATTTTTATCAATAGAAAAAAAAGAGACTTCAAAGATTTTCTCAAGGAAAATACACGCATGCGTGCGATTCCCTACATCAGTTTTGAAATTGATTACGGCGAAAGAAACAGACAGAACGTTGACTCACTCTTGGGTAGTGAATAGAATGAACCGTATGGTTTGATATTAACTCGAACCTACATAAAGCGGCCACGTAGACAAGTGGTAAGTCGAGAGTCTGCAAAACTCTTATGCGCGAGTTCAATTCTCGCCGTGGCCTCAAGAAAATTAATATGGTTTTCTAATTTATATATTTTGCCCGGGTGGCGGAACTGGTATACGCGCACGACTTAAAATCGTGTCTCGCAAGGGATGTGGGTTCGATTCCCACCCCGGGCACATAGTTTAAAGAAAAAAAACTCAAGTACATGAAAAAATACATTCTAGAAATTACAGCATTTGTATGTGGAGCCGCTGTCATGATTCTTGAGTTTGTAGGATCGCGTGTAATCGCACCCTACCTCGGCACTTCCACTTTTGTCTGGACAAGTATTATAGGAGTAATTCTTGCAAGCCTAAGTATTGGCTATTGGTGGGGTGGAAAAATTGCTGACAAAAATCCCTCTCATGCAACTTTAGCTAAAGCTATACTCTTGGGAGGTATTTTCATTAGCTCTACTGCTTTTTTACAACCTTTTCTTCAAATAATAACGACTTTTACAGACAGTATTCGCCTAGGAGCAGTGTTTGCGAGCCTTGTTTTCTTTACACCAGCAACTATCGCTTTTGGAACAGTGTCTCCGCTTATTGTAAAACTTAAAATTAAAGATATTGAAACATCCGGAAGAACGGTAGGTAGACTCTACGCACTTTCAACCCTCGGTAGCATAGCGGGTACTTTTTTAGGTGGATTTTATCTCATATCACTTGTCGGGACGACTAAAATCCTCTTAGGCTTAGCGGTTGTCACAATTACAAACTCACTTGTTTTATTTTATATATTTAAAAACAAAACTCCAAAGATACAGACTCTATACGTAGTGCTTCTCATCCTCGCTTTTTTTCCAAACTGGAATACTTATATTTTTTCTCAAACTTCGAGCACAATTATTGAAGATAAAGACACTGACTACAATAGGCTGATTATTTACGACAACTTTGAAAGAGAAACCGGTAGACCAATACGCATCATTACAAACAACATAGAAATCGCTCAATCAGGAATGTATATCGATAATCCTTCTGAACTTTTATTCGAGTATACAAAAATGTTTAACCTTCTTCAGCATTTTAAGCCAGACTTCAAGAATACAGTACTTATTGGTGCAGGAGGCTATTCTTATCCAAAATATTTTCAAAAAAAGTACCCCGACAAAATACTGGATGTGGTAGAAATCGATCCAGGATTTACAGAACTGTCAAAGCAATACCTCAACTTTGAAGAAAGTGAACGTGTCCGAATAGTTCACAAAGACGGCAGGATATTTCTCAATAAAACTGAGCATACATATGACACAATGATCATTGATGCATTCCCTTCTCACTTTGCAATCCCCTTTCATCTCACAACACAGGAAGCGGTTAAAAATATATACCGCATCTTGTCGGATGACGGAGTCGTTATGGTAAATATTATCTCATCAATTTCTGGAGATAGATCTAAATTTTTACAAGCTGAGTACAGAACCTACAAAGATATATTTCCTCATGTACTCCTTTTTCAAGTGCGTCAAATAAATCCAGAAGCAGCTCAGAATATTTTGCTTGTTGCATTGAAATCACCCGAAACACCCTCTTTTGAAAATAGTGACAAAACAATGCAATCGTATTTAGAGCTACTATGGAAAGATTCTTACAACCCGACACTGCCACCGCTAACCGATAATTTTGCACCTGTAGAGAAATATATAGAATATCTATACTAAACTTAACCCACACTTGGTAATATCCCTTTTTTGTGTTAAAAATACATCTGTCGTTTGAATTTTATATCCACCCTTAGCTGTCTTGGTAGGTCCAGATCTAAGGGTGGCATGAAGTAAAACTTTAACGTCATAGCATATCCGCCCTTAGCTCAGTTGGTAGAGCAGATCCCTCTTAAGGATAAGGTCGTAGGTTCGATCCCTACAGGGCGGACAAGCGTTAAAAAAATCTAAACTGCTTTAGATTTTTAGCTTGTCCGAGACACAATGATGTTTTTGTTTGAGCTTTGCTCAAGGCAAAAACCATGAGTCGGGATCGCGAAAAATTTATGTTAGTAAATTTATTTGTGATGACACAGTTAACGTGATTTATCGAAGCAGAAGAGTTGTATCCGATCCCAAAAATACTTGTGACGACGAGCGTACACGCGATCAATCTTAATAATAACGGGTGGGTGGCGTAATGGTAGTCGCGCAGAGTCGAGTGACTGAAAAAAAAACTGCTTTGTTTTTCATCCGATTCTACGAAGTAGAAATTTTCTTTGTTGAGCAAAGCGAAACAGAAAATAGGGCTAGTAGACACTAGTTCCATAGAAAAAAACAATTTATATTGCTAAAGTTATCGAATATGGGCGGGTGGCGTAATGGTAGCCGCGCTAGTCTTAGGAACTAGTGCCGTAAGGCATGGAGGTTCGAGTCCTCTCCCGCCCACAGAACGAAGTTATGTTGTCCGAGAGGACGAGAAAGACGGAAGCGGTATACAAGACGAGCATAGCGAGTACTTGTCGCTGAGTCGGGGTTGCGGAATTTTGCATAGCAAAATATCCGTAACCGAGTCCTCTCCCGCCCACAGAACGAAGTTATGTTGTCCGAGAGGACGAGAAAGACGGAAGCGGTATACAAGACGAGCATAGCGAGTACTTGTCGCTGAGTCGGGGTTGCGGAATTTTGCATAGCAAAATATCCGTAACCGAGTCCTCTCCCGCCCACAGAACGAAGTTATGTTGTCCGAGAGGACGAGAAAGA
>CAYZPE010000027.1:0-8008 GCA_964480575.1 uncultured Candidatus Saccharibacteria bacterium
TAACTCGTGACTTTGGACTTCTTGGTGCGCACGCGCAAGGTATTAGATCCTCACATTCAAAACTTCGTTTCAGTCTTCAGGATTTTTCTCATTCGAATTTTTCGTTTGTCCATGGAAAAAGTGGCTGGAAAATTGTTGGAGCAACACCCAAGACCTCTTGGTTTACAAACTTGAAGCACAACCCTTCAAAGCTTTACGTGTGTGCCCAGACAGTTTCGTTTTTGCGTAAGCTTGTGCGAGGTGAAGAAAAAGATGAAGAGCTTTTTGATATTGTATCTCGAGGTTTTTCATTTCTTGCGGAGGCTGATCTTACCTATACAGAAACTGGTACTTTACAGTGTCTTGTCATGCTTCGTATTTTGAATCGTCTTGGATATGTCGGCTTTACACAGGAATTTGAGGAGCTGCTTCAGAGTGATGCTTATGATAAACATGCGATCGAAATACTTCACACTCATCAGAAAAAGGCTGTGGAGGCCATCAATAAAGCTCTTAAAGAGAGCCATCTCTAAAGTGCTGTCGTGATATAATGCAGAAATATATGGCGAATCCTAATCCGCAAAATCCAAAAGGAAGACTTGACCGCTTATCAGAGGAACTTTATTCACGTGAAGCTCCTTCAATTATCAATCAGAAACCAAACGATCTTCCATCTTCAAGAACGCTTGATGTGAATCAAAACTGGACTGATGATAAACGTCTAGGTGAACTCATTGGTCAAATGCCAGCTCCAAAAAAACGATCATTTCTAAAAATATTTTTCCTCGGTTCACTCGGATTTTTTGTGGTTGCTTTTAGCGTAGCTCTCTTTGCGATTTTTGGTGACTTCAATAATATTTCTTCTAAAAATGTTGATATTGGAGTACTAGGTCCAACATCAATTGGTGGTGGGGAAGAACTTACCCTTGAAATCGTTATTGAAAATAAAAATAATACAACGCTTGAAACAGCAGATCTTTTGATTGAATATCCGCGTGGCACTCGTGTTGCGTCTGATCTTCAGACCGAGCTCCTTCGTCATAGAGAAACTTTAGGTCGTATTGAATCTGGTGCCAATGTTCGTCGCACGGTTAGGGCTGTGCTCTTTGGTGAAAAAGATGCAATTCAAAATGTGGTTATTTCTGTTGAGTACAGAGTGAATGGATCAAATGCTGTATTTTCAAAAGAGAAGTCATACGAGATCGTGATGGCTTCCTCACCAATTACACTCACCGCAACTTATCCTAAGGAAATCGCTTCAAATAAAGAATTTGAGGTGATGCTTGAGGCGGTTTCAAATTCAACAACAGTAATAGAAAACGCACTTGTTCGTGCAGAATATCCTTTTGGATTCAGTTTTGTTCGTTCAACTCCTCAACCTGCATCAAGTGATAGTTTGTGGCGTTTAGGTGATTTGAAACCAGGTGAAAAGCGTACGATAAAAATACGAGGCAAACTTGAGGGTCAGGACAATGAAGAGCGCACCTTCAGATTTTCATCAGGTATTTCAAGCGAAAGAGATGAAAATATAATCGGTGCAGAGTTTGTTACTCTTCTTGAAACTGTTGCGATTAAAAAGCCGGGTCTTGGTGTTGAACTTTCGCTAGGTGGAACTGGAGGTGATCTGGTTTCGACTGCAGGCAGTCAGGTTTCTGGTTCTGTTCGATGGGTTAACAATCTTCCGGTTCGTGTTGTAAATGGAAAAATCGAGGTTAAGCTTTCGGGTAACGCTTTCAATCGTTCGTCCGTCACTGCTTCTCAGGGTGGATTCTATCGCTCACTCGACAATATGATCGTGTGGGATCGAAACGGAACACCTGATTTGGCTGAGATGGCCCCTGGTGCAAACGGAA
The DNA here is from genome assembly GCA_964480575.1 of uncultured Candidatus Saccharibacteria bacterium. Taxonomy (GTDB): domain Bacteria; phylum Patescibacteriota; class Minisyncoccia; order Phycocordibacterales; family CAYZPE01; genus CAYZPE01. The sequence goes on from CAYZPE010000027.1 coordinate 1,833, forward strand.
GTCTTTCTTTTACCTTCTTCTCTCTCGGATCTTCCGGAGGTCTTCCAATTTCAAATCAAAGTATTATGGTTGAAGCTACTGCTCTCGGTACGCAACTTTCAGGTGGTACAACGCCAGATGAAATTTCTTCATCAATAACACGAAAGGTTAATATTGCATCAGATATAGGTCTTAATACTCGTATTGTGTATTCAATCGGATCTTTTGCAAACAAAGGTGGAATTCCTCCGCATGCTGAAAAAGAAACAACATACACAATTATCTGGACAGCAACTAACTCGTCAAACGACATAACAGGAGCTGTTATGAAAGCACAATTACCACAATATATAAGTTGGCTTTCTCAAACCTCACCATCACAGGAATCAATCTCATTTGATCCAATAGAAAAAACTGTTACTTGGAATATTGGAGAGCTTCGAGCAGGAACCGGCTTTGCTTCTACTCCACGCGAAGTTTCCTTCCAGGTTTCTTTTGTGCCAAGTTTAAGTCAGGTTGAAACAACTCCAGATATTATAAGTGCAACAACCATAACAGGTCGTGACCGATTTACGAGCGCTTTTCTTGAAGAGACAAAAGCTGCTCTGACAACACGCTTAGGAACCGACCCCGCTTTCAAGAATGGCGATGATAAGGTTAAGCCTTAATGGTGCTTGCTCTCAGGCAAAATTAAAGTACCCTTTATAAAAAGTTTGTGTTAGCATTTTAGCCAATGACATCAAAGCAAAAGGATAGTTTGGAAGAAGTAGTTTCTCTTGCAAAGAGGCGTGGATTTATCTATCAAGGTTCTGGTATCTACGGTGGCCTCGCAGGTACCTGGGATTACGGACCTCTTGGTATAACTCTTAAAAACAATATCAAGAATCTCTGGTGGAACCGTTTTGTTGCTGCTCGCGATGATATGTACGGAGTTGATACTGCACTTCTTATGAATCAAAAGGTTTGGCAGGCAAGTGGACATGTGGGTGGCTTTGCTGATCCTCTGGTTGAAGATCTAAAGACTAAAAAACGTTTCCGAGCCGACCATCTTTTGGAGGAAGCTGGGGTTGATGTGAAGGGAATGAAATTGGCGGCAATAAACGAAAAGATTAAAGAGCTTAAACTGAAGAGTCCAGACGGAAATCCTTTAGGTGAAGTGCGACAGTTTAATATGATGTTTAAAACCCATGTTGGTGCAACCGAAGATGAGGCGGCTGTGTCATATCTTCGACCTGAAACCGCACAGGGTATGTTTGTGAATTTTAAAAACATTATCGATTCATTTCATCCAAAGTTGCCATTTGGTATTTCGCAGATTGGAAAAGCATTTCGAAATGAAATCGCTCCTCGTGATTTTATTTTTCGATCTCGTGAATTCGAGCAAATGGAAATAGAATATTTCGTCCAGGAAAAAGATTGGGAAACTCAGTTTGAATATTGGAGAGGAGAGATGTGGGCATGGATGGAGGCGATAGGTCTTCCAAAAGAACTTATTCATGAACTTGAGGTGGCGCCCGAGGATCGTGCTCATTACTCAAAGCGCACAATCGATTTTGAATTTGATTTTCCTTTCGGCAAAAAAGAGCTCTATGGTCTCGCGTACCGAACAGATTTCGATCTTCGAAGTCATATGGCGGCGAGTGGTAAAGATCTCAGTTACTTTGATGAAGAAACAAAAGAGAAATTCTTGCCACATGTGATCGAGCCAACGTTTGGTGTGGATCGTACAATACTTGCTGTGCTTTCATCTGCATATACTGTTGACGAAATGGGAGGTGAGAAGCGTACGTTTCTGAAACTTGCTCCTGCTGTCGCTCCTTACAAAGCCGCTGTGTTTCCGCTTCTCAAAAATAAACCAGAGCTCATGAAGCGTGCATATCATATATATACAGAACTCAAGAAAAAAATGCCATATATTATGTTTGACGATAATGGCAACATTGGTAAGCGTTATCGAAGACAAGATGAAATAGGAACTCCTGTCTGTGTCACTATTGATTTTGATACACTCGAAGACGGAACGGTAACTATTCGTGATCGTGATAATGGTACACAAAAAAGAATTTCTGAAAAAGAGGTGCTGGCTTTGTTTGATAAATAAATGAGACAAGAAAAAGCGAAGTTCAAAAGACTTCGCTTTTTTCTTTATATCAATATGCTAAACTCTCGATATGAAATTCAATAAAACTGTCTTAGATAACGGCTTGCGCATTATAACGATACCTATGAAGGAAAGTACTGCTGTCACAGTGCTTGTTATGGTTGAAGCTGGTTCAAAATACGAAACGAAAGATATAAACGGCCTCTCGCACTTTCTCGAACATATGTGTTTTAAGGGTACAGAAAAGCGAAATGGAGTGAATATAATCAGTCGGGAGCTCGATTCTCTGGGTGCCCAGTATAATGCGTTTACGAGCCAGGAATTCACTGGATATTACGCAAAAGTTCATCCGGGGCACTTAAGCAAAGCTCTCGATATTATTGCTGATATGTATCTTCATCCGACACTGCCCGAAAGTGAAATTGAAAAAGAAAAAGGTGTGATCGTGGAGGAGATAAATATGTATGAGGATTTACCTCAGCGTCATGTTCACGATATTTTCATGGAATTGCTTTATGGCGATCAGCCTGCTGGATGGAATATCGCAGGTCCAAAAGAGACAGTCAAAAAAATGAAAAGGGAAGATTTTGTAAAATATCGCACGAAGCACTACGTCGCAAACTCAACCGTGATTGTTGTCTCAGGAAATTTTAACGAAGAAGAAACAATGAGGCTTGTTGAAAAATCATTTGCAGGTATAACATCAAGTGAAAAACCGACAAAAATTCCTGTTGTAGAAAAGCAAAAAATTCCACAGATTCGTATGAAGGCTAAGAAAACTGATCAGGCGCATGTGGTGCTCGGTGTCCGTACATTTCCAGTTACCGACAAGCGTATGGCAGCTCTGCAGGTTTTAGATGGTGTGCTCGGGGCAGGTATGAGTTCACGGCTTTTTCAAAAGCTTCGCGATGAAATGGGTGTCTGTTATTACGTTAAATTGAGTGCGGACGAATTTACTGATCATGGATTTCTTGCGGTATCAACCGGTCTTGATATTAAACGTGTTCCCGAAGCACTCGAAGTAATCTGCAAAGAATTTTCTCGTCTTAAAACAGAGCTTGTCTCGCCCGAAGAGCTTAAAAAAACAAAAGATTGTTTGATTGGAAATATGTATCTGAGCCTCGAGACATCCGATTCTTTGGCAGAGTTTTACGGTATGCAAGAAGTTATGAAAGGTTTCTCAGTTACTCCAAAAGAGTTTGAAGAAAAAATAGAAGCAGTTACAGCCGAAGATGTGCAGGCTTTGGCGAAAGAAATAATGGTTGATAAAAATCTTAACCTTGCAATCATAAGTTCTCTCAAAGATGATAAAGAGCTCGTCAAAATTTTGCACCTATAGCGTACGAGACTCTTTATTATAGTATTATTGAATCATGCAGAGAGAAGCTCATATCTATCACATAAGTCCTGGAAGTGTTGCAAAAGCAATTCTTGTTGCTGCTTTTTTTGTTGTTCTTTTCTTGCTTCGCGATCTCATGTTGGTTGTTCTTGCGGCAGTAGTTACAGCTTCCGCTGTTGAGCCGATAACGCGATGGTTTATGCATTTTCGAATAGGGCGACTTCCTGCTGTTATTTTTATTTATGTCGGACTCGCTCTTCTTCTTGTTGGTATCTTTTCATTTCTAATCATTCCACTCTTGGGTCAAACTTCAAGCCTTCTCAATTCTTTGCCTGATTATTTAGGTAATGTTCAGAATTGGCAGCCATTCCAAGGGCCTGAATCGGGGGCGGTTGCGACAGAGATGTCTCTTGTTTCAGATCTTTCAAAGAACCTTCCGCTTCAAGACATTGCTTTAAAATTTAATGAATTACTCGGAAATCTCTCGTCTGGCTTTTGGAGTACGGCAAGCTTGGCTTTTGGAGGGCTTTTGAGCTTCTTTCTTATTATTGTTCTTTCGTTTTATTTGGCAGTGCAAGATCATGGCATTTTAAATTTTCTCTCAGTTATTACTCCTGCTAAGTATCAGGCTTATATACTTGATCTGTGGCGAAGAGCTGAAATAAAGATTGGGCTTTGGATGCAAGGACAACTTCTCTTGGTTATCATTGTTGGTGTTTTGGTGTATCTCGGACTTACTTTGATTGGAGTCGAGCATGCGCTTCCTCTCGCGGTGATTGCAGGTTTTTTTGAAATCATTCCAGTTTTCGGTCCAATTCTCGCTTCTATTCCTGCGGTTGCATTAGGTTTTGTTGAGGGCGGGCTTTCAATGGGGGTTCTTGTTGCAGGCCTTTATCTCATTATTCAACAGTTTGAAAATCAGCTTATCTACCCTTTGGTAGTGAAAAAGGTGGTGGGCGTGCCGCCAGTTGTGGTTATGCTCGCGCTTGTTGCTGGAGGGCAATTGGCGGGATTTCTTGGAGTGCTTCTCTCGGTTCCTCTCGCGGCAGTGGGTATGGAAATCTTTAATGATTATCAAAAAGAGAGTATTGCTGTGAAGTTGAAAGAGCCACAGTCGTCTGTTAAGTAGTGCTTCCTAAAAGAAGATTTTTTGAGTACACTTTCTTCATGTCGAAACCTTTTTACATTACTACAACACTTCCGTACGTAAACTCTGATCCTCATATGGGTCACGCGCTTGAGTTTGTGCGAGCGGATGCTGTGGCACGTTTTAAAAAACTTCAAGGTTTTGAGGTGTTTTTTAATACAGGTACTGATGAGCATGGCGCAAAAATACACGAGAAAGCACTTGAGGCAGGCAAAGATCCGCAGATGTACGTGGACGAATATGCAGAGAAATTTAAGGGTTTAATTGGAGTGCTTGGACTAAGTGGAGATATTCATTTTATTCGCACGACAGATGCGCATCATAAAAAGGCTGCACAGGAATTTTGGAAAATCTGCAAAGAGAAAGGTTACATCTATAAAAAACAGTACACAATAAAATACTGTGTTGGCTGTGAGCTTGAAAAAACCGATTCAGAACTTGTCGATGGAAAATGCCCTCTGCATCCCACCCGCGAGATTGAGCATATTTCCGAAGAAAATTATTTCTTTAAGTTCTCAGAATTTCAGAAACCACTTCTCGAACTTTACGAAAAGAATCCTCATTTTGTAACTCCAGATTTTCGTTTCAATGAAATAAAAGCTTTTGTGTTGCGTGGACTTCAAGACTTCAGCATCTCTCGCTTAAAGAGCAAGATGTCGTGGGGAGTGCCTGTGCCGGACGATAGTGATCATGTTATGTACGTGTGGTTTGACGCGCTTGTAAACTACATTTCAACCCTTGGTTGGCCCGAAAACAAAGATTTGTTCAATAAGTTTTGGGTTGAAGGAGAAACGGTGCAATACGCGGGAAAGGACAATCTTCGTCAGCAGTCTGCAATGTGGCAGACAATGCTTATGGCGGCAGGTTTACCAACCACAAAACATATTATAATTGATGGTTTTGTGACGGGTGATGGGGGAGTAAAGATGAGTAAGAGTTTGGGAAATGTCATAAATCCCTACGATGTTGTAAAAGAGTTTGGCACAGATGCACTTCGTTACTACTGCCTTCGAGAACTTTCTTCATTTGAAGACAGTCCGTTTACAGTAGAAAAATTTAAGGAAGCTTATAATGCAAATCTTGCAAATGGTATCGGAAACCTCACGTCACGCATTATGAAAATGGCAGAGACTAATCTTGAAAGTCCAGTAGAAATTTCAAGTATAGACTTTCCAAAAGAATACGTGGATGCGTTCGAAAATTTTGATATTCAAAAAGTTGCACACGTTGTGTGGAATAAAATATCTTTACTCGATCAAAAAATCCAAGAAACACAGCCATTCAAACTGGTGAAGACTGAAAAAGAAAAGGGAATTCAAATCATAACTGAACTTGTGCAAGGTCTTGCAGAGGTTGCGCAACTTCTTGAGCCACTCCTCCCTGAAACTGCTCAAAAAATAAAACAAGCTATCAAGGCAAACAAACCACCAACAACACCTCTCTTTGCTCGAAAGGACTAAAACGTCTCAACTGAGCCAAAAAATAGAGTTTTTGCTAACGGCTCCACTCTGCGAAACTGCATCCAGAAGGATGCGGTTTTTTAGTGTGTATAGAGGTTTTTGTTTTGACTAAAGTATATTTTTGTGATATTAAACATCTGGAAACTTTTA
>CAYZPE010000028.1:0-8004 GCA_964480575.1 uncultured Candidatus Saccharibacteria bacterium
TACAAAGACTGCAAAAAAGCCGGCATTAAACCAATCATTGGTATTGATGCATATGTTGCGGCACGAACTCGGCACGACAAAGAGCACGGACTCGACAGCTCTCGTACTCGCCTCGTCCTTCTTGCAAAAGATATTACGGGTTACAGAAACCTTGTTAAACTTGTTAGCATTTCGCATCTTGAGGGTTTTTACTACAAACCTCGTATAGACAAAGAACTCATAGAAAAACATGCCGAAGGACTTATTTGTATTTCACCTTCTTTTAGTGGCGACATTGCTCTAGCCTGCTCACAAGAAGATTTCGATAAAGCCGGGAAGCTCATAGAGTGGTACAAAAAAATATACGGCCCTGAAAACTTTTTCATCGAAATTACCTACCACTCAGAAATCGAAGGACACAAGGAAAAGATGGAGAAATTGAAGAAGATCGCCAAGGAAACAAATACGCCACTTGTTGCCGCGCAAGATGTCTACTATATACACCCTGACGATCACCGCGCACGCGAGGTAATGATCGCAATTCAAAGCGGAACTTCAGTTGGAGAAAATGAGGGAGGCTTTGATGGTGCCCAAGAAAACTTTTCATTTATTTCAGGAGAGAAGGCGGCTACCCTTTTTAAAAAAGACCCTGAAACACTCGAAAATACTTTAAAGATTGCAGAGATGTGCAATCTTGATTTACCCCTCGGCAAATGGGTTTTTCCTGATTTTAAAATTCCAGAAGGAAAAACTCACGATGACGAACTGAAGCGCCTCGCATACGACGGAATTGCAAAACGAGGACTGACACAAACTCCAGAGCTTATTGAGCGCCTTGAATACGAACTCAAAGTTATTCGCGATAAAGGGTACGCACCCTACTTCCTCACTGTGGGAGATTTTTTGCGCGAAGCACATGAGCGAGATATTTTAACAACAATCAGAGGTTCGGTTGCCGGTTCCCTTGTTACCTATCTTGCACATATCACCAATGTAAACCCTCTTGAATACAAACTTCCCTTCGAGCGATTTTTAAACCCAGAACGCCCTTCTGCTCCCGATATCGATACCGACTTTGCCGATAATCGTCGAGACGAAATGATCCAGTACATGAGAGACAAGTACGGCGCCGACAGAGTGGCACAGATTGGTACGTTCGGTACTATGATGGCCCGCGGAGCGGTGCGAGATGTTGCCCGAGCACTCGGCTTTTCATATGGAGTTGGTGATCGTATTTCAAAACTCATTCCGATGGGTTCTCAAGGATTTGCAATGACAATCGAGAGAGCGCTCAAAATGGAACCTGAGCTTAAGAAAATGTATAAATCCGATGCCGACACCAAAGCAATTATCGACATGGCTCAAAAGATTGAAGGCTGTGCAAGACACATCTCCGTTCATGCCGCGGGCGTCGTGATTTCTCCTACCCCACTCACCGACTACACATCACTTCAGTTTGACCCCAAGGGAGGCAAGCTCATAACGCAGTTTGATATGCATGCGGTTGAGGAGGCCGGCCTTTTGAAATTCGACTTTCTTGGTATTAAAAACTTGGCAATCCTTGCTGATGCGGTAAAGCTTGTAAAAAAGATTCGCAACATTGATGTTGATATTGAAAACGTTGATATCGAAGACATAAAAACCTTCGAAATGCTCGCTCGAGGGGAAACTGTTGGCCTTTTCCAGTTAAACGGTACTGGTATGACCAAATACCTTAAAGATCTCCGCCCCTCATCAATTCACGACATTAATGCGATGGTTGCCCTTTACCGCCCAGGCCCGATGGAATCCATACCTCAATATATTGAACGCAAACACGATCCGTCGAAAGTTCGCTACCTTGATCCACGCATGAAGGATATTTTGGATCGTTCATGGGGTGTTATCACCTACCAAGACGACGTTATGATGATTGCTATTAAACTTGGCGGATATTCATGGCTTGAAGCAGACAAGCTTCGAAAGGCGATGGGTAAAAAGATTCCAAAAGAAATGGAAGAGCAGAAAGGAAAACTTTTCGAGGGTCTCGTAAAAAATGGAATGTCTGAAGCAAAAGCAGAGGAACTCTGGAAACTAATCGAACCTTTTGCCGCCTACGGATTCAACAAAGCTCATGCCGCAAGCTATGGACGTGTGGCATATCAAACTGCATACATGAAGGCAAACTTCCCTGTTATTTATATGTCTGCAGTTTTAACCGCTGACTCTGGTGATGTAGAGGAAATTTCAAAAATCATCAATGAATGTAAGCGCATGGGAATAGACGTGCTCCCTCCTGATATAAATGAAAGCTTCGGAGGATTTACCGCAATAACCGATCCAAAAAGCGGCAAAGAAATGATTCGCTTCGGACTTTTTACAATCAAAAACTTCGGTGAAGGTATTGGAGGATCTATTATTGCTGAACGAAAGCGTGCTGGAAAATTTACATCCATTGCAAACTTCCTCGATCGGATCACCGACAAAAATCTCAACAAAAAATCACTCGAATCTTTAATTAAATGTGGAGCGATGGATGCTTTTGGCGAACGAGGTCTTTTACTGGGAAATCTTGAAAATCTGTTGGCTCATAATAAAGAAAAACATAACACACCTCTAAATCAGATTTCGCTTTTTGGACTCATGGAAGATAAGAGCTCAATCCCGGGACTGAAACTTGCTCCAGCACCCGAAGCGACCATGGATGCAAAACTCTCGTGGGAAAAAGAACTGCTCGGACTCTACATTTCCGGACACCCACTTGATAAATTCCGTGAAAAACTTGAAAAGCGTGACGGAAATATTGCAAAAATAAAAGAAAGCGCACTAGAAAATTCCACTGTCGTCATTGGAGGCATTATCGAAGAAGCAAAACCAATTATGACCAAAAAGGGTGACAAGATGATGTTTCTTAAACTTACTGATTTAAGTGGAAGTATTGAAGGCGTAGTATTTCCTCGAACATACGAAGAACTTAAAGATCTTCTTGTTCTTGAGGCCTGCGTTGCTATCAAAGGCAAGTTCTCAAAGCGAAATGACACTCAAAGTATTGTGGTTGAGAAAGTGAAAAAGCTTTAAGCCTTTAACTTGGAGCTGTTGCGTCAAAATTTCCCATGACTACATCATCATCAATTTTTGACGTGATTTTTTCAATGTAAAAATCAGCTTTCAGGGGAAGAGAATAAATTCTAATGAGAGAAAAACTGACACCTCAAGTATCAACTAAAGATCATTCACCTAATCTATTTTGCTCTGCAAGGTTAAACTTGCTATGATTTTGCCATGTCACACAATGAACAACTAGCTCATAAACGCCACTCTCTTGCCCATCTTTTGGCTGCGGCGATTTTAAAATTTCACCCTGATGCACAGCCCACTCTTGGCCCTGCAATTGATAATGGCTTTTACTATGACTTTGAATTTAAAACTCCTATTTCTGATAAAGACCTTCCAAAGATTGAGAAGGAGATGAGAAAGATTTTAAAAACATGGAACATGTTTGAGGGTGAAGAAGTGAGCGCTGAAAAAGCCCGCGAGATATACAAAGACAATCCATACAAATTAGAGCTGATAAACGAAATTGAGGGTAAGGGCGAAAAAATAACCCTATATCATTCTGGCCCTAAAAGCTCCCAGCTAAAAGCTGAAAGCTCTTTCACTGATCTTTGCCGAGGTGGACATGTAGAAAACCCCGCACAAGAAATTGCTGACAATTCTTTCAAGCTCTCTCATACAGCAGGTGCCTATTGGCGTGGAGATGAAAAAAACACAATGCTCACACGTATTTACGGACTTGCTTTTGATACCAAAGAAGAACTTGAGAAATACATCTGGACGCAAGAAGAAGCAAAAAAGCGCGACCATAAAAGACTCGGAAAAGAGTTGAAACTTTTTACTACTTCCCCTCTTGTTGGAGCTGGACTTCCTTTAATACAACCAAAAGGAATGGTGATTCGCAAAGCAATCGAGGATTATCTCTGGGATTTACACAAAAACAAAGATTACAGCCGTGTCTGGACTCCGCATATTGCAAAAGAAGACCTCTACGTAACCTCAGGCCACGCTGCAAAGTTTGGTGATGAGATCTTTAGAGTTCAAGGTGGCGAAGAAAAATTCTTCTTGAAACCTATGAACTGTCCACATCACATGCAGATATTCGCAGATAATCAATTTTCATATCGAGACATGCCTGTTCGATATTTTGAACCAGCTACTGTCTATCGAGATGAGAAATCAGGCCAGCTTGGTGGACTTACTCGCGTGCGCTCAATCACCCAAGACGATGGGCATCTCTTTTGTCGTGTAAGTCAGATTCAAGAAGAGGTTTCAACAATTGTCGGAATCATAAGAGAGTTTTATACCACCTTTGGACTTATGGAAGATTATTGGGTGCGTCTTTCAATACGCGGTGAAGATAAAAGCCAATACCTTGGAGGAGATGATGTCTGGCAACAAGCTGAAAAAGCTCTTGAAGAAGCAGCTAAATCAAACAACCTAAACTACAAACCTGGAATTGGCGAAGCTGCCTTCTACGGACCAAAGCTCGACTTCATGTTTAAAGATGCAATCGGTCGCGAATGGCAACTTGCAACAATTCAGTGTGATTTCAATCTACCAGAACGATTTGATTTGTACTTTATCAACGAAAAGAGTGAGAAGGAGCGCCCTGTCGTTATTCATCGAGCAATCTCAGGTTCACTTGAACGCTTCATGGGACTTTTGATCGAGCATTATGCTGGAGCTTTTCCTCTCTGGCTCTCACCTGTTCAGATAAAAATCCTACCTATTACAGAAGCTCATCATGCGTTTGCGAAAGAAGTATATGAAAAACTCAAGAGTATGGATATTCGCGCAGAACTTGATGATTCACATAACGGACTTGGAAAGAAAGTTCGTAATACAAAAATAGAAAAAGTTCCTTACTGGCTTGTCGTTGGTGATAAAGAAGTTGAAGCTAAACAAGTCAACCTTGAAAGTCGTGACGGAAAAGCACCAGAAACACTTTCATCAGATGAACTCCTCGAAAACCTCACTACAGAAATAAGAAATAAGAAATAAGAAATAGTTCCTAAATAAAAAACCGCGTACCCATACAGGTACGCGGTTTTTTATTAAAAGTATTATAAAATTACCCACTCTCAATAATTCAATATTATACGATACATCGTATAATATTTTGTATATACGTTTATTTACTATTTTGAATAAAAATTATTTTATTTTTTATATCTAACCTTACTGACAAACATCCAGTGTTTTAATTTTTTCTCTCCTAGAAAATCTCAAGAAAAAATTTTAGAGAAAAAATAATCAGAGTTATTTTTTAGCATGAAAAAAGACCACCTGTAAAGCCGTGATTTTTTGTTGTAGAGGGTTGGGAAGGTGTTTGAGTGATTTAGTTAGGAATTTGGCCCACCCAGTATCCTGCTCGCGCAACAATTTATAGTGCGTACCTCTCTAACCCTTCCCAGCCCTCAAACTGAACAGTCTGAAGAATATAATAATCGCACCAAAACTAGATGTCGATATTTGCCTTATGTGCGTTTGATTGGATAAATGACTTACGAGCAGGCACATCAGTACCCATCAAGATATCAAAAACCTTATCAGCTTCCTGACCATCATCAACCGCTACCTGTTTTAAGATACGGCGGTTTGGATCCATGGTTGTTTCCCACAACTCTTCTGAGTTCATTTCTCCAAGACCTTTATAACGCTGTATTGAAACTTTCTTTGCGCGTTCTTTCTTTTTTGCATCTTCAACTTCTGCATTTTCATCAGGAGTTTCGTTTTCAGTATCTACACCATCATCAATATCTGCATTTCCTACAACTTTATTTTTTTCTTCATCAGTATAAGCATAGAAAATCTCTTTTCCTTTTTTAATTTTATAGAGAGGCGGCTGAGCAATATAAATAAATCCACCATCAACAAGAGGTCTAAAAAATCGGTAGAACAATGTGAGGAGTAATGTACGAATGTGCGCACCGTCAACGTCGGCATCAGTTGCGATAATCACTTTATGATAACGAAGTTTTGTTATATCAAATGTGTCACCAATTGCGGTTCCAAGAGCAACAACAAGATTTTTAATCTGCTCGGAAGTGAGCGCCTTGTCCAAGCGTGCTCGTTCAATATTTAAAATCTTTCCTCGTAAAGGCAGGATCGCTTGAATTCGTCTGTCGCGTCCAGACTTTGCTGTACCTCCCGCAGAGTCTCCCTCCACAATAAAGAGTTCTGATTCTTCTGCGCTTTTTGATTGGCAGTCAGCGAGCTTACCTGGTAAAGTCATTCCTTCAAGCACACCTTTTCGAAGCACACTGTCTTTTGCAGCTTTTGCGGCCTTACGCGCTCGAAGCGCGAGAATAACCTTACTTACGATAGATCTTGCGTCATCTGGATTCTCTTCGAGATATGCATCAAAAGCTTCGCTGAACACTGTTTCAACCATTCCACGCGCCTCAACACTTCCAAGCTTTGCTTTTGTCTGACCTTCAAATTGAATTTCTCGAAGCTTCACCGAAATAGCAGCCGTAATTCCTTCAAGTACGTCATCTCCTGTAAAGTTCTCTTCGTTTTCTTTTATGATGCCATTCTTTCGTGCATAACTATTTAAAAGTCTCGTGAGAGCAGTTTTAAAACCCGTGAGGTGTGTACCACCTTCTGCAGTATATATATTGTTTGCAAACGGCATTATACGAGCCGAAATATCATCAACATACTGAAGTGCAATTTCTACCGTTTCATATTCACTCGTATTTTTTTCTACATAAAAAATCTTCTTGTTAACTGGCTTTTGAAGTTGATTATAGAAAGTAATGAGAGAAACAAGTCCCCCTTCAAAATAAAATGAGGTCCCCGGAACGTTGAGTGCAAGGTCACGCAGATAAAAAGCCTCTTCAGTTGGAATATCACCCTTGTATTCACGAGCATCAATAATGCTGATTCTCAAACCCTTCACTAAATAAGCCTGCTGACGAAGATGGTTCACAATTTTTTCCCATGTAAAGGAAATTTCTTTAAAAATACTTATATCGGGCTCAAAAGTTACAATTGTGCCATTTAATTTTGAAGGACCAACTCTTTTTGTGGCAGCTTTTTTCTTTCCGCATGAGTACTCTTGGAAAAAATGACCTCCGTCACGATGTACATCCACACGGGTGTAGACCGAAAGCGCATTCACAACCGACGCACCCACTCCGTGGAGACCTCCAGACACCTTGTAACCTTCACCGCCAAATTTTCCTCCAGCATGGAGGGTTGTCATGATTGTTTCAAGCGCAGAAACTTTAGTTTGCTTGTGAACATCAACAGGAATACCTCGGCCGTTGTCTACCACACGAATTCTTTTTCCAGGAAGAAGGACAACCTCGATATCATTAGCAAAACCACCCATCGCTTCGTCTCGTGAGTTATCAAAAATTTCCCAAATAAGGTGATGGAGTCCGTCCGTGCCCGTTGTACCGATGTACATTCCAGGTCGCTTTCGTACAGGCTCAAGACCCTCAAGAACTGTGATGTCCTCAGCACTATAGGCTCCTTTTTTTACTTTCTTTTCTTCTTTTGCTTCTGCCATAAACTAACTTTTGTAGATTCAATCATAGCAGGTTTAGAGTTCAAAAACAAAGAGAAATAAAGCAAAAGTGCCTATTTTACGGCCGATCTGAGAGGTAAAAGATGAGCAAAATAAGCTTGACAAATAAACTGTATATGATATAATAGTAATCAAGACGATCAGGGGAGGTTATCTATGTAGATACCTCAAGAATCGTCTGAATTTAATGTAGGAGGCTCAAAATGAGCCAGATTCAATGCATCGTCCGGGAAACGATCGCCAAGGCTGACATTCGCTTCGTTGAGGAAGTCCTCAACGAAGCGGTTGCGCAGGAAATCCTCGGCAACCACAAGGATGCCGCGAGCCTCCTGAATGAGGCCATCCTCATTCAGGATTACCACCGCGGTCGCATGTTGCTCGCCGCCTAAAGCGAGCGACATGCAAAACCCCTCACACAGTTATGTGTGAGGGGTTTTTTCATTCCTCCCTTT
>CAYZPE010000029.1:0-7729 GCA_964480575.1 uncultured Candidatus Saccharibacteria bacterium
AAACGCGAGATGTGTTTTCATAAGATTCGAGCTGATCAGAAGCTCGAAGATGTTCGAGCTGATGTGCGTCAAATTTTTAATCGGTACGATCCTGTTGCTAGTGTACGCCGTGAATGTGAGCCCGAGGCTGTTCAGCCTGAGAAAGGCTGTGGTTGTTAGAGTTCTAAGAGAAAAAAACAAAGCGCCTTCGAAAGGGGGCGCTTTTTTCATGCTTAATAATATTGACATTCTATACTAATAGTGATACTATTCGTCTTAATATTTAAATAAGGCAATGAAAGCTGATTCAATTCAAAAAACCCATACAAAGCATAAATTCCCTCATCTTCAGAGTGAGGTCGATGTTATTTTGGAGGTTTTTGACTACGCATCTCATGGAACAGAAGATGATGAGACTTACAATGAAAATATAGAGTCAGATAGACTAGATATTGAGGAAGTAATGAATGGTAAGATCAAAAAATATCACCCACACAAGCGCCAGGGTGTTGTTGATATGGTGCGTGCTCAAGATGTAAGGCAAGCGCAGGTTCGCGAGGATGCTTATGATGTTTCGATTGCAAATATGGAAGACATATCTCAAATTGAGAAAGATTTACACGTAGCAGATCAGGCGATCTTGTCCTCAGATAACTTAACAAAAGGTGAAAAAAAGAGATTGCATAAAATGCTTTCTTTGTTCTGGAAAGTTTTACGGTTTTAATTAATATATGGAAGGAAAGATATTACTTATTGATAAACCGAAAGGAATTACTTCTTTTGATGTGATTCGAAAACTGCGCCAGAAACTGAATATTAGAAAAATGGGCCATGCAGGGACGCTCGATCCTTTTGCAACCGGTCTTTTGATCGTGGCAATCGGGAGCGCAACAAAAAAGCTTACTGAGTTTCTGAAGCTTCCAAAGACATACGAGACAGAGATTCTTTTTGGTATTCAAACTGATACAGGAGACATAACAGGAAAGATTCTGAAAGATGAAAATGTTTCTCTTGATATAGAAAAAGTGAAGGAAGTTTTGAAGGATGTAGTAGGGATTTTGGCACTTTCTGTGCCGGCATATTCTGCGATAAAAGTTTCTGGAGAACCTTTGTATAAAAAAGCCCGAGCAGGAGAAGTTTTTGAAACTCCCGTAAAAAATATGGAGATACGGAGAGTTGTGTTTGTTGATTTGTATAAGGAAGATGATAAGGCAGTGCTTAAGGCATTGTTTGATGTTGGGAGTGGTACGTATATCCGCTCGCTTGCTGAGGAGATTGGCAAAAGGCTGGGTGTTCCTGCTACTGTTCGTGAGCTCAGGCGTACTCAGATTGGTGATATGAATATAGAACAAGCAGAACGCATCGATTCGATTCAAGCTTAAAATGATCTATACTATAATCCATGACAATATTAGGTAAAAAGAGAATCGTTCTTGTGGCAGTTGTGGTGGGGATCTTAATCTCAGCGATTTTGGTATTTTCCTCAAATGACGTAACAACCTCTGACATGAAGGTTTCTGTTGATGCTTTGACTTCAAAAGTTACCCTTACACATGCAAACCAAAAAATATCGACCATCAAAGATTTGGAAAATGTAACAGAAGGCGACATTGTAACAACAGACAGTAATGGAACAGCTCTTGTGGAAGGTGAGCATAAAACGTACCTTGATCGCGACAGTACTCTTACAATAAAACATATGGCAAATGGCCAAGGGAGTTTCCTTCTTGGCGTGGGAAGAGTTTGGTCTCGTGTTGAAAAGCTTTTGGAACAAGGTGAATATTTTGAAATAGAAACTGGAAATGCTCGTGCGGCTGTGCGTGGTACGTCTTTTGGTGTTTCGGGAACTGCTACTACAACCAAACTTCTTGTTGCAGAAGGAGAAGTTGCTCTTGCGCTTAAAAGCGCATCAGGAGCTGTGCTTTCTTATACAGAAGAAATTGTTCCTGCTGGAAAGAAAGCGATTGTAACAGGAGGAGATTTTGAAATAACAGATATTACGAAAGAAGATATGGACGCATGGTTTATGGAAAATAATCCAGGATGGGTAAAGCCTGCAAGTACACCCCATGTAAAATCGGAGGCAAGTTTTGAGGTAAAGGCAGAAACTAAACCGCACGTTCAAAACTTCGCTATTCCACGTGAACAGAAACCAGAATCTATACCTCAAACTGTGGAAGTAAAATCGGTTCCATCTTCAATCTTACTTGCGATTGATAGGGTCACACCTTCTGAAGTAACTCAGGGAAGTGTGATAGTTACGATAAGTGGCAAAGGTTTTACAAAGATTAGAAGTCTTATTTTTGGCAAAATAACTGCTTCAGACTACAGAATTGTGAGCGACAGTAAAATTGAGTTTAATGTCGAGAAGGTGGGTCTAACTCCTGGAACATATGATATTGCAATGATAGATCTTTCAAATGCGTACGTGTTAAAGGAGCAGGCGTTTAAGGTTCTTCCTGCGCCAGAACCTGATTCTACACAAGGAAGATTCAATCAATAATATGACGAAAAAAGGAATTACTCTGTGCTCTATTGCTTTACTTAGTATCTTTGTAGTTTCATGTGCATTTTACTTTTCTTTCTTTGATTTATGGCAGGAGAAGGTTATTGATAGGTTTTTTGTTAAAGAAACACCTCCTTCAAATATTGTTATTGTTGCAATTGATGATAGAAGTATCTCTGAAATGGGTCAGTGGCCATGGCCGAGGGCGCTCTTTGTGGGTGCGATACAAAAACTCCAGAATGCAAAAATTATTGGCTTTGATATTAATTTTTCGGAGCCTTCGCGTCTCGGACTATTTGATGACGGTTCTTTAGTACAGGCCTTAGATCTCTCGAGTGTTCCAGTTGTGATGCCGATTGAGGTTGGTAATTCCGGCAATATTACAGTACAGCCAACTCATTTTATACGTCCGCATGTAGAAATTGGAATTGTGAATATTGTGCCAGAAAAAGACGGAGTTCTTCGTTTTGTACACAGAGGAGCGACAAGTACGGCCTTATTTTCTTCTGTTCTATCTGGTAAAGGTTTGAGTCAGGACTTGAGGGTTAATTATAAAGGTCCTGCAAAAACATTTCTTACTATACCTTTTGTTGATGTGGTTCAAGGTAATATACCTTCGCGTATTACAAAAGATGCCATAGTTTTGATAGGTGCTACAGCACCAAATCTCCATGATTTTGTGGAAACACCGTATGGTCAAATGTCCGGTGTTGAATTTCATGCAAACGCAGTGAGTACTTTTTTAGATAATGTGCACTTTAGCGATCTTTCAAGACTTATTTCGTATATTGTTTTTGTAATACTTGCAGTCCTTGCCACTCTTTTGGTTATTTTTTTTAAAAAAGTACTAACGCTTTCATTTTCTTTTGTGGGCGGTATTGTTTCTATTCTTGTTCTGGCACTTGTAGCATTTTCATACAAATTAATTCTGCCTGTTCTCTATATGGAACTCATATTTGTTTTGGCAGGAGCTCTCACTCTTGTATTTCAGTATGCGATTGAATCAAAAGAAAAACGCTTCATAAGACAAGTGTTTCAATACTATTTAACGCCTCATGTTATCGAAGAGCTTATTAAAGATCCTTCGAAAGTAAGTTTGGGTGGGGAGGAGCGAGAAATGACGGTTCTCTTTTCTGATATCAGAAGCTTTACCACTATTTCAGAAAAGATGACTCCGCAAGAGCTCACGGCGCTTTTGAATGAATACCTGACGGCAATGACTGACATTATTATGGAAGAAGGTGGGGTTGTTGATAAATATATTGGAGATGCGGTCATGGCATTTTGGGGTGCGCCACTTTCTAATCCCAATCAGGCTGACAGAGCAGTTACTGCTTCCACTCGAATGAAATTTAAACTCTTTGAATTGAATCAAGATTGGGTTAAGAGAGGATGGCCCGAACTTCATATTGGCGTCGGAATAAATAAGGGAAAAATGGTGGTGGGTAATATGGGTTCGTCAAAGCGCTTTAATTACACAGTTATGGGGGATGAGGTTAATTTTGCATCGCGTCTTGAAGGAATAACTAAGCATTACGGTGTACCATGTCTTGTTTCGGAGAATGTGGCTAAGTCTGCAGTTGCAACTGAAGATCTGGTTTTTCGTGATATTGACCTAGTGCTTGTGAAAGGTAAAAAAGAACCAAAGCGAATTTTTGAGCCAATGGGCAAGACTCCCTTTATTGAACGGTGGAATAAAGGAAGAACGCTTTACGCTCTCGGAAAATGGAAAGAGGCTACAGAGGAGTTTGAGGCTGTGCTTAAAATTTCTCCACATGATGCTCCTGCAATACTTTATATTGAACGTTGCCAAAAACTTTCAGAAAATCCTCCTGTGGAATGGAAAGGTGTGTACGAGTTTAAAGATAAGTAGTTTTGTCTTATGTTAAAATAGGGGTATGTTTAAAAAGATTGACGCTGTCTGTATTGACTGCATGAATGGAGCAACATTTCCTCTTGCTCGTTTTGCACTTTTTTTAATTTATTTCTGGTTCGGACTTTTGAAAGTGGTGGGGGAGAGTCCTGCAAACCCTTTAGTTTCTGATCTTCTCGAAAAAACTCTGCCTTTTGTAACCTTCGATCAGTTTATTGTCTTTTTCGGACTTTTTGAAATACTTATTGGTTTTCTTTTTCTTGTTCCTCGTTTTGAGCGCTCTGCTATCGTGCTTTTTGCCGTGCATATGGTAACAACATTTATGCCACTTATTCTTCTACCCGCCGTTACTTGGGGCGGAGTGTTTGTACCAACTCTCGAAGGTCAATATATTATTAAAAACATCGCACTTATTGCCCTCGTGGCGCTTATTGGTGGAAATCTCAAAAAAACTGAACAATAATTGACGAATTAGGACTATGTGATATAATAGATGAGTTAATCTGTGCATGACACAGGTTGCTTTTTTTAAATATTGAATATGTCATACGTAGTTGTAGTCCCACAAAAAAGAGGGATAACGGTAGAGGATCTCAAGCGTTATCTTACATATTGGGAAAGGGTGAGCTATGCTTCTCTTTCGAATAGCACACGGCGTCAGATGTGGTTTCTTGAGCGTGTTGCTGCAAAAAAAGCCATTAGATTATATTTCCAAAAAACTAAAGGAATTCTTGTTCCCTGGGCATCTATTGAAATTATGAGCTCGGGAAATAATAAGCCTATCTATCGAATTTTAAAAGGTCACCTGAGGGATGTGTCTCGAACAAATATTTCACTGTCTCATGTACAACATATTGCAATTGGTGGTATCTCACATACTCAAAGAGATGGATCTCTGGGTGTTCATATAGAACGTGTCCGAAATTTTAAAAGAGATTTTCTCAAAGCTTTTTTGACAGTCTCAGAACAAAAAGAAATAAAGCGTTATAAACTTCCTGAAAGAAGGAGATTGTATGCAACTGCCTTTTGGTCAATCAAAGAGGCGTATCTCAAATCAAAAACTACCCAATTTCATCCAAAAGAAATCGAAATCGTACGAAAAAATAAAGATTTGTTTGAAATTCATGATCCGGTTGGTTCTAAAGTACCTTCTGGAATTGCACGTTATTCTATTCCTCAAAAAGGTTTTGTGGCATCTGAGGTTTATATAAAATAGAGCATAAAAAAACACCCTCCACACGAGTGTGGAGGGTGTTTTTTTATGTAACTAAATTGCGCACTTCTTGCAAGAACATCCTCCAAAAAGCATGTGCACACCCGCAACTCCAACGAGTGTGTAAACGATCGCTTCGAGTGTTGCTGAATTACCGACGAGCATTTCAACCACATTTACTCCCGGTTTGCCAAAGAGAGCAGCAAGACCTAGGATGCCCCAGTTGATTGCGCCGACAACAACAAGAGTCCATGTGACTCCACCCCATCCGCATTTATTTTTGAACATATTATTTATTTTTTTATGAAAACGACCTTTGTTCATTAATTATACACAAGGTTTGCAACCAACAACTGCTATAGTTGTGTATATGAAATTCAAAGCGGATATTAAAGATGAAATAGTACTTCTAAAAATAGGATCTGTGTCTACACCAGAAGAGCTGAATGAGTTTATGATCTTTATTAAAGAAACATGGAATACGGTCCACGATCTCTATGATAAGCTTCAAAAGAAAGTTCCGATTCTTGTTGATGTGACAGAGCTTAAAGAGTATAAACCTGAGGCGTTCACTCTCTTGGCTGGTCTTTTAAAACATGATGAGTTATATACTTCAAAGATTGCAGTTTTTGGATTGAGCATGTTGGTTGCAGCAGGTAATGATGCCCTCAAGGCGTATGCAGATGTTAAAACACCGATGGAAGTGTTTAAGACAGAAGAGGAGGCACTTCTTTTTCTTCGAGAATAATTTTTATACGAAAAAACCCCGGCTCATAACCGGAGTCTTTTCTGGTTCAGCTTACTCAAGCTCGAAGTAGTTGCCGCAGTGTCTAACAATGCGGGTGTCCTCAGTTTGAGCCAAGACTCAAAGCTATTCGGACCCCTCTTTTTATAAAACAAATCCGGAACTTCTTTCGAGCGAGAGTAGCTAGGGTCTATTGTGAACCTCTGATTGTATACGTCAAGAAGCTCTAATCCCGAAAAAGTTAACAAGATGTTGATAAGCTGTGTCTAATCTGGGTAAAACCTATTGTTATGTGTGAACAGTGAATTTGTCGTTAAAAGAGCTTTCTTTTGGTGTGCTCTAAAATAAGGATGTTTTAAACTTTATGCTTACTAAGCACAATTTTGCGAGTTCGGAAATCGTAAGAAGATTTTGTCAATATTAAAAAGCCCGCTTGAAGGCTTTAAATACCGGAGCGAGTACTTATGTTTAAAAACTCTGTTTCTTTTTAACTAAGCGAGTATTTATTTTGGAAAGGCTCTACGGAGACGTGAAGTGTCGAGTAGGAGGAAAAATTTTGAAAAAAATTATTCTGGTCTTTCCAAAATAAGTACGAGTGACCTTTATGGTTCAAGTACTCCAACAGGAAGTATTTCAACTGTGTCTACTCCTGGATAATCTAAAGCAGTTTTTTCAATTTGTGCTCGAAGTAATCCAATTCGGCATGATCCACCCGTAGTAAATCCGGGTACTTCTGTAAAGACTAAGTGCGCTTTGCTGTTGTTGATTGTTGCACCGAGAACTTTAAAATCTGTATTAGGAAATTCAGTTTGAAGTCCTGCTATTCTCTCATCAGCTGTAAGGTTGCCTTGGATCAAGTCTTCAATAATTTCTTTAAGTGAAGGTGTTCGGTTTGTTTTTCGTGATACTGAAACAACTGCTCGTGTATCACAAGCGATTTCTCCATTATTTAATTCCTTATCTGTTGTTTCGCTGTAATAATAGAGAGGGTAAGTGTCTTTTACAGTATCTTGAAGTAAATACAAAATCGAGATTCCAATAGCCAGTAAAGCGATAAAGTATGCGTATTTCATTTTAATATATTAATAAAGTGAATAAAGTATTCTTTGTTTCCATCTCCTCCTTCAATCGGCGATTCGGTTGTGTTTTTAAGAACAAGCCCAAGAATAAGACCAGCTTCCTTAATTTTATTTAGGGCACCTTCTTGCTCATTCTTGTTTGTAACAATACCATTTTTGCCAATATGATCTTTGCCAACCTCAAATTGAGGTTTTACAAGAATAATAATATCACCTCCGTTTCTAGTGAGATCAGAGGCTTCTTTTAAGATGTGAGTGACTGAAATGAATGAAACGTCGATCGCTGCGATGTCTCCTTTTTCAGGAAGTTTTACATTTCGCACGTCAGTTTGTT
>CAYZPE010000030.1:0-581 GCA_964480575.1 uncultured Candidatus Saccharibacteria bacterium
CAAATATATTTTGTAATAAAATAGTCTCAAAAATTTTCGGCAAAGTTCCCCTCCCCGACTGCTCACTTGCCTCTTTCATAATTTTCTCTGCACGTTCGTAGTTTAAATTTTTCTTTTCACTTCTCTCTGAAATAAGTGGTACGAAATACGCAACACCGAGCTCGGTGCATTTTTCCAAGATCCATTCGTAATTACTATTTTTTATAAGTGATGCAAAAAGAAATACTTCTATTTTTTGAATATGCTGATTAACTTTTTTATCTGTTACACGAAACAGTGATTCCTCTTTTCCAAACGAAACAATTTCACACACTACATCAAAACCACTTCCATTAAACAGAATCACACTGTCGCCCGATGTGAATCGAAAAACCCGCCTGAGCTGATGTGTGAGTTCTCTGTCGGAGATAGTAAACTCCCCCACTTCTGGAATACTGTCTTTTACAAAAAATCTATGAAGTCGCATACGAAGAATGTAACATGTAACACAAAACTTGTAACGTTTTGCAAAAATTTAAGTCTCGAATTTTATGTAACTACGTTACAGAAAATCTTCTGACATCATTTTCGTAGTGTAAAAA
>CAYZPE010000030.1:681-7305 GCA_964480575.1 uncultured Candidatus Saccharibacteria bacterium
TACGCGTCAGAAATTTAACCCGACTGCGTCGTTTAAATCTTCTGACATCATTTTCGTAGTGTAAAAATACGCGTCAGAAATTTAACCCGACTGCGTCGTTTAAATCTTCTGACATCATTTTCCCTTGTGAGGAAAATGAAAACCGCCTCGCGAAATGCGAAGCGGCAGTTAAATCAATCCTTCTTTTTGTTACACCGATGAGCCTTGGCTTCTCGTCGGGAGTTGCCAACAAACTCACCACACTTTTTGCACCACCGATTGCGACGAGGATGAAATCTCCAGAAAAACTCCGAGATACTCATCTTGAAATTTTCCCAGCGCATGAGCCACGGATGCTCAGCCATCAATCGATCGTACTCGGTCCGATACTTTTTTTCGATCATGTGAGACTCCTTGAATAGGGTTTGTATGTCCTCTATAGGGAGTGAGAGCTGCGGACGCAAACATTTCTACGAGCTCTTTCTTTTCTTTTTTCTCCTCAATCCTTTTCTGTTCAGGCTCCTTCTCTTCCACCTCCTTGTTCGGAAGGATAACCTCAAACGCCTTCGGCTCCTGACTCACGCACTGAACCAAAAAAAGAACACAGACCAAGAGAACGATTCGCATAAATCCCCTTTCAGAAAAAAGGACACAAAAATTTGTACACCTAAAAAACAATATCACTTAAAAAGATTATTGTCAAAGATATTTTGATCTGCTATACTCTCTCCGTTATTCAATTATCAATTCCTTACTCATTATTCCTAATTTCTAAATTACCATGTTAGTTCCAATTGTTATCGACAAATCACAGTTTGGTGAGCGCGCATACGACATCTTTTCACGTCTCCTTAAAGACCGCATTATTTTCCTTGGAGGCCCTATTGATGATGTATCTGCAAACCTTGTTATTGCCCAACTTCTTTTTCTTGCATCAGAAGATGCTAAAAAAGATATCCAGCTCTACATCAATTCTCCGGGAGGATCAGTAACTTCGACTCTTGCCATGCTCGACACCATGAACCATATCAAGCCAGATGTTTCAACTGTTTGTGTTGGTATCGCAGCATCGGGTGGTGCGGTGCTTCTTGCAGGAGGAGCAAAAGGTAAACGCTTTGCACTTCCAAACTCCGAGATTATGATTCATCAGCCATGGGGTGGAGCACAGGGACAAGCAACTGATATTGAAATCACTGCGAAGCAAATCTTGAAGACACGCGACAGATTAAATAAAATTCTTGCAGAACGTACAGGTCAACCACTTTCAAAAATCGAAAAAGATGTAGACCGAGATTACTTTATGGGAGCAGACGAAGCAAAGAAGTACGGAATAATCGATAATGTTTACAAAGGTAAATAAGAAATAAAACCTCCGCCCTAGGGCGGAGGTTTTATTTACAAAGAAAAAAGTATCTGGTATTGTGTAGACATTATTATTATAATACATTTCGTCATCCGATTTTAAGATGTGGCAACCAAAGACTACGACTGAGGCCACATGACCCTGCAACACTTCACCCTTTATGAATACAAACAACACTTCCCTATTTCATACTGGCTTCCTCCCGAAAAACGCCACATTCTCGAAATCAAAGCGACGAAATAGATACATATGGATTTAAAATTAGTCGCATTTCTCCTCGCTGTTTCAGCGATTGCGGGAATTGCTGTGGGATACGTCCTGCGTTGGCTTGTTGCTCTTGGTAAGAAAAGCTCGGTTGAGCTCAAGGTCAAGCAGATGATGCTTGATGCACGAGAGGAAGTTAAACGAATCACAGGAGATGCAGAGGCTCGCGCAGAAGAAGCGCTTAAAGTAGCTCGAGGTGAGATTAAAGAAAAAGAAGATAAATTAAAGAAAACGGAAGAACGCCTCATTAAAAAAGAGGAGCTTCTTGATAAGCGCCAGCTTGATATTGATAAAGAAGTTGAGCAAATCAAGCTTCGTATTACCGAAATCAAAACAATCAAAGAGAAGGCTGAGAGTGTAGAAAAGCAGAAACAAACGGAGCTCGAAAAAATCGCACAGATGTCTTCTGATGACGCCAAGAAAAAACTTCTCGAAGCTGTTGAAAAACAGTCCGAGGAAGACATCCTCATCCGCATCCAAAAACTTGAAGTGATGGGTCAGGAGAAAATCGAAAAGAAAGCTAAGGATATTTTGATTACCTCTATCCATCGCCTTGCAAACTCAGTTCCTTCTGATGTGATGTCAACAACTGTCCCAATTCCATCCGACGATATCAAAGGAAAGATCATTGGAAAAGAAGGTAGAAACATCAAAGCATTTGAACGAGTGAGTGGTGTTGAAATTATTGTTGACGATACCCCGGGCGCCATCACCATCTCATCGTTTGATCCAGTGCGCCGACAAGTTGCTCGTGTTGCGCTCGAAAATCTCATCTTAGACGGCCGTATTCAGCCAGCAAAGATTGAGGAGGCAGTTGAAAAAGCTAAAGGTGAAATTAACAAGACTATTAAAGAAAAAGGCGAGCAAGCGGTATATGAGTGCGGGGTCTTCAATCTTGATCCACGCATCATCTCTATTCTTGGCCGTCTCTACTTCCGCACAAGTTATGGACAAAACGTACTTCAACACTCAGTTGAAATGGCTCACGTTGCCGGAATGCTTGCTGAAGAACTTGGTGCAAACGTCGCTATCGCTAAGGCTGGGGCTTTGCTTCACGATATCGGTAAGGCGGTAGACCATGAAGTTGCAGGTACACACGTTGAAATTGGCCGCCGAATCTTGCAGAAGTTTGGTGCGCACGAAGACATTATTAAAGCTATGCAGGCTCATCATAATGAATATCCGTATGAGACTGTTGAGTCTTATATAGTGCAATGTGCCGATGCAATTTCTGGTTCTCGCCCTGGAGCACGTCGCGACACCGTAGAAAACTATCTCAAGCGCCTTGGTGACTTGGAAGCAATCGCTACAGGATTTACTGGTGTTGAAAAGGCTTACGCTTTGCAGGCAGGACGTGAAATCCGCGTCTTCGTAACACCAGATGCTGTGAATGACTTGGAAGCAAAGAAAATGGCTCGTGATATAGCGCTCCGCATTGAAAGTGATCTTAAATACCCTGGAGAAATCAAAGTCATGGTTATACGAGAAAATCGAGTTATAGAGTTTGCGAGGTAGTAGAACCACGCAAAACAAAAGTAAAAGCCGGAGGCCCATGGGCCTCCGGCTTTGTTTTGTATAAAAAAACCCCAAGGGTGCGCAACGAACATTACTACAGAATGACCCCGCAAGGATAAGATCAATCTATTTCAGATTATAAGATATATAAATTTATTGTCAAACAATTCCCTATTCTTGACTAAAATACCTTTACACAGGCCTTTTTATATAGCTATTGCGCCCTTTGTGCCCTGAGATATAATAGGCAGGTCTATATCCGAGGAGAAATATAGGCTTTTGCCACAGATGCAGAACGGAGTCGTTACCAATTTGCATACATTATTAATTAGTAGATTTAATTCATATGAATAAAGCAGGAATCGTAGACGCAGTACATGCGGTGATTGGTGGAACAAAGGTTTCCGCTGAACAAGCAGTAGATTCAATGGTTAACACAATTATCGACACTTTGAAGAAAGGTGAAGAAGTTTCAATCGCAGGTCTTGGTATCTTCTCTGCAAAAGTTCGTGCGGCTCGCCAAGCTCGCAATCCTCGAACAGGTGAGGCTATCTCAGTCCCAGCCATGAAAGTTCCTAAGTTCCGCGCAGCTAAGGCTCTTAAGGACGCTGTTAAATAATCTCTGTAGGATTATTTACCCAAGTAAATTCAAGTTTACAATGGGCACATAAAGAAAGCTCTGGTTCAGCTTACTCTATTAAAAAATCCCCCGCTCGGGGGATTTTTTGTTGGTGCGGGCGCCGAGAATCGGGGTCAAGTTTCTAATTCGCCTTGCTCACAAGAACTTTCTCCCCGGACTCGGTCACGGTTGCTACGCACCGGCTTCGCGACCTCCGTCTTTCGATTCCGGACGAAAGTCACGCATGTGACTTTCTCGCCTCGCACCGACAACAAAAAACACTGGCATAGCCAGTGCTTTTTGGTCGTGTGCGGGCGCCGAGAATCGAACTCGGACTTACAGTTTGGAAAACTGCAGTTCTACCATTAAACCACGCCCGCAATATGTAGTAGCCTAACAAAAAAAGTGCTGTCCGGCAATTTTGATATAATAGCTACCATGACAAAACTTTTGCTTTTGATTGCATCCGTACTTTCACTTCTTCTCCTAAACTCTTTCGACGCAACTCAAAAAAGTATTGCCACTCCCCTATCTGAACAGAAAGAAACAACAGAAGTAGCGGTCGCAACCACAACATTTAAAACAATTCCCTCAGAAAAAATAGCTACAAGTACACAGACAACAAAGCCCCCACGTACACCTGAAAAAGTTCCTGCACAAGTAAAACCTCCTGTAAAAGAAACATTAGTCGCTTCGCAAAACACAACTACCCTTCCCTCAGAAACTGCACAACAACTTGAAATTGTTGAGTTTGACGAGATAAATAAAAAAGTACGCGGTGCTTTGGTAAACATTCTCTGTAGTGCAAACGGAAACACCCTAAATCCCTTGAGCGGAAGCGGTGTTTTAATAAGCGAGAAAGGTGTCATTCTGACTAATGCGCACATTGGCCAGTACTTCCTTTTGCCCGAATATATAGACTGCGTAATTCGCGTTGGAAGCCCAGCGCATCCTGAATACAAAGCTAAACTTATTTATATTTCAAATGAATGGATGATTGAAAACGCCGTTCAGATAAACCAGCCCAACCCTTTAGGTACAGGAGAAAATGACTACGCCCTGCTTCTTATCACTGAACGAATAGCGTCCCCTGATCCTTTGCCGCAATTCTCTTCTCTGAGTCTTTTCTTAGGTAGTGTAGGTCCAAACGAATACATACTTGCAGGAAGCTATCCTGCGGGCTTTCTTGGCGGATCTGCGATTTTGCAAAACCTCTACGCAGTATCTTCAGTAGCACGTGTAAAGGAAGTTTTCACATTTGAAGCAAATACAGCAGACCTTATTTCTATTGGAGGCACTGTTGTATCACAAAAAGGATCCTCGGGTGGCGCCGCAGTCAACAAGGATGGCCTACTCGCTGGTCTTATCGTTACTGCAACAGATGCAGACAAAACTGCCGATAGAGACTTGAGAGCAATCACACTTAATCATATCGATCGAAGCTTAAGCAATGAAACTGGTACCAATCTATTAAGCCTCCTGGCTAAAGACCTTGTTGTCGAACAGCAAAAATTTGAAAGCGATCTTGCACCTAATCATAAACAGAAACTTATTGATATTTTAGAGAATTAAAGTTTTTTTGAAAGAGCGACAAGTACTTCAAAATCGTCCTCAGGGAGGATTTTGTTTTTACGTTCAAAGCCGCATTTTTGACACTGCTGGAGAATGCTATATTCTTCGCCCTTCTTGAGAGCGCTTATAGGCTTCATGAGTCCGCCGCAACCCTCTTCCCTATCACCTGGATTCACATCAACATGTTTGCTCCACAAACATTTTGGACAGTGGTTTGTGTACCCATTACCTTTCACAAAAAAACTGCAGTTTTCACAGGTAAAATCTTCAATTGTACGTTGAAACTGCTTAGACAATTTGTCGGGGCACTGAGATTTGAACTCAGACTGCACGCTCCCAAAGCGTGTATGCTACCGTTACACCATGCCCCGTTTACAATACTCGCTATACTAGCACACAAAATGAAGCTTCCAAATTCTTTTAAAGAATGTGCTCTACAACTTCAACTTTTGCTTTTTTAGTCTCCATATTAAGTCTAACTGTTAGTAAATCACACTGATACTCCCCTTCTACTTTCTTCTCGGCAACATATGTTTCAACAGTTCGTGCCATTCGTTTTAATTTGGAAGGATGAACATTGTCTTCTGGTCTAAAGCCGTCCTTTTCAGAAACTAATTTTGAAACAACTGTTTTGACTTCAATAAAATAGGTCTTTTTGTCCTTCAGAGCCACAATATCAATTTCACCCCATTTTTTGAGATAGTTACGATCAGCAATAGAAAACCCTCGTTTCATAAGAAACCTGCACGCTATTTCCTCACCTAAATCACCTGTTTTTCTTTTTTCTGTCTTCATTGTTTCAAGTGTAACCTTCTATTTGTTTCACATGAAACAAATTAAAGTCCTTATCTGAAAAGACATTTTTCTTGTCTTTATAAGTAGAATACCTTTATTTAAAGCCATTTTATGAAATAATGGGACTTTCTATTGGTCAAAGACTTTTTGTCTTTAATACACAGTATCCCCATAGTTATCCACAGTTTGAGCCGTTTAATGGCTAATTCATGAAGAGGTTTAAAGGTCTCTTACGTCCACTGAAAGAAAGTCTTTTAGATTGGGAGGGAAGTGGGCAGATCTTACGTCTTGGACCTGACCAAATCAGGATGATACACGCATCGAGAATCAGGGTCAGGTTTCTAATTCACTTCGATTTGTGCGGGCAGGGAGATATCTCACTCCTTGGAAACCCACGGTTTTCCAACGCTTCGCTGCCTTCCTCTACGGGAAACCGTTTGGTTTCCCGACCCCTTCCCAGTTCGATTCTACCATCAGAAATCAAAAGAGTCCTGAATATTCAGGACTCTTTTGATTT
>CAYZPE010000031.1:0-6662 GCA_964480575.1 uncultured Candidatus Saccharibacteria bacterium
GTGCTTTTGCTTTTCATGTAAAACTTACCCCCTTTAAACACACAGGTGTTTTTCCTGAGCAAATGCAAAACTGGACATGGATCGAAGAGCGAATAAAAAATGCAGGGCGAAAAATTTCTGTATTAAATTTATTTGGATATACCGGAGGAGCGACTCTTGCAGCTGCAAAGGCTGGAGCGGATGTGACGCATGTTGATGGTTCAAAGTCTGCGGTAACATGGGCAAAGAAAAATGCAGAACTTTCAGAGTTGAGTGGTAAACCAATTCGTTGGATCGAAGATGATGTGCGCGCTTTTGTAAAAAGAGAAATAAAGAGAGGGGTAAAATATGACGCAATCATAATGGATCCGCCAAGTTTTGGTCGTGGTGCAAAAGGGGAAGTTTGGAAGATCGAAGATGATCTTCAAAAGCTTCTCGATTCATGTAAGGAGATTTTAAGCGACAAACCCTTGTTTGTTTTGATAAATGGATATGCCGCTGGATATTCTGCGCTTGGCTATGGAAACGCACTTCGCGATATGATGAAAGGATACAAAGGTGACACTGAGGCAGGGGAGCTTGTGATTGAGGAGTCTTTGGGAAAGCGTCTCTTGCCAGCAGGTATATGTGCGCGTTTTAAGGGAGTGTAAGAGAGGTGTAAGAAGGGTGTCGATTTCTCGTCTACTCTATGGAGCATTCACACACAAAACAAGAGTTCCTTTCTGCGTACGATATGTATGCCGATGCGATATTTCGCCATTGTTTTTTCAAAGTCTCTGATAGAGAGGTTGCTCGTGACATAACCCAAGATGTCTTTACCAAGACATGGCAGTATCTGTCCGACAATAAGCCAGTCCTAAACATGAAAGCCTTTTTATACAAAGTCGCTGGAAATCTCGTCATAGATTATTACCGAAAACGAAAAACAGATTCACTTGATCTAAAGATTGATGAGGGTGTTCAGTTTGCATCCGAAGAGGTTATGGGAGGTCAAAATGCCGAGATAGGGATTGTGATTGAGGCACTTCAAAAGCTTCCAGAAAACTATCGAGAGGTGATGCGTCTCCGCTATGTCGATGATTTAACACCTGGAGAAATTGCGGAAATTACCGGTCAGTCAGAAAATGCCGTTTCGGTAAAAATTCACCGAGGTTTGGAAAAACTGAAGCACATATTACATATATGAAGAATATACTCGAACAATGTAAAGAAAAAGCACAACAAGTTCGTCTTCGTGAAGACGAGAGAGTTGCTATGCGTACTTTTCTAGAAAATCTTACAGAAGCTCATCCTGTAAGAGAGACCACACACGACCGTCTTCAAAAAGCGAAGAAAGTGTTATCGTCGTATCAATTTCTTCCTTTGTTCATGAGAAGAACTACTATGCCTGTTGTACTTATTATGCTTTTGGTTGGCGGCAGTGTTTCATTTGCTGCACAAGGATCACTTCCGGGAGATGCTCTCTATGGAGTTAAGGTTAATTTCAATGAACGTGTTGAAGGAGCGCTCTCGATGTCTGGAGAAGCCAAGGCAAATCTCGAAGCACATCTTGCAGAGCGTCGTCTTATCGAAGCAGAAAAGCTTGCTTCAAAAGGTGAGTTGAATTCCGAGATTGAATCGGAAATCGAATCACGATTTACAGCGCATGCTACTCGTGTAGAAGAGCGAATCGAAGCGCTTTCAAAGTCGGAAGTTCTCGTTGCTTTAGATGTGGCGTCTCGCTTTGAAGCGTCACTCAATGCGCACGAAGGAGTTTTGGCTCGTGCGAGCGGTACTGAGTCTCTCAATATGGCTGTGATGATGAATGAGGATGCTCTACCTCAAACAATGCAGATGAAATCTTTTGTGGCTACGGACGCAAGAGAGGAGGTAAGTGCAAATGTAAGCGAGTCGGTTCGAGTTCAGGCAGAGAAAATCACAAACATTCGAGCAAATCTTGAAGCTCGTATTTCTCAAAATGCTTCTACTCAAAATAAAACTTCTGCAGAAGGAAAAATGAAGGCAGCCCAAAAGAAAATTCTTGAGGTAAGAGCTTTTATTGATTCAAAAACAGAAGCTAATTCCGAAGCGCGAGCTCGGGCAGATGCCGAACTCAAGCTTGCAGAAAATGCATACGCAGAAGGCAAGATAAGTTTTGAAGCGGAAGATTATAACGAGGCTTTCATTCTCTTCCAAAAGTCACTTCGTTTGGCACAGGAAGCAAAAGTTCGTGGAACCTTGCGTCATAATCTTGAAGCAGCAACCGATCTTATTCTTGTTGATCCAATGCCGACATCAGATGATGTTCGAGTAAATGTCGAAGGAGATGCTTCAATACATAGTAACCAAACAGAAATCAATGGTGGAGCTAAGGTGAAAGGAAATCTCATTAATATCGGACTCTAAGTCGGTTGCAGAGTTCTCCCGAGGGCTCTATAGTAGATCCTATGTCAGCAACCATACTCGATGGACGAAGTATTAGGGACGGAATTTTAAAAGACCTCAAGAAGAAAAGTGAAGGTCAGAAAATTTCGCCGACACTCGCCATAATTCAAATTGGAAATAGGGAAGACTCAAACGCCTACATTGCGCAAAAGATTAAGTTTGCGGACATGGTGGGGGCAAAAGTAGACCTCATTCGGTTTGATGAAAAAGTAACTCTCGAAACAGTTTCGGGTAAAATAAGTGAACTCAATCAAAGTCCAGAGGTGCACGGCATTATTGTGCAACTTCCGGTGCCTCCCTCGCTTGATCCGC
Organism: uncultured Candidatus Saccharibacteria bacterium; assembly: GCA_964480575.1. Classification (GTDB taxonomy): domain Bacteria; phylum Patescibacteriota; class Minisyncoccia; order Phycocordibacterales; family CAYZPE01; genus CAYZPE01. The sequence continues at coordinate 2,716 of CAYZPE010000031.1, forward strand.
AAGTCTTGGTTGAAGCGGTAGCTCCAGAAAAAGACGTTGATGGTTTAACAAGTACAAACCTCAAACTCTTGTGGACCAATTCGGGAGGTGGATTTGTTCCCGCAACAGCAAAGGGAATTCAGACTCTTCTTGATCATTATCAGATACCTCTCCGAGGCAAAAAGATTACAGTTATCGGGAGGTCAGTTTTGGTAGGTAAGCCGGCAATTCTCACTATGCTTAATCGCGATGCGACAGTTACGGCATGCCACAGTCAAACGTGTGATCTTGAAGATTCTACTCAAACAGCCGATATTCTTATAGCAGCAATAGGGAAGCCAAAATTTATTACCAAAGAACATGTTTCTCCGGGTCAAACAGTGATCGATGTGGGAATCAACTTGGTTTCAGGAAAGAATTTTGAAGAAGAAATTGAAGGGTATACACTGGTGGGAGATGTTGATTTTGAAAGTGTGAAGGATATTGTGGGTGCGATTACTCCGGTTCCCGGGGGAATTGGACCAATGACAGTTGCGTCACTTTATCAAAATCTCTTTACCGCTTATGAAAATCAGAGCGCAGGAGATAGGTAAAAAATAAAATTAATAATTAGTAGTTAAAAAATATATGAACGAAAACATGACAGGGGGAGTTCTCTCTAGCTTAGAAAAAAGAAAAATGGTTAAGTGGGTCGCTATAGTTATTTTCCTAGCTTCAGTTTTTCTTGTAGCACAAACACTTCTAGCTTTTAAAGAGTATAAATTTGTAGGCAGTGGTGTAGTTCCTACAAACGTAATCACAGTCACTGGTGAAGGTGAGGTGTTTGCAGTACCAGACATTGCTTCATTTACTTTCGGAGGCTCTGAAGATGGAAAGACTGTTAAGGAAGCACAAGATAAAGTAACAGCAAAAATTGATGCTGCTCTTGCGGTATTGAAAAAGGATTTTAAAGTAGAAGATAAAGATGTGAAGACAATTGATTACAGTGTGTATCCAAAATACGATTATGTAAATTTTCCTTGTACTCAGTTTAGTTGTCCTCCATCAAAGCAAAATCTTCTCGGCTATACCGTAAACCAGACTATTTCTATTAAGGTAAGAAATGTTGCGGAAGCAGGTGAGATTCTTGGTGCGATAGGAAATATTGGGGTTACAAATATCAGCGGTCTCAACTTCACTGTTGATGATGAAGACACTCTTAAGCGTGACGCCCGAAAGCAGGCGATAGAAGATGCACGCACACAGGCGAATCTTCTCGTGAAAGATTTAGGCGTGAAATTGGTCCGTATTGTAAGCTTCTCTGAATCAGGAAGTTATCCAGTACCTTATTATGCAAAAGGATTTGATATGGCTCTTGCAGAACAGGCGGGTGGGCGAGGTGGCGTAACAAATGTTGCACTTCCAACAGGAGAAAATAAAATTGTTTCGAACGTAACGATCACGTACGAGATACGATAAAGGTCGCTCGAAATTACTTTTGAGAAACACAAATATCAAATAAACATAGCTCGCCAAGGCGAGCTATTTTTATCTGATTTCTATGCTCGCATTATGCGCTCCGCAATGTTTCTTACAAGCAATTTCTCGCTCGGATGCAGCCCACTTGGAAGCTTCGCTTCCAAGTGGGCTTTTGTTAAACTATCTTTTTTACTTCGAAAATCCTTAACTTCGATACTCAACGGTGCTCTCATCTAAAGAGATTAAAAGCACCTTGAAATTGCGCCTGCCTGTCGATGAGTAGGAGAAAAAGGTAGTCATAGCTATAAAATCTCAATGATCTGTGCAACATCCGATGTTGCACAGATTTAAGAACTTATAGCTATGACTACCAATGTGGAAGTCCTCTGGTCGAAAAACATTTTGGTGAATAGTCAGAAAGGTAGGATGACGCCATGACAAAGATCATGACTGCAACAGAAATCACCGACGGCCAAATCGAAATTATTGCCGTCGGCCTGAAGCAGACGAAAGACTGCTTCACTTACAAGATGCGGTACGGATACCATGATCCCAACCTCGATCTCTGGCTCCCTCTCGAGCAGAAAGCTCGAGCTTCCGGCAAGGCGACGGTGTGGCAACTCCTGGAAAAGCTCACTTTTATTGAGATGGCACAAAACCTTCTCAAGACAAGTGAGACCGACATTAAGAAGCTCTCGAAGCTTCTGATCGAAGGAAACCACACCTTCACCCTTCTCGAAATCGAGGCACTGATCAAGCGCCAAAGAGGAAGGAGAGGAAATTGGTATGCTCATCAGACATGTCAGCTTCTTCTTTGTTGAGGATGTTGACGGAAAGGTTTCCGTCGTCTGCGTGTACTGGGTCACTAAACGGTGGGACGTCAGCGTATATAGTCTCTTAAATTCCCATCGCTGGGGTGAAGGCTACCGTTTCTTCTCTCGCAAGTAGTACTTACCTTGGACCCTTAGTCTCTTACCTCGCTCTCACTTTTTGTGAGGGCGGGGTAAAATTATGCTTGAACAAGCTGGCATCCACGGATTTCTTCGGGTGCAACTTGGATATCTGGTATTCAAGTCATGATTTGACTTTCAGTTTGAAAGGGAGTAATATAGCTTTTATACAAACACGCCCGCGAGGCGTTTTTTAATACGAAAATTATGGGTCTCATAAACTACATTCGAGATACGCGAGGGGAGCTGAAGCACGTAAGCTGGCCAACACGACGCCAAGCCCTTGTCTTCACTCTGGTTGTTATTCTTATTTCTATCGGCACAGCGGTTTTTCTTGGTTTTTTCGATCTTCTTTTCTCGCTTATTCTTGAAAAAATCCTTATCTAAATTACTCACCTAGTTCTTTAGCTTTTACACCTATGTCAAAACAAAAATTAGAAGAAGGAAGAAATTGGTACGCCGTACACACATATGCTGGGTATGAAAATGCCGTGATGCGCAATCTAAAACAGCGCATAGAGTCTCTTGGTATGGAAGACAAGATTTTTAACGTACTTGTGCCAACTGAAAAGAAAATCAAGATCAAGGGTGGCAAGCGTGTTGAAGAGGAAGAGAAAATCTATCCAGGTTATATTTTGGTTGATATGACAGTAACCGACGACTCTTGGTATGTAGTGCGCAATACTCCTCGCGTGACTGGATTCGTTGGATCTGGAGTCTATCCGGTGCCATTAGATAAAAAGGAAATTGACGTACTCTTCAAGCGTATGGATTCAACAACCATAAAGCACAACATTGACCTCTCTCCTGATGACGCTGTTTCTATTGTTGACGGTCCGTTTAAGGAGCTTGAAGGCAAGGTTTCAGAGGTTGATGAAGAGCGCGGTAAAATTAAGGTTTTGGTTTCAATGTTTGGTCGCGAAACACCAGTAGAGCTCGACTTCTTGCAAGTTAAGAAAATTTAAGCTAGTCTGTAAACCACACAAAATATGGCTAAAAAGATAATTAAAAAAGTAAAAGTTGTTGCGCCAGCGGGTAAAGCTACTCCTGCGCCTCCACTTGGTCCAACTTTGGGTCAGGCCGGTGTTAACATTGGAGATTTCGTAAAGAACTTTAACGATGCAACTCGTGAGCAAATGGGGGATATGATCCCAGTTGAGATCACCGTTTACGAAGACCGAAGCTACAGCATGGTCTTCAAAACTCCTCCTGCAGCAAGTCTTATTTTGAAAGCTATCGGCAAAGAGAAGGGTTCTGGAAAGAATTTGGTAAGTAAGGTAGGAGTGATTACAAAAGCTAAAATCCGCGAAATCGCAGAAAGAAAACTACCAGACCTTAACGCAAATGATGTAGATGCGGCGATGAAGATTATCGAAGGTTCAGCTCGAAGTATGGGGGTTGATGTGAAGTAAAGAAACATCAACCGACCGTTTGAGATAATTTATGAGTTTAGCGAAATAAACTATCCAAATGGTGTACTGCTTCTGTAAGAAGTCGATGTGAAATAAGAAATACCCAGAAGAAGTATAAATTCAAATATAAAAAATAAAAGCCCCGCGC
>CAYZPE010000032.1:0-6642 GCA_964480575.1 uncultured Candidatus Saccharibacteria bacterium
CACGCCTAAAAGCAGGATCAGTGACATCTGCCATTGGCGCAAGGACAATAATCGGTTTTTTTAATTTTTGCCAGAATCCTAGATTCATATTTGACAAGTGTTGCATATTTACATATCGTTTTCAATGGATCACGAACTGTGTAAATGTTGTACACAGAGTATCAATTTGAAAACACAGGAGCAGACAATGGGTAAATCAATAAAAGAATCTGAACGAAGCCTACTTGAGAAACTTGAGAGGGTTGGTTTTGCATTCGAAAAAGAAATTTCTGATTTGACAGGTGGATTAAATAGATTACCAAGCCCCTTGCGAGGCCTTCAAACTGTTCGTATTTTATCTTTGATCGCGGACTGCACTGTTAAATACCAAGCCAAAGTAATCCGATTACTCATAGAAAATGCAGGTCTCGAAAAAACCCCCAATCGCAAAGACAGGAAATAAACACCTTGAACCCTAAAGAATATTTTGTACAAAATATTCTTTAGGGTTTTATTTTCTAGAACCCACTCATTTAGATCTAGTTAAAGGTGCAAGCGATGCTTGCGACTAAGCTGTGCAAAAGTACTGAGCAAGAGCAAGCAAGTGAAGCAACGAATAAATACGCTAAGTAAGTGGGTTCTATTCTTTATAAAAGATCTTATTCCCAAAACGAATATCTATATATTGCGCCTTTATTCCCCCATCAACATTCACCAGTTTTATTTCCGAAAGAAATGAACTTAGGTTGGTAATATTTTTATTTACCTCAGGACCAAATGTGAAAAGAATTTTCCCAGTACCCAGGAGCATTACCTGTCCATCACCGCTTTCTGAAAGGTGTACCTTTTGAGGTTTAAGCTTGAGCGACTGAAGTGAGGTAAGAAATTCTTGAAGGTCTGTAAATTCTTCGGTTTTAAGATAAAAATTACCAATCGGATTTTCTACTTCGATTCTTCCTGTAAAAACAGTGTAGACGTGTCCAGTAAAATCTGGGGCTTTCACAAACACAAAACCTTCATTATCAATAAAGTAACATCCTGCACCTTCTACTTCAGAGCACCATAAGGCATACGGCTCTCTTTCCGTAATACTGAGGTTCAATACTGTTCGAGGAGATGCGGATACAGAAACCGCTGCTACCTGAGGAAAATTTTCTTGTATCGCTTTCGTAATTACATCTTTTGGATACAACCATGAATTCTTTCTTGCAAAAAGCGCAAAATAGGAACCCTGAAGCTTTTCATCCACAACTGTACGCACATCAGCTTCTGAAACTGAAGCAATGCCCTCTACCCTCACTTCTGCAATCGTGAAAGAAGAACCATGAGAAGCAAGTGCAACACCAAAAAGAAGAGCGATCGAACACAGACATACAGCAACAATACGCGTAACGAGTTTCTTCTTTCGCTTATGAACTGCACGCGATGATCGTATAACGGATCTGCTCTTAAGCATCGTTATTATTTAAGAGATTCTGTGGAGATTATCTCCTTACCAAGAAAAGGAATGAGGGGTTTAGGAATCTTTATAGATCCATCAGCTTGCTGACCATTTTCGATAATAGGAATAAGAATGCGTGGCAATGCTATTGCGGTATTGTTCAGCGAATGAACAAATTTAAGTTTTCCATCTGCGTCCTTGTAACGAATATTTAATCGGCGTGTCTGGAAATCGTGGAAATAAGAAGAAGAATGAGTTTCGCCGTACTTACCCTCGCCTGGACGCCATGCTTCGATGTCGTACTTTTTAACCTGACCGAGTCCAAGATCTCCGCCGCAATTGACCACCACTCGATATGGAATTCCTAAAGCCTGAAGAACTTCTTCTGCATTTGCAGTAAGTTCTTCGTGGAGCTTAACACTCGTCTGATGATCTGCTTCACAAAGCACAACCTGTTCAATCTTTGTAAACTCATGCACACGATAAATTCCTTTTACATCCTTACCATGACTTCCTGCTTCACGTCTGAAGCATTGAGAAATTGAAATAAATTTTATAGGAAGTTTTGATCTGTCGATAACTTCATCCATGTAGTAGCCCATGGTTCCTACTTCTGCTGTACCTGCAAGATAATCTCCGTCTTGAGTTTTATACAAATCTTCTTCGCTTTGTGGAAGGTAACCTGTGCCGATAAATGGTTCGCGACGGACAAGTGAGGGTGCAACCATAGGCGAAAAACCCTTCTTTACAAAATGACTCCAAACAAAATTCATAACCGCCATATGAAGTTCTGCTCCAGCATTTTTGAGGAAATAGCCACGGAAGCCTGCAACCTTTGCACCTCGAAGAGTATCGAGCATGTTCAAATTTTCCATAAGCTCCATATGCTTTTTAGGTTCAAAATCAAATTTTGGAATTTCTCCCCACGTGCGAACCTCTTGATTGTCTGCATCTGATTCTCCTTCCGGTACCGACATATCAGGAATATTTGGAACTTGCACCATCTGCTTCTGCCAGTTCTTCATCACCTCTTTAAGTTTTTCTTCTTCTTTCTGAAGAGTGTCTTTAAGAAGCTTCATCTCTGCAATCATTTTTTCACGCTCTGCAGGATCTTTCGCCTGTGCAATTTTTTCGCTTGCACTGTTTTGTTCACTACGTTTTGCCTCAACACCAGTTTGAAGTTCGCGGCGTTCGCTATCAATCTTAAGAAGATCATCCACATTAAATTTAATGTGCTTTTTGCGAGCCGCCTCCTTGATGAGATCGCTATTTTCCTTGATAAATTTAATATCCAGCATGATGTATAACTATGCTCATATACTAGCAGAAGTGGTAGAATTGTAACATATGGATTACCCTCTTCGAGAATTAAATCCTTCGGAATTTCCAGCGCTTCTACGCGAGATTCCTGATGCGCCCAAGAAACTTTTTCTTGCAGGAAAACTTCCTATTCCTGAACACAAACTGCTTTCCATTGTCGGGTCTCGAGCTTTTAGTCCATACGGCAGAGAGGTTACCGAAAAACTAGTAGAAGGACTTCGAGGATATCCCATCAGTATTGTCTCGGGCCTTGCGCTGGGCATAGACAGCATTGCGCACAAAGTAGCGCTCGCGGCAGGACTCCAAACTATTGCCGTGCCGGGTTCAGGACTTAGTACAAAAGTACTCTACCCGAGAAGTAACTTGAATCTCGCCAGAAAAATTATTGAAAATGGTGGAGGACTTCTCTCGGAATTTGAACCAAGCTTTGAAGCGACACCTTGGGGTTTTCCTCGCCGCAACAGAATTATGGCCGGAATGTCTCATGCCACACTTGTGATAGAAGCTGACATTAAATCAGGGACACTCATCACCTCAAAACTTGCAACCGAATACAACCGGGATGTACTTACTGTGCCAGGGTCTATTTTTGGAAAACTATCTGCAGGGCCACACATGCTTTTGCGTCTCGGCGCAACACCTATCCGCGATAGTGGAGATATCTTGGAAGTGTTTGGTTTTACAAAAGAAGAAGCAAAAGAAAAAAATTACTCCGACTGTTCACCTGAGGAGAAAAAAATACTTAAGCTTGTCCGAAACCCACTTGAACGAGATGAGCTCATCCGACTTTCCGGACTCACATCATCCGAAGCCAATACAACTCTGGCTGTTTTAGAGCTCAAAGGTTTGATTGAAGAATTTATGGGAGAAATCCACTTGGCATGAAGATGAGTTATGAGTACAATATTAATTAGATCAATAACCTTCTTTTTTGGAGACCGCACATGGCCAAGATTGATTCAGCCGTCGCACCACTCAGACTCACTCCACCCCCACAGGGAGGACCCATGTCAGAATCGATACGATCAGACGTGCCACCTGAAGAAACATACCCGCTCTTCATCAGACCACACGAGCCACAGAAAGGTGCGCCACTTTTTGGAATCGTCGATCCGACACCTGACCCTGCAGCTTGAGGTAAAGAAGAAATTTATCGAACACAACCACCGCATCACACGGTGGTTATTTTATTTATTTCTTGCTAAAAAAATTGTTCTGTTATACTAATTAACACTACATATGAAATTATTAATCGTTGAATCACCTGCCAAAGCTAAAACAATTTCCAAATATTTGGGAGGTGATTACAAAGTCGTTGCCTCAATCGGACACGTCCGAGATCTTCCTAAAAACAACAAGAAAGCTATTGATATTGATAAGGGTTTCAAACCTCACTACGAGGTAACCAAAGGAAAAGATGTCGTTTTGGCTGAAATAAAAAGCTTGGCAAAAAAAGCAAGTGAAGTTCTCCTTGCAACTGACCCCGACCGAGAAGGTGAAGCGATTGCGTGGCACATTGCAGAAGCTGTTAATCTTAAAAGCCCTCAAAGGGTTGTCTTTCATGAAATTACTAAAGAAGCGGTTACCGAGGCACTCACACATCCTCGAAAAATCGATCAGAATTTGCGCCGCGCACAGGAAGCTCGCCGTGTTCTTGACCGACTTGTAGGGTACGATCTTTCCGGTCTTATCTGGAAAAAAGTTCGCTATGGCCTTTCTGCCGGACGTGTACAATCCCCCGCCCTTCGTATTCTCATGGAACGCGAACGAGAAATTCGTGCATTCATTCCAGAAACTTTCTGGGTTATTACTGCTGATACCGAAACTCCAAAAAAAGAAAAGATTCTTTTCACCTGCGAAAAAGAACCTCGCGATAAAAAAGAAGTTGATACAATTCTTGAAGAAGGCAATAAAAAAGCGTGGATCGTTGCCGATGTAAAAGAAACTGAAGTGGCACGTGCACCACGAGCACCTTTTATAACCTCGACCCTCCAGCAAGCAGCTTCAAGCCGTCTTGGCTTTTCCCCGTCACGCACCATGTCTGCCGCACAAAAGCTCTACGAAGCCGGACATATTACTTACATGCGTACCGATAGTACAAATTTAAGTCAGGCTGCCCAAGCGCAGATATTTAAACTAATAGAAAGTGAGTACGGTAAAAATTACCTTTCACCTCGAACCTACGCAAAGAAAAGCAAAAATGCACAAGAGGCTCATGAGGCAATCCGTCCAACACATGCAGTCAAAATGTCTGCAGGCTTAACTCCTGATCAGAAGGAACTCTATCAACTCATTTGGGCACGTGCGATAAGTTCACAAATGACTGATGCAAAAACTCTGCGCACAAAAATCTCTGCAAACACGACTGACACATCACTTCCGAATTTTGCAGCGAATGGTTCTCGAATCCTTTTTGATGGATGGCTCAAAGCAGATCCAGGAGCTCGTGGTGAGGATGTGAATCTTCCTGCTCTAACTCCAGGAGAAAGCTTGAAACTTCTCGAACTTAAAACTGAAGAAAAACAAACCGAACCACCATCACGCTATTCGGAAGCAGGTCTTGTGAAAGAGCTTGAAAAGCGAGGTATTGGTCGCCCTTCCACCTATGCCGCAATTATCCGCACCCTCGAAGACCGTGGCTATACAACCAAAGAAGGACGAAGCCTTAAACCTACCGACACAGGTGATGTGGTAAGCACGTTCCTTGAACACAATTTCATGGAGTATATAAATGACACTTTCACAGCTGAAATGGAAGACAAGCTTGACGATATTGCGCTCGGCACACGAGAATACGAAGAGACACTTGAGAAATTCTACAAGCCATTTTTGAAAGATGTTAAATCGAAAGAAAAAATAGACAAACTCACCACCCTTGGTGATGCACCAGCAGAATTTAAGTGCCCTCTCTGTGGCAAAGACATGATTTGGAAACTTGGCCGTGGAGGAAAGTTTATGAGCTGTTCCAATTTTCCGGAATGTCTTGGTGCACGTACAGCCGAAGGTAAAGTAATTGAGGATGCAAAACCTATCGGCAAACACCCTGTAACTGGTGAAGATATTTTTGTACTCGATGGCCGCTTTGGACCATATGTTCAGCTTGGAGAAAAAACTAAAGAAAATAAAAAACCTCGTAAAGCGAGTGTTCCAAAAGACATAAAACCTGAGGATGTAACAATTCCAATCGCAGAAAAACTTCTAAGTCTTCCTCGTGTACTTGGAAATCACCCAACGACCAACGAACCGATTACTGCAAACATTGGCCGCTTTGGACCATACGTTGTACACCAGAAAGATTTCCGCTCACTCAAAACTGATGATGTGTACGCAATCGAACTTCCTCGCGCTTTAGAAATTTTTGCCGAAGAAAAGAAAACTCGCAGAGGCAGGAGAAAAATCTAATATTACACCGCAGGCTGCAATATTAGATTTTTCGGGCGTAATCGAATTTATCCACTAGATAAATTCAGATTGCAGGAGAAAAATTTAAATATATATTGACTTTTTATAAAATACTGATACTATTTTCTCAGAAAATCACTGGGTGTTCTGGTAAAACAAGTTCTTACACGAGAGGTGCTCTATGCGTAAATATCGATTCGGTTTGGTTGAGATTCTTATACTCTGTGCTATTTTCGCTATCCTTGCGTCGATCAGTGACAGAGAGGTCATTACTGGATACATCATTAAAACCAGACCTCGCTAATCGACACCCTAAACTCAAGAGTTTAAACCATGACATCGGTCATGGTTTTTTAATTTAAAGAGAGAAATTTTTAAGTGAATAAAGCTCTTCTTCGTTTTTTTGCTTTTCCTCTTCTGAACGATCATCTATTGGCGCAGCAGCTTTTTCTTCAGGAGACTCCACTGCAATCTCAGTAAGGTCGGACCTTACTTCAGAC
>CAYZPE010000033.1:0-6638 GCA_964480575.1 uncultured Candidatus Saccharibacteria bacterium
GTCATGAAGTTATATGCCAGCAAAATCAAACAAATAAAAAAGGTCTTGGTTGTATCCCTGAGAGCTTTGTGAGGTTAGATTCCAAAGAAGTGCCTTGGAGGTGCTTTAAAAAGACGAGTGAATCAATAAATCAAAAAGAACTTCGAGATGTGGAAAAAACGAAACATATATGTGCCGAAAAAAGCTTGGTGCAGGTCGATCCCAGTAGATATTTTATAAGTTTAATTATAAATAATTATGGCTGAATATAACCAGGTCAATGTTCCTGACCAAGAAGGGAATACCGGTGCAAATATTGTTTTGATTGCACTTCTCATTGTTATTGTATTGGTGGTCGGCTACTTTATTTTCCGCGGAGGAGATGATGGCGGAACTATGATAATTACGCCAAATCTGCCTGCCACAACAACCTCTGGTGGCAGCATAACTTCTACTACAACTCCTGGTGGAATAGGGACCACAACTGCTACAAGTACAGCAACCTCTACTATTCGCTAGAGATTAAGAGTGTGTTTATAATAGGACAGGAATTATCTAGAATTAAAGAGTTTTCAATTTTAAGGTGTTGAGTCAGTGACTGCAGACGTGCACAAAAAACTGCGAGCCTCGGCTCGCAGTTTTGTGTGCTTGATGTTATTCGTTTGTAGTTCCTCCAGTTGGGAGTTCTACGTTTATAGTGGTACTAGGTTTTGTGTCTGCTTCTGGTTGCTCTCTTAGTGCTGGAAGCCCGTAGATGAAAAAGAGGGCAATTAATACAAGAGCGATAATGATGCCAATCACGAGTCCTGCTCCGGAATCGTTCGAGTTACCCTGACCTGGAGTGTTTATTACTGTTGTCATATTTTTCTTAAAACTAATAATCTAATAACGCACTCTCTTAGTATATCAAATTGACCTTTTTGGTTTGAAACAAGTCCTATTTTTGTTTCGTAATACGCTATCCACATTGCATGGTGAACGATTGTTCACCTATACTATATACATAACAAAAGAAGGTAATTAAAAAATATATGAGTAAGAACAATGTAGAAAAAACAATCCGCCGAGAACTCAATCGTCTAAATGAAATAATCGATGAAAAGATTATTAGGGGGTTATCATATAGAAGAGAGGCAGAGAAGCACAGTATACTTCGAGTAAAACTTTCAGCACTCAACCGCTCTCGTTTTTTCTATAGTAATTGGCTTCCAAAGTCTCTTGGCTTTATGAGCGCATTCTTTCTTTAATGGAACAGTATAAAAATAAAATCATATCTTTTTATAAAGATCATAAGCGCATGCCGGTGTATACCGAGATAATGAGTCTTCTCGGTTTCAAATCAAAAAATGCGGTCTACAAGCTTGTGCAGAAACTTGTAAGTGAGGGCGTACTCGATAAAGATTCCAAGGGACACCTTATACCAAATAAGCTTATTGGCGAAGTTCCACTCTTGGGACTTGTTGAAGCAGGAATTCCAGCTCCAACTGAAGAAGAAGTTTTAGACACTATAAATTTGGACGACTATCTTGGAGGAAATAGGGAAAAGAGTTACATGCTTCGAGTGAAGGGTGATTCTATGATTGATGCCGGTATTCGGGAAGGGGATATGGTTTTAGTGGAACGAGCTTCGCAAGCCAAAGACGGGCAAATTGTTATTGCTTATGTTGATGGGGAATGGACGATTAAATATTTCCGAAATAAGAACGGTAAGGTTTTTCTTGAGCCTGCCAATGAAAATTACAAGCCGATTTATCCAGAGCAAGATTTGCAAATTGCCGCTGTTGTAAAGGCAGTTATTCGTAAGTACTAAGTAATTTCTAAAGACCTTTTTTAAATCCGCTTACAGCTTTAAGTATCTCGAGTGGTACGGTAAAGATAATTGTGTTTGATTGATCTGAAGAAACATCATTAATAGATTGCAGTGTTCGTAAATGAAGCGCTCCATCAACTGCACCTAAAATTTTTGCTGCATCAGCCATGTTTTGTGCTGCTGCCAATTCTCCTTCGGAGTTAATGATCACAGCTCTCTTTTCACGTTCAGCTTCTGCTTGCTTGGCAATCGTTCGCTCCATATTTTCTGGAAGCTTTACGTCCTTGAGTTCCACATTGATTACTTTGAGTCCCCAGGCGTCAGTTTCTTTATCTACAATATCTTTTATTCTGCTTGCAATAACCTCTCTGCTTGCCAGAAGTTCATCCAAAGTGACTTCACCAACAATATTTCGCATGGTTGTCTGTGCGTATTGAGAGATCGCATAGTAGAAGTCTTCTACCTCAATGATCGCTTTTTCAGCAGATGAAACTTTATAGTAAATAACAGCATTAACAGCAACAGATACATTGTCTCTTGTAATTGCATTCTGGTCTGGTACGTCAACTGCTTTTACACGAATATCCACTTTTTGGTGGCTTTGAAAAATAGGAATCACAAGTCGCCATCCAGGTTCCATTATTCCTGTGAATTTGCCCAGTGTAAAACGAACTCCTCTTTGATACTGGTTAACTTGTCTAATACTTATGAGAACTATAAAAAGAATTATTCCAATAATACCTAGTAGAATATTCATGGTTTTTTTGAGCTAATAACTAACGCAAGTATATCATTTCTCTGTAATCTTTAAAGTTTTAAATTTTGTTTATTTTAGCTGCCACAATAAAGTCATTCAAGGACAATCCCTTGATTGCGTGTGTAGTTAAAACAAGGTGGACTTTATTGTAAGAAATATGAATGTCTGGATGATGCGCTTCTTTTTCAGCAATTTCGGAAACCGAGTTTACAAATGTCATTGCTTCCTTAAAATCTTTAAACTTAAAATTCTTTTCAATTAAATTTTTGCCAAGTTTCCAATCTTTAATTTCCTTGAGATGATTCTCTGCTTCTGTGTATGTGAATGGCGCGACGCCACCTTCACAGGCAACACATTTTTGTTCTGAAAGTATTATCATATGTTTATTATAGCAAAATAAAGAACAGTTCAATTAATATAAAAACCCGTACCATTTTTCGGTACGGATCATCTCTCCAACCAAAAGGATCGAAATAATGCTTCTCGCGTTTTGGGTCTATCTGAGGTGTGAATCCAGATTTCCTGGACGGTAACTCCTCCGCGAATTTTTACCAAAAAACCCGCCGGAATTTCAGTAAATAAGATTTTTCTTTTTCCGGTGCCAATTTGTTTAATTACACCTAGGGATATTTTCGAAACTTCGGGTAATTTTTTGGCTATCTCAACTACATCTTCAGCACCATCTATGATTGTGGTGTGTGAACGAGTGATTTTTCCACCAGCAGCGTGTTTAGGCATGTTATATTCTTTTTATATGTTATCGTAGTGAAGACTTACCTTTGAATCCGAATAGGTAGATCGTCAGATTTAAATAATAGAACTTTTATAAAAATTGTCAATTTATGTAAAAAAGCCGTCCGGGTGTCCGGGCGGCTTATCTGTTGTCATTTTTACTCATCCGGCTTTACAATCTCATCTGGAATCGGAATTGCCTCATTCTGATCGTGGAGATCATTAACAATGAGGATATTGTCATGTTCTCCACCGAGTAGTATTTCCATCGGTGAAGCAACGCGCTTTACTTTGCCGGGCATAACCCAGAATCCAGTACGATCAATCCCTCCTTCTGCACAATCCCACCTAAGACATCCGACGAGTTGAATGTGAGGTGTTTGTTTGTAGACCACGGCGTGTGAAGGGATCTCAGAGTTTTCTTTTGGTGTGTACAGAGTGATTGGTTCACCACAGCAAATATTTCCTCCACACCATGCGCATTTAATTGCGGCATTAGCCCAGCAGGTGGGGCAGTTTTCTTTGCTCTTTTTAAGTGTGTAAACACCACACTCACCGTTTACTGTGAGTTTGGTTTTCCACTTTGCTTTGTGGCCACATTGACACTTGTGATTTCGACCAAAGATGAAGTAAAAGATGTGTTGCAAATTCATCCAGAGCCTTCTAAGCCAATCTTTCATTGCGTATTCCTCCAGAAGCATGCGTTACGTCAAAAAACCAAACAGCTACCAACGAGATATCTGTCTGGGGTTATTTAATCACAACTATGTAAAGTGTCAATTTAAACTTAAAAACCTGCCGTTTAAATTATTATCCAACAATCTTAAGGATTTCTCGTTTACCTGCTTGATACATTTGAGTATAAAGAGTAGGTTTTTTACTTTTTGTTTTTGAAACTTCTTTTTTCTGTTATAAAATGAATGCATGTCTACACCACATCCTCTATACGACAAGCTCATCAATCAGCACCTTGCTACGCTCAAAGCTCTTCAATATGACTCGGGTTTATTTGCCGCATCAAAAAAAGATATTGCAACTGGTTACAACAAAGCATGGCTTAGGGATAATTTTTACGAATGTTTAGCCTTTGAAGTGATCGGCGATTTTGAAACAGTTAGAAAAACATATCGAGCGATTTTGGATATTTTTAAAAAGCATGAATACAAGATCGATCATGCAATCAGTAAAAAACCCGAGCATACTCATCAATATATTCATCCTCGGTATAATCCAGAGACTTTCGATGAGTATTGGGAGGAATGGGGAAACAAACAAAATGATTCCATAGGATGCATTCTTTTTAAAATTGGAGAGCTTGAAAAAAGGCAGAAAGGACTCATTGTGAAAGATGAAGATGATAGAAGAGTTCTTCAAAAATTGGTTTGGTATTTGTCGACGCTCCAGTATTGGCAGGATCCTGATTCAGGTATGTGGGAAGAAGATCAAGAGCTTCATATCTCGTCTGTTGGAGCATGTCTTGCTGGCCTCAAAGAGATTTCCAATGTTTCAGGTGTGAATGTGCCAGAAGAGCTCATTAAGAAAGGGGAAGAAACACTTCATGCAATACTTCCTCGTGAATCGAAGCGTAAATTTGTTGATTTAGCACTTTTATCTCTTATGTGGCCCTATGATGTACTTAATAAAGAAGAAACAGAGACCGTGCTTCAGAATGTCGAATATCATTTGCTTCGAGAGCGGGGAGTGATTCGTTATAAAGGTGATCATTATTACAACAAAAATCCTGATGGCTGGTCAGAAGAAGCTGAATGGACTTTCGGTCTAAGTTGGCTTTCTATTATTTATGATAAGTTGGGCGATTCGGAAAAAGCAAAATACTTTTTGGAAGAAGCAAAGAAAACTATAACCAAAGATGGTAAAGTTCCCGAACTCTATTTTTCTAATTCAACAAAACATAATGACAATACCCCGCTTGGCTGGAGTGAAAGTCTCTTCATTGTTGCGCTCCATGATTTGCATCAGAAAAACATAGTGTAAGTTCTGTCGAAACAAACAAAGGTAATTTGGTATACATTGTTAATGAATAGAAATACACTTTATGCAGTAGTTGTGCTTGTTTTCGTTACTTTTGTTATGTTTAGTAGGTTGCATTCACCAAAGGATGAGCTTGATGGAGGAGGTATTGCATGCACTGCAGATGCGATGATATGTCCTGATGGATCGTATGTTGGGCGTTCAGGTCCAACTGTGAATTTGTATGTCCGCGGTAGTGGTTGGGCGCTATGGCTTTTATGACAAGGTGAGCTACTTACTGTAGTATCGAAGTAATGAAAATTACAAGTACGCAATTTGTAAAAGGAATTAGGGGGACTAATGATATTTTGTATGAGGAAATACCTCAGGTTGCTTTTGTTGGACGCTCTAATGTGGGTAAATCAAGTCTTATAAACTGTCTTTTGAATGTGAAGAATTCGGTTAAATCGGGTAAAAAGCCGGGCAAAACAAAAGAAATTAATTTTTTTCGTATAAATAATGAGTTCTACTTCCTAGATCTTCCTGGTTATGGGTACGCCAAACTCCCGCCAGATGAAAGAGAGCAGATAGCCAGGATGATTCAATGGTATTTTCTCGAAGAGGTTTTTAAGAGAAAGGTGGTACTTGTTCTTGATATTAAGGTTGGACCAAGTGCTATGGACATCGAAACACTTCGAATATTGCGTGAATACAACAGGGATGTGTTAGTTGTTTTAAATAAGGTCGATGTGCTCAATCAAAAAGAAAAAAGTGCTCAAATAAAAAATATCACTGAACAAATACCTGGGGTTGAAATTATTGTATGTTCAAGTAAGACAGGTGAGGGGGGAGAGCAAATTTTAGAAAAAATATCTGAGTTTATTAGGGAGTAAGATTTAATTATTTTTTTGTATATTAAAATTTGCTTGTTAAGTACATGTTTTATGTTAACAAATTAAATTCTCAATTACGAAAGTAAACTTTTTAATAAAAAACACCATGGGGCAACGATGAATCGCTACCATATGGTGTGTCGGTACGGAATTGCTAGGTTGCTCATTTAGGACATTATGCGTGTTCTTGCTCGCACAACAGTCCAGTTTTGCTTTAACCCCAATTGCTGACCTACTATTGTATTATAGCATAATATAATACATATGTCAATCAATGGTCGCGTGAGAAAAAAACTATTCTTTCTTAATGTTACTTAAGTGAAAATCAAAACCTTGGCAGCAACAGCTTACTTTGCTATCATGAGTTTCGTTCTTTAAAGCTGAATATATGAGTATTTCGCTCCGGTGTAGCTCAATGGTAGAGCGTCTCGCTGTAAGTTGTTGCAGCTTCTTGAAGTAATTCAAGTTGAAAAACGAGGTGAATTCGGGGAAACCC
>CAYZPE010000034.1:0-6381 GCA_964480575.1 uncultured Candidatus Saccharibacteria bacterium
CGGGGTTTTATCTTTTATTTTTTATCCTTCTTTATTCCGTTACGATAACAACACCTTGATGATTGTCGTCGTTAAGATTTGTATAGCTCCATGCACCTACTGTTGTAAATGGGAGTTCGAAAGAAGCACCCTTAGCAATAGACTTTGATGCTCCGAAACCTACATAGAATAGATCGCTATTTTCTGGCTGAGTTGAAGTAACCCAGAGCGCCTTATCACTTCTGTTGTTTACAAAGCGAACAACTTCACCAACCTTCACTTCAACGATAAATGGTGCGAAACCTTTTACTGTGTACGACACAACAGTTACTCCGTTTTGAGCCGCTCGAAGAGATGGCTGAATTGAAGAGTAGTTTATTGGCTTTGTTGATACTGTACTTGTTGCGTTTGTATTAGTGTCAACATCAGCAACATCCTCTTTGTTGAAATAGGAAATGCCCCATACAACGAGAAGGATTGCAACAATAAGCAGAATTAGATTTTTCATAGGCAATTATTAGTAATTAGTAAACTCATCTATAAGTATACACTATTGGACTTTTTAAACATGAAAATGTACTTGACAAGTCTAATTAAATTTGTCATTAATAGTTTCAGACAGGACGGTGTGGTACGTTACCACATCTTGAAGTTCATTCGAAGGGAGTCGATATGCTAGTGCTTTCAAGGCATCGTGACGAAACAATCATGATCGGAGATGACATCGAGATCACAATCGTGGACATCAAGGGCGACAAGGTTCGCATCGGCATCAATGCACCCAAAAACATCGAAGTACACCGGAAAGAGGTGCATGAATCGATCAAGCGTAAGAACGCAATGACCGAGATGCTCCCGCCAACAGACATCGCCTGACTGGAACCAGCTGTACGTCAGACATGTACGGATGAGAAGAAAAGACCATGGTCATTCTTTCCGCGAAAACACGTCAGTCGTGTAGAGGAGTGAAAACAATAAGTTCAAGTTGCAACAAGCCCCCGACCTTTGGTTGGGGGCTTTTTCTTTCTTATTAAGCTATCTTATCACCCGCCTCTATATCCCCTGCCGACAATGGAGCATTGCCTGCTTTTTTCTGAAAAGGTACAAAAAACCTTCTGTACACAAGCCCTACTACTGCAAAAACAAAAAATGTATACCAGATTGGACGAAGAGAACTATCAGAAGCACTTACATCACTACCAATTTTTAAACTGTGAAAAAAGACAAGAAAGAATATTGCATAATTCAGCCAATGTACCCACCAAATTTTCTCAAGCTTTGTCCACTTAAAAAGCACGGTCAGCACAGCGGTGATAACCGTAACCGCAATAAGAATGAGAGCGATGGGTCCAAAATAAACATAAGGAGCTTGATAAAGAGCGTCAAATTCAGGAACAGAAAGTCCAGCTAAGCTCATGTAGACATGGATAAGCAACCAGTGAGTTACTGCAAAAACCAAAACAAAAATGCCCTGCCATGCATGAAAAAGGTAGAACTTTGGCCCATAGAGCTTTTCCCAGAGTCTCATAAAAGGCCCTGTAATTATTTGATACGACAAAAGCGTGAATGCAGCTAGACCAGCGAGCTTGTAAAGATTATAGAAAAGCGTCTGCTTGTCAGCTGAATTAAATGTTTCTGCCAAACCTCCATTGTTGCCAATTGAAACTGAAATAATATATCCAAGAAGAATCAGACCTATACACGGAAGCAAGACTTGAGTAAGTTTTTTCATATCAATATTATAACATTTTAACAAATTTAGAACATCTGTTTTGCTGTATACTAAGAACTTCTGATGTGCTAATACATCGGTAAAAACACCATGGATACAGAAGCTAAGAAGTGCGTATGCGGAAAAAACTGCGCACCATGCGTTGATTGTAAAAACGCGACATGCGCTTGCGCATGTGAAGAGAAATAACTAGCAAACAAAAACCCCCACGCCTTGCGTGGGGGTTTTTGTTTTGCCAAAAAACACAGTTGTGCTATAGTAATTCGCGTTAGAAGAAATTCTCTTATAAATTCCTTGAGCACACACGTAAGAATAAATAATCAAATCCGAGCGGCACAATTGCGCGTCATCGGTCCAGAAGGTGAAAACTTCGGTGTTATCTCCACAACCGAAGCACTCGCAAAAGCAAAAGAGCTTGGTTTTGACCTTATCGAAATCTCACCTAATGCTGCTCCCCCGATTGCCAAAATAATGGATTACGGCAAATATCAGTACACCGAAAATAAAAAACAGAAAGCTGCCAAAGCAAAGTCACATACCGTTGAAATTAAAAGTATTCAGATTAAAGTCGGAACAAGCGAACACGACCTTGGCCTTAAAGCAAAACAAGTTTCTGGCTGGCTTCTCGAAGGTCATCGCGTAAAGATAAACCTCTTTCTTGCAGGAAGATCAAAGTATCTTGACCAGAAGTTTCTTCAAGAACGAATGGAGCGTATTTTTAAGCTCGTTACAGTCGCATATAAAATATCTGACGCTCCTTCAAAAAGTCCTAAAGGACTCACCTGCGTAATCGAACGTGATCGAACTCAATCCACCCAAACTTCTCCCGAGCCAAAGAAACCTGTATCTCTCCCAAAAACCGAAGAAAAGACTGCCTAGATACATAGGTAGCCCAATACTACTTATATAACGCCTAGACGCTGGACAAAAACCTGAAACTGAGTAATATAGATACCTCAAGACATAAACCCATGAAAACCAATAAATCTTATACAAAACGACTTAAGGTTACCAAAAACGGCAAGATTCTAGCCAGAAAAGCTGGCCATAACCACTTTAACGCTAAAGAGAGCCGTCGAAGCCAGATTTCTTCAAAGAACAGAATGGTTAATACGGTTTTTTCAAACAAAACAAAGAGTCGCTATTCATTAGTTAAAGCAAGCATATAATCCCATGACACGCGTAAAGAAAGGCGTTAACGCCCTCAAAACAAGAAGAAATATTCTCAAGTCTGTAAAAGGCTATCGTTTTGCTCGTTCTAAAAAGGAACGTGCAGCTCAAGAAGCGATCTTTCACGCAGGAACATATGCTTTCGCTCACCGAAGAGACAAGAAAAATGACTTCCGAAAACTTTGGAATGTTCGCATCAACTCTTCTCTTGGTGATCTTTCATACTCTAAATTTATCAATGCTTTAAAGATCAAGAAAATCGGCCTCGATCGAAAGATTCTCGCCTCTCTCGCCGACAAGAATCCTGAAACATTTAAGAAAGTTCTAGCAGAAGCGACAAAATAAAAATAACCGCCTTCGGGCGGTTATTTATTTTGAAATTTTAATGACACATATCAAGTAATACCATTTGCCTTTGTGGTTCAGAATGCGTCAGAAATTTAACCCGACTTGCGTCGTTTAAATCTTCTGACGTCATTTGCCTTTGTGGGGCAAATGAAAACCGCCGAGAACCAGCGGTTCTCGGCGGACAATCAAAGATCCGACTCATACAGATAAATATCGTAGGAATCATCGTGCGTCTCTTGGAACTTATCAGATAGGGTTTCTTTCGCGAAATGAAGCATAGATCCGGGGTGCTCAACGGCTCTGGCAGTAACCTTAACCACAACCTGCACTTTACCGCCAAATCCCGTATCCCGAACTGCTTTCTTCACTCGAATTGAAAGACTGTCGATTACCTCACCAATGGACATCCCATGTTCTGCATTCACACATAATCTATCAGAAAAAGGCTCTGTACCTTCAAGGTGGTAATAAAGCTCATAACGCACCCTCATTTCCTGAAAAATCTGAGGGTAAATTTTTGTTTCTTCAGTCACGTGCGTTTTTAACTCTGGAAAAGATTGGTAATCGAGTGTGTTCCAAGGACGAAAAGCTACATATCTAATCGTTTTAGTGACAGCTTCTCGATCGAAAAAGCAGGTCAAACCGCTTAGAGATTTCACGCGACCATCTTCCCAAAGGCCCTGCAGGTAGTCTCTAGCAATAACTGACAAAAGCCAATTGTGCTTTTTCACCAAATCCCAAAATTTATCGAAGTTCATATAGAACCCCTTTCTGGCCGTATAGACCTTATTAAAAAACAAACTGGCACAACGCTAGCTTATTTTTATATTATACATTTTTTTTATCTAAAGTCAACTATCGGAAACACTCATTCCAAAACCGAAGAACTTCCCTTCTCTGGCACCACAGCATCTACTCCAACATAATCGCGAAGTCTTTGTGCAAGAAAGAGAGAAGATTTTGGTTCACCCATAACGATAAAAACTTTTTTGAGCTTACCTCCCTCTTTTGCTTTTTCGACAAATTCAACAAGGTGATCTGAGTCTTTGTGCGATGAATACCCGCCGATTTTTCTAATCTGCGCTGCTACCTTTATTTTTTGGCCGTTTATAATAACCTCTTTCGCTCCTTCATAGAGATCGCGCCCCATTGTGCCAAGCGATTGGTACCCTAAAAGTAGGACTATGTTTTTTGAATCAGGGAGATAACGTGCTTCATGCCCTACCACTCGCCCGCCGGCAGACATACCAGAGCCTGCAATAATTACTTTAGGATTTGGTGTATGGTCTATTGATCTTGAATCACGAGACTCAGATGTGAGTTTTAATTTAGGAAATCTGAAAATTTGATCACCGCCCTGCAAGTCCTTTTTTACCTCATCATTAAAATGTTCGGAAACTCGACTGTATACTTCAGTAATTTTGATACCCAGCGGCGAATCGAGAAACATTGGAATCGAGGGGATTTCTCCACTTTCAACCATTTCGTTTAACTCATACAAAATTACCTGCGTGCGTTCAAGAGAAAAGGCTGGAATAACCAAGACACTTTTGTTTGCCACCGTATCTAAAAGTGCTTGCTTTAGTTTTTCCTTTCGCTCATTCTTTGACTCATGATTACGATCTCCGTATACACTATCAATCACGAGATACTCAGGATCAGAGACAAACTCTGTTTCCTTGAGCAGAAGTGATGGCGAGTTACCCAAATCTCCCGTAAAAACAATCTTCTTACCTTCAAAAACGAACTCAAAAATTGAAGAACCTAAAATGTGTCCCGCGTCCTTAAGGGAAACTGAGAAACCTCCACCGATTTCTGTTGGAGCACGGTACGGCAAAGTTTTCCACAGAGAGAAAGCCTGCATAACATCGTCTGAATTATAAAAAGGTTCTGTTCCTGAATCTCGTGATTCAAACTGCAAAACTTTAAGAGCATCCGCAAGCATAAGCTCGGCTAAGGTTCGCGTGACAGCAGTCGAATAGATCACACCCTTAAACCCATCCTTAACGAGCTTGGGAATACGACCAATATGGTCCATATGAGCATGGGTTACAAAGAGTGCATTAACAGTGGATGGATCGTATGCAAAAGGTGCTGCATTTAATGTGCGCGAATCAGACACGCCCTGAAGAAGACCACAGTCAACAAGAATTTTAAAATTACTTGAAGCGAGCTCGAAGTTCGCACCTGTTACTGTTCCCGCCCCGCTCCAGAAAGATATTTTGAGATTATTTTTCATAAAAACCAAGTATTGCCTTAAATTTAAAAGAAAAGAAACTTCCGGTTATTTTTCGACGAAGAATTCTCCATGCATATAGACCTGCCAGAATTCCTCCCAAACTATCCATAACAAGATCCATAAGAGTATCTGGTATATATTCTTCATAAGCAACAAAAGCGATTCCGGTTACGTTTTCAAAAATTTCCCACAAAACTCCGATAGCAAAAGCACACGCAAGACCAAAAAGAACCGCCTGCATTTGTGATTTGAAAGCATCTGATCCTCTACCAGATGCTTCAAGTATCCAAAAACTTGCGAGACCTACCCAAAGCCCACCCAGAAAATGCATAAGAATATCAAGCCAGAAATAATGCCAATACCAAAATAAATAACTGCCCGTAATATGAATCACCGCAATCAAAATAAGAAGCAGGAGCATTTCTATAAAAAAAGATTTTCTGAGCATGTGCGTAATTATATCTTTTTTAACCCCATAAACAAAATAACCGCCGTAAGGCGGGTACTTTGTAAGGGTTGTGAGCGATATTACCCTAGCAATAAAGCCAGGTGGGTGTTCACAGATGCACACGTCAGAATATCTTGCGATGCTCATCGGTCTGCAACAATATTGAACTCCCTTTAAAAAAGTATCTTAGATAATATCCTACAACCCTGCGTACATTATACACCCACAAAGATGAAGGCAACATAAAGTTTTAATTAGAATTTGGGATAACCAAGAAGTCAAACTGGTGAATATGCTACAACGACCACTTACTTGATTTCGAGCAATCTTTACTCAAAAATTCCGTCCAAATTTACATCATACAAAATTTGCTCCTGAACAAGTCGATAATCTACAATTTCTTTTGTGTTAAACCAATGTGGAATTTCTTTTTCTGCTTCAATGACATTTCCAGAGGCATGCACC
>CAYZPE010000035.1:0-6293 GCA_964480575.1 uncultured Candidatus Saccharibacteria bacterium
TAGTATTTGTTGGATCTCCATCTGTGTGGCAAGCATGATCAAACCTGTCAACAAGAGCGTCTAAATCATTGTCTTTGTTATCAGAACATTGTGGCTGAACACCTCCGCCACCTGGATTTCCACCCCCACCTTCATCAGTTTCATTATTATCTGTGGCAGATGAACAACCAGGGTCAGTTGAAAAATCAATCTTGCCATCACCATCATTATCAATTCCATCATTACATTGAAAACTACTCACTGGACAACTAAATGTCCATGTGGTTGAAACTTTATGACTTAAACTCCCACACGAACTATCGCTTGAACAATTGAAAACCAGCCAACCACGTCTTTCGCTCCATGCATATCCTGAAAAATCTCCATTACAATCGATAGTCACCCCTCCATTTGTTGGGTCAAAATTTATCCAACCAGTATTTTCACCCCATGCATAACCTGAAAGATTTCCAGAACCATCATTATCCACGCCACCCAAAGTTGGCTGCAGATTGATCCAGCTCGCATTTTCACCCCACGCGTAGCCTGTGACTGTAGTTGCAGTAACAGTCACATCACTTGTTGAAGGATTAAAATTTACCAGATCACTGCCATCAAGAAAACGTGCATATTTATTTATGTTGCTGATATTTCCAGCAAAAGAAACATATGGAAACAACACAATAAAAAGCAAAAGAATTTTTTGCAGATTCTTCATTCCATGTATTATAACGCAAAAATAAATATGTACCTGTGAATGAACACAGCCGCCTGTGGGCGGCTGTGTTCAAATGATTTTTATTCTTTCACATCTGCAACCTTTTCTTTCTTAGTGTGAGCTCGTGCATCCACCTCGTAGCTCGTATTCTGCGCTTCAAAGAAGTTTACAAGCTCATGCACATCAGTTGCCGTACTCATCCATTTCGCTGGATTGGTGACATTGTAGTGCTTTTGGAGGCCCAACTCTTCAAGACGACGATCGGCCACATATTGCACATACTGATTCACATAATCGGCATTGAGTCCAAGTATTCCACGAGGGAAAAGATCCTTATTATAAGCCGTTTCTAGGTCAACACCTTGAATAACAATCTCCTTAATTTCGTTTGCAAATTCATGCGTCAAAAGCTCAGGATTTTCTTCAAGAATCGAGTGAATAAGATTAATACCAAATTTCAAATGCAAACTTTCATCACGCAACACCCAGTTGATCATTGATCCAAAATTTCGCAACTGATTTCGCTGTCTGAAAGAAAGAGCTACCATAAATCCACTGTAAAACCAGATACCTTCCATCACCAAGTTTGTGGCAACTAAATTTCGAAGAAAATTCTTTTTACCCTCAGCAGTTGTGATATCAAGTTTTTCATCAGTCATACGCTTCATGTATGTGTTGATGTAATTTTCTTTTGCGAGCATTGAAGGAACCTCGAGATGAATATCGTAAATTTTATCTCGATCGAAAGGAAATGTTTCCAAAACATATTCAAAAGCAATGCAGTGATTTGCCTCTTCCCACATTTGTTTTGCCAAATACAGATGCGCTTCCGGAGCTTTGAGATACGGATAAATTCCAAGAGCAATCGAACGGTTCACAATGAGCTCTGCAGGATTGAAAAATGCCATCAAAAATTTCACCGCATGACGCTCATCAGGTGTCATTTTTTCAAAATCTTCCAAGTCTTCCTTTAAAGCAATTTCGTGAGGAAACCAAGTGTTTCGTACTGCTTGATTGTAAAGATCGTAAGCCCATTGATAATTTATGGGATGCAAATTCATGTCGTCCGGAGACGCCTTTCCTATAAGTGGCATAGTGAAAAAATTAAAGAGTAAAGATAAAAGAGTTATATAATATTCGACAACCTAGTCTGTATTTACATTACTACAAAGAACACCTTGACTGTTTATTTTTAACCTTTTCTTTTTTATTTTTAATCTGCCTTACTGACAACTGTCACACTGAGCTCTTTCTGCAGGATCAGTTGGGCATGTTTTGGCGTCGGCAATAATCATAACCTTTGGCTTCAACTTTGAAATTGAAACTACAGGAGAGGATTCTTCTTTCTTAGTTTGCGACAAAGAAGAGAGCGAAGTAAATCCTTTTGATACTTGCATCAAAGGGCTTTTCTGCTCAACTGCACGAGGCACTGCTTGCACGCGAGCAAAGCCGACAGCTACGGCACTCTTACCTCCTGGGGTCGCAATAGACGAAGCTTTGGAAGTCATACTCATTTCAGGAACCTCTGCAGCTTTTTTCACTTCCTGCACAGGAGATGGAACAAAAGAAGCCGGAGGCATAACAGAAAGTAAATTTTGCTGATTTGGATCTGGCTTTTCTACAGGTTGTGTTTCAGCAAGCGCTCCGAATCCACGTCGCCCCATAGTTGCTGCCTTATTTACCGCAACCGTACTTTGTTCTGCACTATGACGAGGCTTCATATGGAGATAGTAGGTACTCTTCAAACCTTTGTCCCATGCTGTTTGATAAATTCTCATTGTCTCATCGATATCTCTGGTCTCAAGATACATATTTCGAGAAAGCGCCTGATCAACCCATTTCTGCGCTCGTGCAGCAACCTCAACATAGGCATATGGAGATGTCGTAAACGAAGTCTTATAGATATTTTTTAAGTGCTCTGGAATACCTGGAATTTCTGAAATATCACCTTGATGTTCAATAATCAAACCCTTAACCTTGTCCCAAATACCCATATTTTTAAGGTCTTTTACGAGGTTATGGTTGATATCCATATATTTTCCTGAAATTTTATTTCGAGAAAATACCTGAGCAAAACGAGCGTCAATTCCCGGAGTTGTTGCCGCAACCAAACCAATGTTTGCATTTGGAGCAACAGCCATCAAAGTCGCGTTGCGAATTCCATTCTTTACCTTCTCGCGAAGAATATTCCAATCAAGTCCCTTGTGTTTACTCTCTTTTGAGACTGTGAGTTCACGTCCACGATCCTTTTCAAGTCTTTTAATGCTATCAATCGGAACCATTCCTTTTGACCAA
This sequence comes from uncultured Candidatus Saccharibacteria bacterium, assembly GCA_964480575.1. GTDB lineage: Bacteria > Patescibacteriota > Minisyncoccia > Phycocordibacterales > CAYZPE01 > CAYZPE01. The sequence goes on from CAYZPE010000035.1 coordinate 2,993, forward strand.
CCTGATCCCTTGAAATTTTTATAACTTCCACGCTCTGCAGCCAAACCCGCACTCTCGTCAATCGCCATATAACTTATAAATTCAAAAATTCTGTCGGCAAAATCATATGCATGTTCTGAGTCATATGCCATTCCAAGCTGTTCAATCGTATCTGCAAAACCCATCACTCCTAAACCAATCGCTCGGTTTTCTTTGTCTGATTTTTCAGCTTCAGGAATTGGAAGCTTGTTGATGTCGATAAGGTTATCGAGCTGACGAACCGCTGTTCGTACAGATTCTTCAAGTTTCATCCAGTTAATTTCCTTGTTTGAAATATGTGCAGCAAGGTTAAGTGACGCAAGATTACAAACCGCAACATTATCTCTGTCTTGAGGAAGACAAATTTCAGTACAAAGGTTCGACATATGAATTGTTCCTGTGTTGTTATTGAGGGCTCGAAGATTAATCGGATCCTTCCACGTAAGCCATGGGTGCGAGGTAGTCTGGAGTGCAACAAGAATCTGGCGAAACTGCTCTTCTGCTGGAACCTTTTTAAAGGTCCTAAGCTTCCCAAGGTCCGCCATTTCGGTATATTCCGCATATCGCTTACTGAAAGCCTTACCATAGAGCTCACAGAGGTCTGGGGTGTCTGCTGGATCGAACATATACCAGTCATCACCCTTCTCAACTCGCTTCATAAACTCATCCGTCATAAAGACAGCTGTATTTGCTGTTCTCATACGCATATAGTCATCTCCTGCATTGTGCTTCCATTCAAGAAATTCAGGAAAATCAAGATGCCAGTTTTCCATATAGAACGCGAGTGCGCCTTTTTTCTTTCCGCCACGCTGAATTGCGCGGATAGCAGTGTCGATAATTTTAGCAAAAGGAGTTGGACCTGTTGAAACGCCACCAAAATTTGACTTCAGAGGTGAACCCGCAGCACGAAGTTTTGTGACAGATGCACCGAGTCCTCCAGAACCTTTTGAAAGAAGCATCACATCAGCAACAGACTTTGCAATGTGCTGCATATCGTCATGAATCTCAAGAAGGAAACAGTTTGAAAGAGCAGCCTTTACTGTGCCTGATCCAAGATTGGTTGAACCACCAGCAATAAACTCCATTTTCGACATTTTATTGTAGAACTTCTTCGCCCACTCGGTCGGGTTCTTTTCATTATAAGAAAGCCCCATCGCAACACGCATAAAGAAAATTTGTGGAGTCTCCAGATACTGCTGTTTTGTGTCTCGAATACTGTAGCGATTCATCAAACCATCAAGTCCTGCATAGGTAAAAAGCTCATCACGATCGAGACGCAATGCGTCCGCCAACACAGTCAGATCGAACTTTGAAACCATATCAGGATGAAGGCGATTTTCTGCAACCCCCTTTTTTACGTACTCAACAAAAGCAATCTTATGACCCTTTTTCAGATCTTCAGTAGAATCTTTATCGTACTCACCTACAACTTTGCGGTAAATAGTTTTAAGAAGAAGTCGTACTGCAACTTTATCGTACTTAATATCCTCTTTAATATTTTGAACAGCAGCGTTGATCGTCGCCTGATCCATTTCTTCAGTTGTTATTCCATCAAAAAGAGTGAGCCTTGTCTCAGTTGCAATCTGGGTCACCATACTAATCGGGTCAAGAAGACCTCGACACGCACGTTCAATCGAACGGTTGATTTGATCAGCGTCAAAGAGTTCTTTTGAACCATCGTGCTTGGTAATGTGTATGGACATAGTGTTCGAATGAATAAGGCTCGTAAAAATTCAGCAAAATTAAGGTCTAACTATTTTATAAAAAATTACCTGAGAACGTTATGTGGATAACAGCTAAAAAACCCTACATGATACAAAAAAAAATTCATGTCTATACCTCAGCTTTTTTTGAGCTAAAAAAGACCTACAGATAACAACTTTTTAGGGTTGGGTTTCTCAAATTTGTACCCTATCTCCAACACGAATTTCATTTTCTAAAGAGAATCCGGCAACTGTTTCTATAACATAGAGTACTCTTGAGCTTGGATAAAAAACTTTTGGAAATGTTTCGGGCGAAACTGAATTCTCAATATGAACAATTTCAAGGTTTTTATTAAGCCATAGGATATCAATCGAGAATTTCATATCCTTCATCCAAATGCCATACACGTCTTCTTTTTCGAAAACAAAAAACATCACTGTATTTGTTACAAGAAATTCTCTTCCCGATAAACCTTGAATTCTTTTTGCATCAGTATCGAGAATTTCAGCTTGAAATGTTTTTCCGCCGATTGAAACCGTCTGAGCTTTTATAGCATGAGACACCTCCCTTTCCTTGAGAGATATCAAAAGAAAAATCACAATACTAAGGAGAATAAACACTGCAAAAAAAGTCTTTTTCACGTTTCTATTATAACAAAAACCACCCCTTAAGGTGGTTTTACGATCTCTTGTATTGAGAATATTCTAATTACAAAAGGAAATAGAGAGTTAAAGTCATAACAGCAAGAGCAAGGAAATGATGCCCATTATTCAGAACATAGAGAGCCCATGGCTTAGGTTTTGGTGACCAGAGAAAATCATGAGCAGTATTTGTAGCCATAAAACCGAGCCAGAGCCAAAATGCAAGCATTAAAGCTTTACTTGCGGTAGTTATAACAAGGAGAGTTACAAGATGCGCTACAACATAGGACATAACAAAAGTAGACAGTATTGAAATCGTAATGATTTTTGCCATTCCTTTACTTTTTGAATCATGAATGTCGTTTTCATTGAAACCTGAGAGCACTATCCATTTCTTCCAAAACACAGCTGGTGAATACCACACAAAACCAACCACTTGAGCGAGCAATGTTGCGACTATAATTGCGAACCAACTTATTTCTATTGCGTACATATATTTAGTAGTTGATAAGTTAATAATTAGTAACTAGTATTAAGAAACCAGCAGACTTATATTAATCCTACCGCCGTTTGCGCTAAGAGAGCAAGTTCAACAGGGTTTTCCAATAAATCTGCCGGCACTTCGTAATAATTTTTCAAAACCTGCTTTTCACTTGGTGCAAACGGCTTCATTCCCTTTTCAGTATATAATTTTATGCTTTTTTCATTGGTTTTGAAATACAAAACATCATCAGAAATAATGCCAAAGAAAGTTTTACCCGCGTATAGACCAAAACCACCAAACATCTTCCTCGACCACACCTCTGGAATATCTTGAAGCTGGTCTCGTATAAAATCTTTAAAGGATTCATCTACCATAATACTATTATGGTACTGAAAATACGGAGGGTTCGCATAGTGGTCTAGTGCGCCACGTTGGAAACGTGGTGTGGGGAAAC
>CAYZPE010000036.1:0-6162 GCA_964480575.1 uncultured Candidatus Saccharibacteria bacterium
TCTTGCGAAAGTCTCCCAGACTTTCTCACCTCGGACACGCTCGCGGACTCGCGTGCGAAGTGGTTTCGCGCAAAGATTAATACATCACCGCCAAAATATCAATGATTTACCTACGGTGTGTATTGGACAAAGTTCGAATGTATTTCGAGCAAAACAATGAATTTCGGACATCTCATGCGTATGAGAGTCAGATTGTGTATTTTGCACACACCCCTCTTCTAGGAGACGTGCTCCTCTATTTTTGCGAGCAAGTAAGACATCTCAAATGGCTTCGCTATAAAATCATCAGCCCCTGCCTCCTGAGCAGATTCTGCAATGTCGCGACTCGCCGAGATCATTATAATAGGAACATGCTTTGTTGATTTCTGTGCTTTGAGCATCTTACAAATATCTTTACCGTCTTCACCTGACATCCAAATATCAAGGAGCAAAAGGTCCGGTGGATCCTTGAATGCATCATTAACAGCTTCGCCGTCTACGGCTGTCTGAACCTCGTATCCTCCAAGCTCCAGAAGCATTTTTGTTGCCTCAAGAATTGCAGTATCATCATCAGCGATAAGTATTTTTTTAGCCATTGTTATGGCTTATCTTCTTTTTCGCAGGTTGTTTTGGGCCTACAGTTTTTTTTATAGGTAAACTAAAACAAAACGTTGATCCTTTTCCTTCAGTGCTTTCGAGCCATATTTTGCCATCTTCTCGTTTTACAATTTCACTTGAAATATAGAGGCCCAATCCAAGACCAGGAAGTGTGTCGTGCGCTGCTCCTTTGACGCGGAAAAACTGCTCAAAGATATGCTCCTGGTTCGCTTGAGAAATTCCGAATCCAAAATCCTGAACACTCAATGTCACTTCTTTAGTATTAGACGATGTTGAAATAATTATCTCATCTGCTTGTGGAGAGTACTTTATGGCGTTCGAGATAAAATTCGTCAAAACCTGCCCAAGCCTTTCTTTATCTCCGTAAATTTTCTTAGTTGCAGTAAGTTTCTTGATCATGTTGTGTTTTTCTGACAATCGTTGCATCTCCTCGACCTTCTCACGTACAAGATCATTGAGATCAAAGCAACCTTCATTGAACTGCAATCTACCGGACTGGATCTTTGTCACATCCAGGAGGTCACAAATAAGGCGATTCAGTCTGCTTGCCTGCGCATCCATTTTTCCAATTAGTTCTGCCGTCTTAGTATCTCCTTTGCGTTCAAACATTATTTCAAGTGCCTGCGCATATGCTTTAATGCTGGTAACTGGGGTTTTCAGCTCGTGTGACACAATTCCCAAAAAATCATCCTTTTGGCGCTCGAGTTCTTTTTGTTTCGTAATGTCACTTGCCGCTCCAAACCATTCGATAATGTTACCGTCCTCATCAAGAATGGGAACTGCGCGTGAAAATACCCATCCCAACACTCCATTCACTTGTTTGACTTGATGCTCTAGCTGAAAGACACCTTTCGATCGGATGGCTTTTTTAACAGCTTCCTTAAATCGTTTTTGATCATCAGAATATATATATTTTTCTAACCAATTTTTTATAGGTTCTTCAGTATCAGCAAGAAAATTACGACCTTCGAGATGTCTCATCTCGCTCCAGTCAGGATTCATGTGGTACACAACGTCGGAGCTCGCGTTTAGGAGCGCACGGAAACGCCCTTCGCTCTTTATCAATTTTTTGTCAGCTTCCGTGCGAGCAGTAATATTGCTGTAATTTATGACAATAGCGTTCACGTGCGGATCATTCAGCAAGTTAGACATCACGGACTCAACCCAAATAGCATAGCCGCCCTTGTGAGTGATCTGATATTTAAGTCGTTCTACACTTCCTGGCTTTTTGAGTAGTTTTTGAAAAAGCTTTGTGACGAGTTTCCGCTCTTCCGGAGGAACAAGTTCAAAAGGATTGGGCAGCTTTTTAAACTCTTCTGGCGTATAGCCCATAACCTCCTTTGTGGATGTGCTGGCATGCAGAACCTTTCCTTTTCTGTCCACTAAGGCAATTGCGTCAGCGCTTTTTTCTGTAAGTACCCTGAATCGCCCTTCTGATGCCCTTACTTTTTCAGTAAAAACATTATGGAATGTGAATGCTATCTTAGACGCTAACACGTCGCAATAACTGCCTGTTATGTGACTAAACTCGTACAGGTCTTGGGTGGAGAGCTCTTTAAGCAAGCCTACTTCTTCCAACTTTTTCCAAATGGCTTGTTTCAAAAAAATGGTCCCGTTTACTGTTTCTTCTATACTGAGGCCGTCTTTGACCGCGTCTCTTGCTAATTCCACGCCGAGACGCCTAAAGTTCGCCGCACCTTTCTCGAAGTCGTGGAGATTGTTTGCGATAGCTCGCACGACTTTCATATGAATCTTCTTATACTTATGGAAATGTTCAGCCGGCAATGGATCTCCCCCAATAAGATGCGTATGCTGAGAAGTAGCCATTACTTGAATGGAATTTTCGTTCTCCTTAAGTAGCTCCGTTATCTTTGCAAATTTTCTTCGCTCTTCCTTTATACTTGGTTTGGAGGTTAATTTTGACAATGCTTCTTCTGTAAACCGCCAGTCACCACGCGAGCCGACCTTGATGCCATTCAGCTGGTTGGTTTTTGCCCACCTGCGTATCGTTGCAGAATTTACACCCAAAAAAGCTGCGGATTGTTGGACGTTAAGTAGTGTTGGTTCGATTTTTTTCATAGGAGTAAAGTACATATACTATTACAAACTATTACAAACTATCACACTGTAGATGAGTATTAGATTAAGCTACTTTCGAGTTCAGAGAAAAACCCATACAATACTCGTCTAGGAAATAAACCTCCTGTTCTGAAAGGCAGAATTGAGAAAATTTCTGACTTAATAAAAAACCTCATTGTTTCCAATGAGGTTTTTTATTAAAACTTACACTATCTTAATATTTTATTTTTATCTGTTACCTACTCGAGTACTCAGAAGTTCTAATATTCTATCTAGAGTCCTCTTCAGCTCATTAATTTGAATTCGTAATGAATTTATATTTTGATCATTATCATCATCCATATCAGCTTCTCCTGCAAAGTTGTATACATGGAGCATGACCATATCATCATTGTCTTTCGTCATGTTAAGTCTTATCAGTCCTTCTTCGACATCGAGTTTCTGGAGTGTGTCCTTGTCATTATTGCCATCGATTACAGACGGAGTGAAGCGAACAGTTCCAAAACGACTCCCTGCTGGCGCCTCTGTTTCCCTCACATTAACACGTGCTCCTTTCACGTTTGAAAAAACATAATGAGAAACATCAAGTGCTGTAGTTGTGCTTATTGATCCATCCCCATTAGCATCAATATTCACATCAACCTCACTGAGTTTAACCTGCTCAAAGAGAGCATTATGGAGATCCATTTCTTCACCCATACTTCCCTTTACTTCAAACATAAACTCTTGTCTGTCTGCCGCTACAGTACCCGGAACAGGCATGTCACCAGGAAGTCCTGTTGTTGGGCATGCCAAAACCGTAGCCACAAGCGCCGCGACCGGTGCCTTACCCTGCTCAAGCGCTTCGAAATCTGCTAACGTCCTTATACTTTCGTTACATTTATGCTTCATGACCATGATCGTTGAAGTATTATTCAATCCTTGCCCTCTCATGTTCGTAGAACTTGTAGCATGCATCATCATATGATTCTCAGCATATGCAACAGGTATCACAGCTCCAAAAAGCATGCCGACTAGCGTGAGAAATCCGAGGACGAATATCCCATCTTTACGAACAACATTGTCCAATTCCCTATCTTTCTTAAGAGTTATTTTCATTGTTATAATATTAGATATAATATTAGATATAATTTTATACTGCTAATAATCTATAGAAATACCATCGTACTGTAGTCATATGAACTAACAATTAACTCAGCTACTAAATTTTAAATATTACCGAAAAACACAACAGAGAGAACTATGGAGAAATTTACAACAACAGACGAATGTATAAAAAGCTTTCCCGAGGATATTCAAGCTATTTTGGAAAAGGTACGATAAACAATACGAAAGGCTGTACCGGAAGCCGAAGAAACCATAAACTACGGAATGCCGACATTTAAATTAAACGATAAAAACTTGGTGCATTTTGCAGCATGGAAAAGTCATATTGGATTTTATGCGACTCCTGCCGGAAATGAAGCCTTTAAAAAAAGAATTATCTTCATACAAAAGGGCAAGGGGTTCAGTGCAATTCCCTCTAAGTGATCCAATACCTTACGATCTAATCAAAAAAATCGCCCTCTTTCGTGCGAAAGAAAGTACAAAGAAAGAGAAAGAATGGCAAGCAACATTACTCTGTGTTACTCTGACAATAGATTATCAAACGATCGTCGTTTGATGCCTGTTCTGTAAACTACCAAGAGAAAGGTGGTGATCCATGCCGAATCCAAACCCTCAAAGGAGTTCGATTCCAAAGATGCTGAAAGGAGACATTGAGCGACTTGCTCAGAGAATCAAACCCATCATAAGTTTTGATGGTGTGAGGCGCTACATTAATCCTGTTCACTTGTTTGCAAAAGCCTTCACATGGCATCCAATACCAGCCGAAGAAGCATCAGGTCTTCGGATACTTCATGACATTGACACATACCACAGGTATGAATATGACGGCAAATTCAAACCCACCATCGCCGAGGTTCTCGCTCAAATTTCAAAAATGCACCAACAGAAAGTTGTTGCCTTTGAGATCATTAAGTACCCTCAGACGGTCGAGAATACTCAGCGCAGGATCGTGCCCCCTGGAATCCACTCTGCCACAACCCGACTCTACGTTCGCGCCTGACTCACAACCTTCGCACATAAACCCCAAGCAGAACCTGCTCTCTGTCTGGGGTTTTTATTTACCTTCACTTTTTCTCTAGAAAAAGCCACCTGTGTATAATAGTACTTTATGAAAGCCATCATATTAGCAGCTGGAAAAGGAACACGACTTAAGCCTCTTACAGACACCACCCCAAAACCCATGCTCAAAATCATGGGCAGACCATTACTCGAGCATATTATCGAGCGCTTGCCGGAAGCCATAGATGAACTTGTGATAATAACCGGATATAAAGAAGAACAAATCAAGGATTATTTTGGGGTGAATTTTAATAATAGAAAAGTACAGTATGTAAATCAGCCGACACAGCTTGGCACCGGACATGCAGCACTTCTTGCCGCTCCATTTCTTACTGAAGGAGAAAAATTTCTCATCATGTATGCCGACGATATTCATGACAAAGAAAGTATTACACAATGTCTCGAGCACGACCTCAGCATGCTCGTAAAAAACGTAGTCAACCCAAAAGCCTTTGGTGTGGTATCACTCGACCAAAACGGAATCATCCAAGAAATCGAAGAGAAACCCGAGAACCCAAAATCAAATCTCGTAAACGTCGGTGTCTATGTACTTGATACCCGTGTATTTGCATATCAACCTCCGCTTACAAAAAGTGGTGAGTACTATTTGACCGACATGGTTGTCTCTTTAACACGTAATCATCCAGTTAAAGCGATAGAATCAAATTTCTGGCTCCCTGTAGGTACACCTCAAGACCTCATACGTGCAGAACAAGAACTTGGTAATCTGAAGCAAGTGCAACATGAATACGTCGCGATTTAAAAAGACAATTTGGAAATACTACAAAAAGAACTCTCGCGACCTGCCGTGGCGACATATAAACGATCCATACAAAATTTTGGTGTCCGAGACAATGCTTCAACAAACGCAGGTCGCGCGAGTGTATAAAAAGTACGAAAGTTTTCTTACTAAGTTCCCCACCGTCAAAGATCTTGCACAAAAACCTTTAAGTGAGGTGCTCAAGGAATGGCAAGGCTTAGGTTACAACCGTCGTGCTGTGAACCTTAAGAAAACAGCGGAAGAAATCACTTCAAAATTCAATGGAAAATTTCCTGAAGATCGCGAGACCCTCTTAGATCTTCCTGGCATTGGCCAATCGACAGCTGGAGCACTCCTTGCTTTTGCATTTGGGAAACCTTCTGTTTTTATTGAAACAAATATCAGGAGTGTTTTCATTCATTTCTTTTTTAAAAAACAGAAAAAAGTTCACGATAAAAAAATCTTGCCACTTATAGAAAAAACCGTAGACAAGACGAGTCCTCGCGATTGGTATTACGCCCTTATGGACTACGGCGTCATGCTTAAGCAGAGCGAAAACC
>CAYZPE010000037.1:0-4404 GCA_964480575.1 uncultured Candidatus Saccharibacteria bacterium
TGCTCTGACCCAGCTGAGCTATGCTCCCATTTTTCAAACTTTTAAAGAACTAAAACCTTTGCTCCACGAAGCGTATGAGCGTCTTGAAAAACTTTCAAGCGAAGCACAAGGACTCCGCGGCGTACCTTCTGGCTTTAAAAGTCTCGACAACCTCCTTGCGGGTTTTCAAAAATCTGACCTCATCATTTTGGCAGCACGTCCTTCTGTGGGTAAGACCGCTTTCGCTCTCGATATCGCTCGCCGTACAGCAGTTGAGCATCAGACACCTGTCGGCATATTCTCTTTGGAAATGAGCTCCCAGCAGCTCGTAGACCGCATTATGGCTGCTCAGTCACGGGTTGACTCATGGATGATTAGACGAGGTCGTGTCACAGACGACGGTTTTTCACATATTCGTACTGCTCTCGACGATCTCGCTCGAGCGCCAATCTTTATTGATGATCAACCAGGAAGCAATATTCTCCGCATGCGCTCTGCCGCACGCAGACTTAAGAACGAGAAAGGCCTCAAGCTTCTTATCGTGGACTATCTCCAGCTCATGTCGCCTGTAAGTAGTCGCTCAAACGACTCTCTTGTTCAGCAAGTAACAGAAATTTCTCGTTCACTTAAACACATGGCTCGAGAGCTTGATATTCCTGTAATCGCACTCTCACAGCTTTCTCGAGATGTTGAAAAACGCGGTGGTAAACCTCGCCTTTCTGACCTTCGAGACTCGGGTTCGATCGAACAGGACGCCGACGTTGTTATGTTTATTCACAGCGAAGATAACAAAGACGAAGTGGGCAACCGAAACCCTGTCATCACCAAAGAAATTATTATTGCAAAGCACCGCAACGGACCTGTGGGAGAAGTTAAATTTAACTTCGATAGTCAAAAAACAACCTTCGTTGAACTTGATAAAAGCAATTATGGCGGAGATGAAAAAGAATTTGAAGATTTCTAAAGAACAAACATGACAGGAGAGAAAATATTTCAAAAATATTATGAACCGAAACTTATCAAACAAGAGATAGCAAATGTTGTTTTAAGAACATATATTCATATCAAAGGTTCTACAGGTGACATGGCCAACTACGGAGAAGTAATCTTTACACCACGAAATGAAGTGGACAAAAGACTTAATGATTTGTTTGCAAAAACTGGTACACAAAAAGGAATTTCTATTACTTCTTTAGTAAGTCATAAACATACACAAAAGTATCTCTTCCTTTTAGATTACTCACTTTCTGTTTCAAAAAAGAACGAAACAGAATTAATTCGAGTATTAACAAATTCCACGGGAACCCTTCCAGCATTAAAAAAAGGAATGATTCTGAAAACAAAAAATTCTTATCACGTTGTTGGATTTATTCCTCTAGAAAAAGATGTCTGGCACAAACATATGGCAGAGGCTATCCTCCTTCGCACAAGTAAAGGTGAAGATATTTCTGACATAAGGTATATTGGGCACAGTTTAGAGCGTGGTTACGGATGTCTTCGTGTAAGTGATTACGAAGACAAACCAACCCCTGATTTTGTCTGCTATATTTAATTTTATGAATCCTCTCGATAAACTCACAGAACTTTTTAAAGAATTCCCCGGCATTGGTCCGCGCCAAGCCCGCCGTTTTGCATACTTCTTACTTGCTCGTAATGGTGGATTTTCAGAAGAGCTTATTGAATCCATAAAAAAACTCCGTAAAGAAATTAGACTTTGCTCTTCTTGTTTTCGTTATTTTTCTCTTTCCAACACAACAGAGGAAAGATGTTCAATTTGTAGAAATCCAAATCGAGAAACAGCATCTCTCATGATTGTAAGCCACGACAATGATGTTGACCATATGGAAAAAATCGGACTCTTTAATGGTCTTTATTTTGTGCTTGGCGGTTCCCTACCGATCCTCGAAAAAGAACCTGAGAAGAAAATCCGTCTCAAAGAACTCTTGCACACAATTCCCGAAAAAATAAAACAGGGACTTTCCGAGGTTATTCTTGCTCTCGACCTTAATCCCGAAGGCGAACATACCGAAATCTTTTTAAAAAAGACACTCTCACCCTTGAGCGAAACTCATAAATTTAAAGTATCAACTCTTGGCCGCGGTCTTTCAACCGGTACTGAAATCGAATACTCCGACGCCGAAACCCTCAAAAACGCTCTCAAAAATAGATCCTAAGATTATTTACATTAAAAAAACGCCGTAAAGCGTTTTTTCTTTTCCTAAAAGCTGGAAGCTATTTAATCGCTCCAATCTCTACTTTAAAGTAAGGCTGTCGGTGACCGTTTTTCTTGTAGTATCGGCTCTTTTGTTTGTATTTAATAACAGTTACTTTTGCACTTCGGCCGATCTCTTTTAGAGTCGCTTCAATCTTTGCACCAGTAACATAAGGAGTACCAACGGTAGTTAATCCCTTTCCATCATCAACAAGGAGAACTTTATCGAAAACAAGCTTATCGCCCTCTTTATGTTCACCAATTATCTTTTCAATCTTAAGCACGCTTCCAGGAGAAACCTGATACTGCTTGCCTCCGGTTTCGATAACCGCAAATTCTAGGCTTGTATTCTTATCTGCTTGCTTCTTTGGCATATCAGGTTATTTTACACATATACTGATAAAAAGCAAGAAAAAAGGCATCCAACGGGTGTTGGATGCCTCAAAAGCACGGCCATGAACAGAGGAGCTCACGACCGTACTCGATCAGGGGCTTAGAAATGTACTCTAACTACGACATATCCTAACACGAATCAATTTTTATGCAAGTCCCTGCCCTATTCGTCGGTCGACGGCTTATCGACGAGATCAATCTCAAGTGCAACGCCCACACCTGTGATTCGCATCACATCTTTATCAATTTTTTTAAACTCTTTTCCTGAAGCATTAAAGTGATTCACCACCGTGCCGAGCGCATTACCAAGCTTGCCGTGATACTCAGCATAACTTCGAAGATGTTTCTGAAGATTCTCAACATTTGCTCGGATCTCTTTTGCGGACTCCTCAATTTGAAGAGCTTTAAGACCTTGAAGCACTGTCTGCAGATACGCAAGAAAAGATGTCGGAGAAACAATCACCACATGCTTGTCCTTAAATGCGTATTCAATCAAATCTCGTGTATTCACCTTCACAGAACCAACTTGAGCAATCAGAAGATCATAATAAATTGCTTCATGAGGAATAAACATGAAAGCAAAATCCATAGTGCCTTCATTTGGCTTTACATACTGAGCCGTTTCATCAATACGATTTTTAAGATCAGCTTTAAAAGCCTTCTCGAGACGCTCCTTTTCAAGAGGATCCTTTTCTTCTGTTAAGCGGTTGTAATTTTCAAGTGAAAACTTTGAATCGATCGGGATTATCTTGTCTTTCACAAAGACAACTGCATCTACAATACTTCCATCAGCAAACGTGTATTGCATTTGAAAACTTCCTGGTGGCATTACATTTTTAAGAAGCGTCTCAAGATAATATTCACCTAAAATTCCTCGCTGTTTTGGGTTCTTTAAAATGTCCTGCAAATTTTGTAGCTGGTCTGCAAAGGAAACAACCTGCTTATTGGTTTCATCAAGACGAGTGAGCTTTTCAGTAATATCTCGAATAATTCGAACAGACTCATTTGATTGATGTCGCAATGATTCGTTCATTGTTTTAGTTGACTCCCCCACTTTCTCATCAACAGTTCGCGCAAGCTCATTTACTTGCTGCATCAAAAGCTCAAAACCTATTGACTCTCCCTTGTCTTCTTTTTTTCTACCAACAAAAAACCACAGGAGCATTGCGTTTAAAGCCACAACCAACACTGCTATTAAAATAACTCCACCCGTAGTCATACATAGTATTATACCCTATGTTATTATGGTCTTTATAGTTAATTTTAATTCGCCATGTCTCTACAAACACAAATTCGCGAAGATCTTAAGAATGCAATGAAGGCAAAGGATGAGGTTAAACTTTCTGTTGTGCGAAGTCTCATTACTCTCTTCACAAATGAATCTATAGCAAAAGGCAAACCCTCTGCAGATGCTCTTACTGAAGAAGAAACAGTTGCGCTTGTTCGTCGTGCTGTTAAACAAAGAAAAGATTCGATCGAGCAATTTACCCAAGGTGGACGTGCAGATCTCGCATCAAACGAAAAAGCTGAGCTCGCAATTCTGGAATCATACCTCCCTGCCCAAATGAGCAAAGATGAAATTCTTAAGATTGCCAAAAAAAAGAAAGATGAAATGGGTGCAGTTGATAAATCAAAAATGGGAATGTTTATGGGTGCTGTCATGAAAGAACTTAAAGGCAAGGCTGACGGCGGAGACGTAAAAGCAGTTGTAGAATCCCTTTTTTCTTAATCCCCTACTTCTAATATTTGCCTGCCCGTTATTTTGGGTAACAAAATTATCTAGGTCATTAGAAATTTGAAATTACACGTTCGCGTTCTTA
>CAYZPE010000038.1:0-3905 GCA_964480575.1 uncultured Candidatus Saccharibacteria bacterium
AAAAAACCACCTACACATTGTGTAGGTGGGGATGTTCGGGAAGGAACTGGTAAGAAATATTGGGAGGTGTGCGGTTAGCTCTGGTTTGTGGATGAACGTCTTCGTGAGACGGTCGGGAAACTGACAGAGCTAACCGCACACTCTCGACCAACTGTTCTTTTCTGGGTTAAATATAGCAGATATGCTATATAACGCAACTAGAAAAGATATGTTTTATGTGCTGGGATTTTTTCGGATTACAATCTTAAATTCCAACCTTGAAAGGAATAAAAATGGATCTTACTCATGAATTCGCACGATGTTATAAAGAGAAGGGCGAACAGTTTCTTCGTGAGTATCTCAAGTGTGTTATCGGAGATCTTAAAAAAATCGATACCTTGATTCTTCAAGTAAAAGCTTTGATTCGGAACACAGTCTCGATCAAGTTCGTGTCGAATTGCTGAATTTGCAATAACTTCTGCTTTTAAAACTGTAATGAAAAATGGTCTTGAAGTGCTTGGTATCAAAACTCCTGAGAGGATATGGTCTGTTAAAATGCAGATTGTTTGCTCCGCTAGCTAAATGCTAGCGGAGCTTTCTTTTTACCTAAAGGCTGCAAAATGCTAGTATTCTTCATATGTCAGAAGAAATACCTAAGTCAGAAATAGCCAAAAAAGAGGAGGAGATACTTGAGTTTTGGAATAAAAATAAAATTTTTGAAAAAACACTTGAAAAGGAATCAAGTGGAAATTTTGTATTTTATGATGGACCTCCTTTTGCAACAGGTCTTCCACATTTTGGTCATGTTCTGCCGACAACTCTTAAAGATGTCATCCCGCGTTATCAAACAATGCTTGGAAAAAAAGTTTTGCGAAAATGGGGTTGGGACTGTCATGGACTTCCAGTTGAAAACTTGGTTGAAAAGGAGCTCGGTCTCAAAAGTAAAAAAGATATAGAAGAATACGGAATCGATAAATTTAATGAGGCCGCGCGAAAAAGCGTGCTTCGCTATGACGAGATTTGGAAAAAAATTATCCCTCGATTAGGGCGATGGGTAGACATGGATCATGCCTACAAGACTATGGACGCTTCATATACTGAGTCTGTTTGGTGGTCATTTAAAGAGCTTCATGCGAAAGGCTTGGTCTACGAAGGATTTAAGTCGATGCAGATTTGTCCTCGATGCGAGACAACGCTTTCAAATTTTGAGGTTAATCAAGGTTACAAAGACATCACGGATATTTCTGTGTATGTGAAGTTTAAAATGGCAGGCGTACGCAATGTCTACATTCTTGCTTGGACGACAACACCATGGACTCTTCCGGGCAATGCGGCGCTCGCGGTAAGGAGTGATGTTTTGTATGCGCAGGTTTCAATAGAAGGTGAGGAGGGAGAATTTATTCTCGCAAAAGAAAGACTCGAAGCCGTGCTTAAAGGCAAGGTTTATAAAATTGTGCGTGAATTTAAAGGTAAGGAAATCGTGGGTATGAGCTATGAGCCAGTTTTTTCATACTATAAAGATGCTGATATTAAAAATAAAGAGAATGCTTGGAAAATATATAGTGCGGATTTTGTAACGACTGAGGATGGTTCGGGCGTGGTGCATACTGCTCCGTCGTTTGGTGCTGATGACCTTCTCCTTGCGCAAAAAGAAAATATTCCAGTAATTCAGCATGTAGGCATGGACGGACATTTTAAAGCGGAGGTTACGGATTTTGCGGGGCAGGTTGTGAAGCCTAAAGACGATCATCAAAAAGCTGATATCGAAATAATTAAATGGCTGGCACACCATGGATCGCTTTTTGCGAAGGAAAAAATAGTTCACTCGTACCCTCATTGTTGGAGATGCGACACTCCGCTTTTAAACTATGCGACCTCTGCATGGTTTTTGAAGGTGACAGATTTAAAAGACAAAATGATTAAGGAAAACAAGAAAGTTTCTTGGGTTCCAGAACACATGGGTGAGAATCGATTTGGCCGATGGCTTGAGGAGGCGAGAGATTGGAATATTTCACGTTCACGTTTTTGGGGAGCTCCACTTCCTATTTGGCGTTGTGATACGTGCGAAAAAACTGAAGTAGTAGGAAGTATCGCAGATCTTAAAGAAAAGGTTGGTGCACGAAATACATACACTCTTATGCGTCACGGAGAATCGGAGAGTAATGTTTTAGGAGTCCTTTCAGGAAATGATAATCCTCCACGACCTCTCACTGAAGAAGGGAAGAGTAAGGTGCTTAAGACTGCAAAAAAACTGCGTAAACAAAAAGTAGATCTTATTTTTGCTTCACCACTTCTCCGAACGAAAGAAACTGCAGAAATTGTTCTCACAGCTCTGGGCCTTCCAAAAGAAGCTCTTATTATTGATCCGCGATTAAAAGAAGTGCAAACAGGAGAATTTGAAGGTAAGACTCCTCATGAGTACCATGCTGTTTTCAAGTCTCTCGAGGAGAAGTTTACAAAGGCACCTCAAGGTGGGGAACATTTGAATGATCTTAAAAAGCGATTAGGTGATTTTCTGTATGAAGTTGATTCAAAATATGAAGGGAAAAATATTTTGATTGTGACACATGAGTATCCTGCATGGATGCTTACTTCCGCTGCAGAAGGGTTCAATGTCCGTCAATCAGTTGTTTTGCGTGGTAAGGAAGATGACTTTATAAATACCGCTGAAGCACGTCCATTTCCTTTTGTTGAACTTCCACACAATGAGTACTACGAAGCTGAGCTCCATCGCCCATACATCGATAAGGTCACCTTTCCTTGTGATTGTGGAGGAGTTTTAAAGCGTGTACCAGAAGTGTTTGATACCTGGTATGACTCAGGTTCGATGCCCTTTGCTTCGGTGCATTATCCTTTTGAAAATAAGAAAGAATTTGCAAAGCGAGGTAATGCACTTTTTCCAGCAGATTTTATTGCAGAAGGACAGGACCAAACTCGAGGATGGTTTTACACACTTCTTGTTTTAGGTGTTGGTCTTTTTGAAAAGAGTCCTTATAAAAATGTTGTAGTAAACGGGATCGTGCTTGCAGAAGATGGACAGAAAATGTCGAAGCGTCTCAAAAATTATCCTGATCTTTCTCTTGTGATAAATAAATATGGCGCTGATGCGACTCGTTTCTTCCTTATGTCTTCTCCGGTGGTTCATGGCGAAGATCTTTCGTTTGGAGAAAAAGGAGTTCTCGAAGTTATGAAAAAGGTTATTATGCGTCTTAAAAATGTGGTGTCTTTTTACGAAATGTATTCGCAAAATGATGGACTAACAGCTCACAGCTTAAAGCTAAAAGCTTTTCACGTGCTCGATGAGTGGATTCTGGCGAGACTTGCAGAGCTTTTGGGTGAAGTTACGAAAGGATTGGATGGGTATGAGCTCGATCGTGCGGCGCGACCGATTGCGGATTTTGTTGACGATCTTTCAGTGTGGTATCTCCGTCGCTCGAGAGATCGTTTTAAGTCAGATGATGCAGAAGATAAAAACGCAGCGGTTGGAACAATGCGACACGTGCTCCTCGAGTTTTCAAAAGTGATTGCTCCATTCATGCCATTTCTTGCTGAAGAAGTGTTTCAGAAAGTAAAAAAGGATACCGACTCCCAAAGTGTTCATCTTGTTTCTTGGCCACTCGTAGGAAAAACTGATCAAAAAATTATCGAGCAGATGAAAGAAATCCGCAGGATTGTATCTCTTGGTTTGGAGGCACGCATGAAAGCGAATATAAAAGTAAGGCAACCGCTCGCGAAGCTCGAAATTCCACATTTTAAATTCCAAATTACTGAAGAGTTGAGTGATCTTATTAAAGATGAGGTGAATGTAAAAGAAGTTGTGGTTGTGAAAGGTCAGACTGAGGTAGTGCTCGATCTATCGGTAACACCTCTCCTTAAAGAAGAGGGAATGGTTCGTGAACTTATGCGCGCTATTCAAGACATGCGTA
>CAYZPE010000039.1:0-3873 GCA_964480575.1 uncultured Candidatus Saccharibacteria bacterium
CTCTGACGGAGATCTTGCCGTCAGATGCCAAGGTTTCTGAAACGAGATGTCGAGATACGAGGAACGTTCCACGTATCGAATAACAAAACTTATAAACAAAAACCACCCAAGGGTGGTTTTTGTTTCTATTTTTGTGACTCAAGCCACAGCATTACTTTTTCGTTTGCGAGTATCATGCGCACGTATGCCTCTGCTCGGAGGGGATCGGTGTTTTTGTGAATTTTTAAAATATGCTCAACTTCTTTTTTCACCTGATCATCCTCTGGTTTTATTTTCTCTACATCAGCAATCTTTCCAATGATGAGCTGAAGTTTTGCTCGCTTCTCTCCAGCTTCTCTCCAATCTTTTTTAATGTCACTTTCAGTTTTTTTAATTTGCTCCAAATACTTTTCATAAGTCGATCCAGCTTGCTCGATGTCTCCTTTGAATTGTGCAAGCATGCGATCGAGTTCTCCTTCAATCAAAATTTCAGGTACTTCAAGTTTTGATTCGGAAATAATTTTGTCGATCATTTCACCTCGTTTTTTGTCTCTCGATTTCCATTCCTTATCTTTTGTAATATTTTCTACAACCTTCTTTTTAAAGTCGGCAACATTTTTAAAGTCACCAATACTTTTTACAAACTCATCGCTCACTTCTGGAAGATCTCCTTCTTTAACATTTTCGACAAATTTTTCATGGTCATGTGCCCCGCCTGTTTCGTGAAGTTTTTCGTGAGCTTTGTGTTTACGAAGTTCAAGAATTACATCTTCAATTTCTTTTTCAGTTACAGAAATCTCTTCTCCTTTACTCATTTCTTGTGCCGCAATTTTTTTGTATTCAGGAAGAGTTACTTCAGGTATGAGGTACACTTTGATTTTGAAACCGAGCGGATTTCCAAGTGCGAGTTTAGTGATGGTGATGTGAGGGTCACCAAAAATTGGAAGTTTAACTTCCTTTAAAATTTCAGGCCATGCATCTTCAAGTGCAAGGTATGCCGCTTCACGCAAGACTCCGAGCTCACCAATTTTTTCTAGAACCATTTTCTCCGGAACATTTCCTTTTCGAAAACCTGGAAGCTCTGCTTCTTTTGCAAGACTTCGCAAAGCCTTTGCTTTCTTTGCTCCAAGAGTCTCGAGGGTAATTTCACCTGTGATCTCTGCTTCTGATTTTGGAAGCTTCTTTATTTCAATGTTTTGATATGTTGTCATGTGCGTGTCCACCTAAGTTACTCTCTAATAAAGAATGTGTAAGTTGATTAAATTATTTAGCTAGTCTGCACCAAATTTTTTTTAATGTCCAGTAAGGTTTCGTGGTTGAAGAGTTTATAAAAAATGCGCACGTCTGTCAAAAGATAACTTTTTATTAGAGATAGGAACTTCTTGTGAGGAACATAAAAAACCTCGCGGACGCGAGGTTTTTTATGTTTACTAGACTGAGGGTTTCTACTGTAGCTCGGCATTGATTTCAGAGTATCCCTGATCGAGATTATTGAAATCTGTACTGTCGAGATCTGCTTCAATTGAGCTGATTTCATCTGAAGAGCTCTGTTGTTCAAATGCTTGTGTATCTGTGTCTTTGTTTGTTTCTGTCCATGCAGTTTCTTTGTAATCTGATTGTTTCATCCAGAAGTATATTCCACCGAGGATGATAAGAATAAGTACAATAACAAGTCCGACTGTTGGGCCAACTGATTTTTGTGGAGGAGTTGTGATGTTTGTAATCACTGGTGGGTTTGGATTCATGTTGAGAGGTTGGTTGTCCATATAGTTCTATGTATTATTAATTAGTAATTGTAGTTGTTGCCGAAACTGTCGTTGTTGAAGTTGCTTTATTGATTTCTGGTTTCAAGCTAGACACTGCCATCTGAAGAGATTTATGAGCATTCTTCAGGTGATCCTTGATGCTTTCAGTTAACGGTTTGAATGTTGTGTCGAAAGCAGTTTTTGGAGTTGTGCTTGCAAGTGCGCTTGCGAGTGCTGCGCTTAAAGCTGACACATCTCCTTTAGCAGCTGCAATCTCTGATTGAGCTGTCGCGATATGTGCTTTGCCTGTGGTTGCATTAAAACCATTTGCTTCAAACTTGGTGATACGTGATTCTGTTCGGAGAATAAGCTTTTCTATACGTTCGATTGCTGCGTTCATTCGCATTATGATTTTTTGCGCATGATTTTCAATTCTGTTCTTCACATCTTCCTGAAGTTTTGCTTTTCGTTCTTCGAACTTTACTTTTATTTCAGCGCGCTTTTCCTGTACATTTTCTTTGCGATCAACCTGTCTTTCTTTTATGGAAGATTTGAGGCTTTCAAGTCTCTTTTTCTCTTCTGCGCGTTTGATTTCGATCTGAGTTTTTGCTTCTACTTGTCGTGCTTTGATGTTCTGTATAACTGCACCTTTTCCGTCTCGTACTTCTACTTCAACATCTCCACTTGCCTCTATTTCAGCTGTAGTGCTATTTGCTGTTACACTCACGTCTGTTGTTACTGATGTTTCTTCTGCCAAAGCAATATTCCCACATGCGAGAACGAGGGTTATGGCCAAGGCTATCTTCTTATAATGTATTTTATTCATAATATAATTTATTAAGTAACGATATCTCTTCTAAAGGTATTATATACTAAAAAGACCTGTTACAAATGTGTACAGGTCTTTTTAT
This sequence comes from uncultured Candidatus Saccharibacteria bacterium, assembly GCA_964480575.1. Taxonomy (GTDB): domain Bacteria; phylum Patescibacteriota; class Minisyncoccia; order Phycocordibacterales; family CAYZPE01; genus CAYZPE01. Next base: position 2,636 of record CAYZPE010000039.1, read on the forward strand.
AAAGACGAAATTCAGAGTTATTTCTTACCAAATTTTTCCTTGTAGAGCTTCTGTCCGCGGACAAATGCTTCCTCGGCATCCTTTTTTCCTTTAAATCCTGTCACTTCCACCACTTTATCTTGCAATTTTTTGTATGTGCTGTAGAAATGTTCGATTTCTTTCAGAGTATGAGAGTTGATATCTTTCAAATCTTTAACTTCATTCCATCGTGGGTCTGAAACAGGAACTGCAATCACTTTGTCGTCTGCATCTCCGCTGTCGATCATGTTCATGATGGCCACAGGGCGAACGCGTACCAGAATGCCTGGATGAAGTGGATAGGTTGTAAGAAGCACAACGTCAATTGGATCGTTGTCGTCCCAGAGTGTTTGAGGAACGAATCCATAATCGAATGGAAAATCCTGCGCAGTATGGGCAACACGATCGAGTGCAATGAGGCCGGTCTCTTTATCAACCTCATATTTATTCTTTGAACCTTTGTTGATCTCAACGATTACATTTATTTCCTCTTTTGTTCCTGGGGTTATTTCATGCCACAAATTCATAGATTTGTTTTAAGTGATAATTAAGCTTGAGTAGTTTCTTCTTTAGTTTCGGCTGGCGCTTCCTCTGTTGCCACTACTGTTTCAGTAGGCACTTCTGCTTTAGACGCCTCAACTAAGGCCTCTGCCGCTGCCTCTTTATTTTTAAGATCCTCAGCTTTTCTCTTGTCTCCTTCTGTTGAGCGAATGTCTATTTTCCAGCCAGTAAGTTTTGCGGCAAGGCGAACATTCTGTCCTCCTTTTCCGATTGCGAGAGACTGCTGATCTTCGGCAACTTGTACAGTTGCGCGCTTTTCTGTCTCAACAATTTCCATACTGAGTATTTTTGCTGGTGAAAGAGCTTCTTCGATAAATTTCTTTGGATCTTCTGACCACTCAACAATATCAATTTTTTCTCCACCAAGCTCGCTCATAACTGTAGATACGCGAACTCCGCGCTGACCAACGAGAGAACCAACTGGGTCGATATGGCTATCTTTTGAGCTTACTGCTTCACGAGCAACTGCCTTAACCTCAACTGTGCCTGATGCAATTTCTGGAGCTTCAACTTCAAAAAGTTTTGCTAAAAAGCGTGGGTGTGAACGAGAAATACGAAGGAAGATTCCTTTCGGAGATTCTTCCACTCTATATAAGAAGCCTCGAACGCGTTCTCCTTGTCGGTATCTTTCACCTGGGATTTGTTCATCATATGAAAGG
>CAYZPE010000040.1:0-3537 GCA_964480575.1 uncultured Candidatus Saccharibacteria bacterium
ATGCATGTCTCGAGGATTCACTATCGTGCATGGGGTTTTCCGTCCATCAAATAGCGGAAAAGTTTCTGTGGCAGCTGAACCTAAGAAGGCTCTCAGGAGAAAATTGGAGCTTGAGGTTGAGCTCCAACAGATCAATGAGGAGGAGAAACGCTTGCTTCGTGTGGAGAAAAAGATTCTTCCTGAGGTACGGAGCGAAAGAAGGGAGAAAATCCTTCAACTTCTTCGCGATAAGTTCGGCGGAAAACATATCAAGAGACTCAAGGAGAAGCGGAAGCGTGAGCGTAGGCAAGATATCCTGAGTAGGAGAAAGGGTAAGAAGGCAGCTTAGTGTCATCATCAATATTACATAATGGAGGTCACACGACCTCCGTTATTTTTTTATAAAAAAACCCCGTCAGGGGTTTTTCTACATCAAATTTTTGAAACTGACTACATTGTACCACCCGTGTTTCCCATTGCCGGGTTAGACATTTGTGACATGGCTTGAGGCTTTCCAACTTTGAAACCGGCAGCAAGAAGAACAATGCCGAATACAACATGAAGCCAGTTGTCAGCTGGACTAATATCGAGTAATCCTAAAATAGTCCCATTATCTGACATGAAGCCCAATACTGCTACCAAAAGGTATACAATACCAAAAAGTTTTAGAACTCCACTAAGTGCTCCAGAACTAGAAACAAGAATAAAGAGGATTCCAGAAGCAAGGTGAACAATATCGTGAGCGACGTTTGTTTTGAAGTAGCCTTCAGAACCTATGATTCCTGTACCAAGCAGGCCTAAGATACCTACGAGTATAAAAACAACACCGAGAAGTAAACCAATTTTTTTTGCCATATATAATATTTTATTTGTAAGATGCCGACCTTTATTTTAGGAAAAAATAGCCTCGAATTTTCTCTGACTTACGTCAGATTAAGTTTCTCGACATGATTTCCTTTTGTTGAGGAAATCAACAGATTTATTATACATGAGCTTTAAAGTCATTAGGTGTCTAGTGTTGATAGAAGTGTTGTTGGAAATGTGGATAAAATTAGACAAAAAAGCGTCAGGAAATATCGGTGTCTACGGCATAAATATTCTCCCGACGTTATTTTTGTAGTACAAAAATGTGTCAAAAATTTTACCTGACTACGTCATGAAAAATCTTTCAACATCGTTTGCTCTTGTGAAGTAAATAAAAACCCGATCGCTAGCAGAACTGCTAACGACCGGGCTTCCGGGGGCAAAGAAAGAAAAATAAAAGGTTGGAGAGTCCAACGAACCTGTTGGACTCTCCAACTGGAGGCGCTTGCGGTAAGAAGTTAGGTGTTTTTGACGACCATCTCGAGTGAATCGGTCGTGCACCCCAACTAACCATAAGCACTTCTTCTTCTAAAAGAATACCATGTCATACGTTTATAGCAAGTATAACAAAAATACAAAATATATTTTATGTGTAGTCAAATATTGAAAAACATCTGTTGAAACTCAATCCTTTGATATAATAAACACATGTCAAACGAAACAGTAAGATTTTTAGAGCAGCTCAAGTGGAATCCAGAACTTGTAGGATCCTTATCGCAAGGTCGTCATGCTATCTTAGGTGGCATGGGTGGATCTCATCTTGCAGCAGGACTTTTCAAGGTTGCCTATCCGGGCATAGACCTTTATGTTCATCGTGATTACAACCTGCCTCCGTACACAGAAGATTTTTTCAAACAAAGTATGTGTATTGCGAGTTCGTATTCTGGTAATACCGAAGAGACATTAAGTTTTTATACTGAAGCACATAAGAGGGGTTATGCAGTTGCTGTTATAACTTCGGGTGGAAAGCTTCTCGAGCTCGCGAAAAAAAATAATCATCCTTACATTTTGCTTCCGAGCGGGCTACAACCTCGTGATGCTCTTGGTTACTTCGTAAAAGCTCTTGCTACTATTGTTCCTCATGCAAATATCATTTCTGAACTCAATGCCTTTGCCGAAAAAATATCAGGCCAAACACTTGATGAGGAAGCACCAAAAATTGCCAAAGAACTTCTTGGTAAGATTCCTCTTATATATAGCTCTCTCTCGAATTTGCCACTGGCATACGTGTGGAAAATCAGCCTCAATGAAACGGCAAAGTCTCCAGCGTTTTTGAATGTCTTCCCTGAACTTAATCATAATGAAATGGAAGGGTTTGATACTAATCCAGGAACAGCTCCTTTGGTGCACAATTTCTACACACTTATTCTCAAGGACTCGCGTGATAATCCAAAAATTACAAAAAGAATGAGTACGCTCCGTGATTTGTATGTAAGTAAAGGTATGGGGGTTATTGAAGTCGGGCTTCTTTCAGAATCGCCATGGCATACCATTGCTCATGCGGTCGAACTCGCACATACACTCGCTCGTCTCATGGCAACTTCCTATGGAATAAATCCTAACGAAGTTCCTCTGATTGAAGAATTTAAACGAAAGATCGCTTAACTAAAATGTCATTCCTTCTCTTTGATATAGGTGGTACAAAAATTCGTTTTGCCATTTCAAAAGACGGCAGTGAAATTGGTGAAAAAATTATTATTGATAATCCCAAGGATTACAATGAGGCACTTCAAGAAATAGAAGGAATCGTAAAGAAACTTTCACTTGGTGGAAAAATTGAAGGTGCTGCTGGTGGTATTTCTGGAATCTGGAATAAAGAAAGAAGTGGTCTTGTGTCTGCACCGCATCTTCCGCTTTGGAAAGGCAAAGCAGTTAAGGCTGATTTTGAACGCATTATAGGTACTCCTGTTTTCATAGAAAACGATTCGGCTATTGTGGGTTTGGGTGAGGCGGTTGCTGGCGCAGGAAAAGGGTCTTCTGTAGTGATGTATATGACAGTAAGTACGGGAGTTGGGGGAGCGCGGATTGTAGATGGAAGAATAGATAAAGCAGTTTTAGGTTTTGAACCTGGACATCAGATTGTTGATTTTTCTTCTGCGGTCTCACCTCGATTTAATGTGCTTGGAACACTTGAGGGTTTTGTTTCAGGTACCTCACTTTCTAAAGAACACGGAGTCTCACCAAGAGATATTCCTTCAAATAATGTGGTATGGGATGAGCTTGCTGAAATTCTCGCAGTTGGAATTTATAATTCGATTCTTCATTGGTCTCCCGATATTGTTGTTCTAGGTGGATCAATGATTACGGGAAATCCTGCAATATCTATCGAGGCGGTTACAGGCTATCTCAAAGATCGCAATCAGGCTTTTGATCCCTTGCCACAGCTCAAAAAAGCTCTCCTTGCAGATGATGCCGGCTTTCATGGCGCACTCGCTTATTTGAAACAACAAGCCGGATAAGTTATTCTTGGTATGTTGTCGTTTGGTTTTTAATGTTTGAATTTTAATTTTTAATCTCTTGATATGTCACTAAAATCTTTTCTCTTAAAGAAATTACTTAAATCAAAAATGAAGGATGTTCCGGAAGCGGAACAAGACAAGATGCTTGCTCTTATAGAAAAAAATCCAGAGCTTTTTCAAAAAATTGCCGTTGAAGTTCAGAGTAAAATGAAGGAAGGTAAGGATCAGATGGCTG
>CAYZPE010000041.1:0-3530 GCA_964480575.1 uncultured Candidatus Saccharibacteria bacterium
ACAACGTATGTTCCTAGTACAAAAGGTACAACCACGCCGACAATCGCCACCCGAAGCGCTGGCAGGCCAACTTTCGCCATCTTGCTTATATTTGACTCAAGTCCTATTTGAAAGAGGAGGATAATCACTCCAAGTTCAGCGAGAAAAACAATAACCTCATCCGACTTAAATGTATCAAAAAATGTAAGACCTAAGAGAGATAGATTTCCGAGAAGAATACCCACAAGAAGTTCTCCGAGAACAGCAGGTTGACCAACTTTTTCGATTAAACTCGAAAACTTCGCAGCAAGGAGAATGATAGCGATTGAAAGTAGTGTAATCGGAACAGTATGCCCACCACTTACCTCCTCAGCGGAAACAACATACGGAAAAGCAACAACTAGAACGGCAATTAGTAACGAAAAAATGTGTTTTCGAAGCATGGAAACTATTTATAACAATAAGTGTAGATAGTACAACCCCAAACAAACGCCGTCAACATTAGTTATTCACAAAGTGAAACGGCCCGTATTGCTTACAAGCAATACGGGCCGTGATCCAAATATCTCGAGCAAGAATTTTATTACTGCTGATGCTCAATATCGAGTTTCTTTTTTGGAGTTACACCATGAGCAATAAGAATTTTTTCAAAATCATCTCGCTCAATTGCCTCAAGCTCAATAAGTGTTGCTGAAATAACGTCGAGAAGTTTGCGATGATCGGTAATAATCTTTTCAGCCTTCACGTACGCTTCTTTCATTATTTTAGAAACTTCTGAATCAATCTGTGAACTGACTGCTTCCGAGTATTCTCCATTTTCAACTCCGCGGCCAAAAAGAGCTCGGCCGCCAGCACCCTCAAGAGCAACTGTACCTATCGCATCTGACATACCATATTTTGTAACCATATCTCGAGCCAAAGCTGTAGAAACCTGAAGATCATTTGAAGGACCTGTTGTGACATCGTTAAAAATCATTTTCTCTGTCACATATCCACCAAGCGAAACTGCAATATCATCAAGAAATTCTTTCTTTGACTGAAGCTTTCGATCTTCAAGCGGTAACTTCAGGGTGTATCCCGCTGCACGACCTCGAGAAATAATTGAAATCTTATGTACAGGATCAGCAAATTCCAAGACTGACGCCACAAGAGCGTGACCTGCTTCGTGATATGCAGTGATTTCCTTTTCTTTCTTTGAAAGAATGTGACTTCGACGTTCAGGACCAAGCATCACCTTTTCGATCGATCGAATCAGATCGTATTGAGAAATTTTTGTTCTGTTTTCACGCGCAGCCAAGATTGCGCCTTCGTTCATAAGGGAATAGAGATCGGCACCTGAAAATCCTGGCGTTCGCTCAGCAATTACCTCTATATTTACATCTTCAGCTAAAGGTTTCTTTCGTGCATGAATAGTCAAAATTTCTTCTCGGTCATATCGATCTGGAAGATCGAGTGTTACGCGACGATCAAAACGGCCAGGGCGAAGAAGTGCAGGATCCAAAACATCAGGACGGTTTGTTGCAGCCATTACGATAACCTTTTCATTCGGTTCAAAACCATCCATCTCAACAAGAATCTGGTTTAGAGTCTGTTCACGCTCATCATTTCCGCCACCTACTCCTGTGCCTCGGACACGTCCCACAGCATCAATTTCATCAACGAAAATAATTGCTGGTGATGATAGTTTTGCCATCTTGAAAAGATCGCGCACACGAGACGCACCAACACCCACAAACATCTCAACAAACTCAGAACCAGAGATTGAGAAGAATGAAACCCCTGCCTCCCCTGCTACCGCTCGTGCAAGCAAGGTCTTTCCCGTACCAGGTGCACCCATAAGTAAAATTCCTTTTGGAATACGTGCACCGATATCTAAAAACTTTTTTGGATTCTTTAGAAAATCAACAATCTCCTTAAGCTCTTCTTTTGCTTCCTTTACACCAGCAACATCTTTAAATGTTACTCGCTGTTTTTTGTCATCAGGAGAAGTGATGCGAGCTTTTGATTGACCAAAACTAAATGCCTGCATACCAGCACCCTTTACTTGGCGACTCAAAAACCAAAGAAAGAAAACTATAAAAACAATTGGAATAAGGATTGGAGCGAGAGTAAGAAGCCAGAAAGCAAAACCTCCCTTCCCTACAACTTCCACAGCAACTTTTGAAAGCTGATCCGACGTAACTCCATAATTTGAAAGTGTCTCCGAGAGAGCTGCACCCTCTTCTTTGATTGATTTCTTTTCTTCACCTCCAGCATAAAAAAGATCCAGAGATTCTCCTTCAACAACGATTTTCTCAATTTTTCCCGCAGTAACATCTGCGGCAACTTCAGAAAGAGGAATCGTTGGAATATCGCTCTTGTTTTCAACAATAAGAGAATAGGCCGTTACAAGCATGAGAAAGATAAGGAAAACCGTAATCACGTTTGACCATGCACTTCTCACAGGACCTCCTCCACCTGACTTTTTTATTACTACCTTTATCTTTTTATCCTTATCATCTGTCATAGTTATGCCATTATACAAAATCAGAGTTATAAAAGATATCTTGCTTACATAAAGGACCTCTTATTGTTCTTGGTTAGAATTAAAAAAACAGCCACCCGCATTATGCGAACGGCTGTTGAAGTCGACTTCAAATCTCTTTTTTTCTTATAACCACTGCAATAACTGAAAGAAAGAGAAAAAGAACAGAGACACCAAAGAGGTATAGACCATTAACACAGAGAGCCTCGTACCCTACACGCAGAGCATCAAAGTAATTCATAATTTACTCCCGCCTTATTTTGAATTCAAACCAAAGGGCCACGCAACTAGTGATACGATCACCATGACACACAGAATTAAAACAAGGCCAATAACCCCGACAAATGAGTTATCACCTATTCTGTTCATAAATTTAACCTCCTTGTGTGAGTTTCTTATTAAATTATAACCTAGCTCAAGATTGAAATAATTTGTTATGATGCAAGAATGTTGATAACCAACAAAAAAGCTCATTTCAACTATGAGATTTTGGAAACATTCGAAGCGGGAATGGAGCTTTTGGGTTTGGAAGTTAAGTCTATAAGAAAAAAACAAGGCTCTTTAGAAGGGTCATATGTTATTGTGCGAGGTGACGAGGCATTTCTCGTAGGGTCTTTTATTCCTCCGTATCAACAAGCAAACACTTCAGAGGAATATGACCCGCTTCGTAACAGAAAGCTCCTTCTTACGTCTAAGGAGATATTCACCCTCGCAGAGATGGACAGCAAGGCAGGTTTGACAATTGTGCCTATTTCGGTGTATAATAAAGGTAGAAAGATCAAGATCCAAATTGCTGTTGTTCGCGGTAAGAAGAAATTCGACAAACGCGAAACTATGAAAAAAAGAGAAACTGATCGAGAGATCAATCGCTCATTGAAAAGAGACTCGTAGTCTGTTAAAACTGAGACACCTCGATTCTTGTATTGCAAAATAAATACAAAATTACTGGCCGAGAATTTTGGAATACAAAAATCGGGGATGATCGGCCTAGACAGGATAACGATCTTCATATGTGCAAAGTAGAGCT
>CAYZPE010000042.1:0-1560 GCA_964480575.1 uncultured Candidatus Saccharibacteria bacterium
AAAAATATGAAAAAATGGCTCGTTATTTTGATAGCGGTTGTTGTCCTAGTTTTTTGGGGTTTCTCTTCGTACAACGGACTTATTGCGGCAAACGAAGCTGTTGATGGTCAGTGGGCACAAGTGGAAGCGCAATACCAAAGGCGCTTTGATTTGATTCCTAACCTTGTTGAATCAGTAAAAGGAATTATGAATCAAGAGCAGGAAGTTTTCACAGCAATTGCAAATGCTCGTACACGCTACGCAGGAGCAACAACAGTTGATGAAAAAGCTGCGGCGGCAGGACAAGTAGAAAGTGCACTCGGAAGACTTTTGGTAATTACAGAAAATTACCCACAGCTTCAGTCATCTCAGACAGTGCAGACTCTGATGTCTCAGCTTGAAGGAACAGAAAATCGAGTAAGCACAGAACGTGTTCGATTTAACGATGCGGTTCGTTCGTATAATCTTAAGACAAAGCGAATTCCTGGAGTTGTATTCGCTAAGCTTTTTGGTTTTGATAACAGAGCATACTTTGAAGCACAAGAAGGAAGTGAAGTTGCTCCGAAGGTTGAATTCAATTAATGAAGAAGTTTTTCCTACTGGTGATACTTTGTTTTAGTCCGCTTTTTCTTCTTGCTTACATAAGCCCAGGAAGTCCTACGGGTTTTGTAAATGACTTTGCGGGGCTTTTCAGCGTGGAAGAAAAGGCGGATCTTGAGCAAGTTCTGGTTAATTTTGAGAAAGAATCGAGTAATGAGATTAGTGTTGTTTCTATTGTCACTCTTGGTGATGAAAGTATTGAAGCATATGCGGTAAAGCTTTTTGAAGAATGGAAGATTGGAAAAGAAGGGAAAGATAATGGAGTACTTCTTTTGATTTCTCGTGATGATCGAGAAATGCGTATTGAAGTTGGATACGGTCTTGAAGGAGCTCTCACAGATGCACTGAGTTCACAAATTATTCGAAATATTATGAACCCTGAGTTTCGCGAAGAAAAATATTACGAAGGGGTTAAGGGTGCATTAACTGCAATTGTGGCCGCAACGAAAGGTGAGTACGCACCTGAAGTAGGTAGTTTGAGTGATGTGCCTGTCGAATCATACTTACAGGGTTTATTTTTCCTTATCTTCTTCATTGTTCCATTTCTCATTAGTTTTCTTGGAATGTCTAAGAGTTGGTGGCAGGGTGGAGTTATCGGTGGTGGGGTAGGGGTTCTTTTAGGACTAATCTTTACGTCTTTCTTGATAGGTATTTCTTCAGGAATAATAGTGGCGATTTTAGGGCTGATTTTTGACTTTATTTTTTCAAAAGCATACCAAAGCGGAATACAGAGAGGGCGTGTACCGTGGTGGATTGGCCGAGGTGGTAGAGGTGGCGGATTTGGAGGAGGTTTCGGTGGATTTGGCGGCGGACGTTCCGGTGGTGGTGGATCATCTGGAAGATGGTGAATTCCCCCACAAAGGGAATTCATGTCGAAAGATTTAAACGACGCAAGTCGGGTTAAATTTTCGACTAATTTCGCACTAGGAATTCATGTCGAAAGATTTAAACGACGCAAGTCGGGTTAAATTTTCGACTAAT
>CAYZPE010000042.1:1660-3410 GCA_964480575.1 uncultured Candidatus Saccharibacteria bacterium
GGAATTCATGTCGAAAGATTTAAACGACGCAAGTCGGGTTAAATTTTCGACTAATTTCGCACAAAGTTAAATTCTCGACTAATTCTGATACAATGAAAATGTCGCGAGAGACGGGCCAACGATTCACCGCCATGGTGAGTTGCGCAACGGCCGTTTCTCGCGGCTTTTTTATTACATGTGTCTTCATCAGGTTTTCATTATATAAAGTAAAAAACCGCGAACTTGCGGGTCGCGTCTCAGCTTCTTTGTGGTTTTGACTAGTGTCGAGATTGCGCTTTCTTGTGGGTATGATGGATTCAAAAGCGTGGATGGTCCTAAATAAAGATCTCTCTGATCTTCATGGATTCTTCATAAGGAAAAAAGTAAGTTATTTCTGATACAATATATTTTATGAAAACTCCAAAATCAGAAGTCTTTTGGTACAAGGCGCTTACGCCGACATATAAAACACTCGAAAGTGATATTACTGTTGATGTGGTAGTTGTGGGCGGAGGAATGGCTGGATTATCTGCGGCGGAAAAACTGAGACACCATGGATTCTCTGTTACTCTTGTTGAAAAAGATTTTTGTGGAGCAGGAGCTTCAGGAAAAACTTCAGGTTTCATTACTCCCGACTCAGAGCTCGAACTCTCCGATCTTATTCGAAATTATGGACAAGAAGAGGGAAGAAAGCTCTGGGAGTTTGCCAAAACAGGTGTTGCGCATATCAAGTCAAATATCGAAAAATATAATCTTTCATGCGACTATCAAGTTCAAGATTCTCTGTTTATTGCGAGTCATAAAAAAGGATGGAGCATTGTGGAAGAAGAGCATGTGGCGCACGACTCACAGGGGTATAAAAATACTCTCTATGCTGAAAAGACTGTTCAGGGCGTTATTGGATCTGCAAGTTATTTTGGAGCGATTCAATATCCGAATACATTTGGTATTAATTCTTTTGCCTATTGTCAGGGTATGAAGCAGGAGCTTATAAAGCAGGGTGTTTCTGTATTTGAAAAAACTTCAGTGACTCATGTTACGGGCGGGAAAGTTACGACGGAAAAATATACCATTTCTGCCAAATATGTAGTTGTCTGCGCTGATCGATTCATGCCATCACTTTCAGTTGCAAAACCTTCGGTATACAGCGCTCAAACATTTTTAGCTGTTTCAAAACCTCTTTCGGATGCGCAGGTCAAAATGATGTTTCCTGAACGTAAGTTTATGGTGTGGGATACCGAGCTTATTTATCAATATTTTCGTATTACTGGTGATAAGAGACTCCTTTTAGGTGCGGCAAGTATGTTCTATACCTATTTACCTTTTGAGCTCAGACGTTCAAAAAGAGTTTTACGAAAAATGTATAAGTATCTGCGAAAAAGATTTCCAGGTTTGGAGGTTGAGTTTGAATATATGTGGCCGGGACTTATCGGCGTATCAAAAGACTTTGTGCCAATAGCAGGGGAGTCGAAAGAATTTCCAGGGCTTTATTTTGCCGGAGCAGGTGCCGGGCTGCCATGGTCTGCGGCACTCGGAATATATGTTGCGGAAAAGATTGTATCTGGCCGAAAGGATTTTGATCAGGTTTTTTCAGAAAAGAGACAATTCACGATTCAAGGTTGGGTCCAGAAACTTATCACAAAACCGATCGCTTTTGCTCTTTCTCACGGCTTCGCAAAATATTTTAAAAAGTAGATATGTTAATGCGCGACCGTGTACGCGCGCACGTCTTTTGCTCCAGCTCTCATCAAGACTTTTCGTGCTTCATTGA
>CAYZPE010000043.1:0-3273 GCA_964480575.1 uncultured Candidatus Saccharibacteria bacterium
TTGCAGCTTCTTGAAGTAATTCAAGTTGAAAAACGAGGTGAATTCGGGGAAACCCTATTTAGTTAGGGCAATCCCGAGCCAATCCTTAAATTTTTTAAGGCAGGTGTAGAGACTATCCCGCAAGGGAGTACCTAATCACTCACAAAGTGATTTTGGGAAGCGCCTCGCATCCTTGAAAGAGGATGATGATATAGTCCATTCCTTTTAGTAATAGAAGGGCCGATGTAACGAGGGGGTTGTAGGTTCGAGTCCTACCACCGGAGCAAAGTACTTATAAAGCGAAGTTTTTTAGTTTTGCCGGTGGAGCGAGCCAACAATGTGGCTCGCATTAGGACTCGAAGCCCGATTGAGGTATTTTGTGAGCGAAGCAAAACAAAATATCCAATTGGGGTACTGACTCTGTAAGGGTTGAATGTCCTACCACCGGAGCAAAGTACTTATAAAGCGAAGTTTTTTAGTTTTGCCGGTGGAGCGAGCCAACAATGTGGCTCGCATTAGGACTCGAAGCCCGATTGAGGTATTTTGTGAGCGAAGCAAAACAAAATATCCAATTGGGGTACTGACTCTGTAAGGGTTGAATGTCCTACCACCGGAGCAAAGTACTTATAATAAAAAATCGCCAGATTAATCTGGCGATTTTTTATTACGTAGTCTTTCTAACTAGTTTTTAGTTTGAAAGGTCGAAGGCAATGTAATGCTTTCGTTACCTGAACCATCTCTTGTATACACTGAGTAGTAGTAATTAGTATTTGGTTGTAATCCAGTCAATGTTCCTTGATGTGAAGAACGAAGATCTGTGTGAGTTAGAAGAGTAGAACCAGAGATGGTAACTCCTGTATTCACTGAAGCTTCTGTAAGGATGAGAGGAGAAGTATTGTAGTAAATTATTGCTGAAGCATTTTCGTTTGTATTCCAGCTCATAGTTGCTCCTGAATTTGTGGTACCAACAGTTATTGGACCTATCATTGGAGATGTTCTGTTTGAGCCTGTAACATTACCGTTATTCATTTGAGCGTTAATTGCAGCTAAAGTTATCGGACCAACGCGGCCAACAGTTGCAATACCATTTCGAGCCTGAAAGTTTGAAACAGCTGATTTAGTAAGAGAACCAAAATATCCTGTCACAAGTCCTTGTGGGTAAATCGTGGTGTCCCGCGCTAGAAATGTTTGGAGTGCTGAAACGTCAGATCCAGACATTCCAAACTGTAACTGACGATCAAGTGTCTCTGCGTGTGCGATTCCTGGGATGCTTGAGAAAAGCATTGCAAGAGTGAGTAAACTTGTGCCAATAAAAAATCGAGACGACATTGTAAGGGTAGTCATATGTTTAATTTTTATGAGTAAAATTGAGAGAGATTGTTCGTCGAGTTCTACGACTCTTCGAAGCAAAAAATGTAATGTACAGTATGGCACTTTGACTGCCACGGTTTTTTAGAGTTTTACCGCGTCGACCCTTGGAGTTAACGAGCCTTATATATGTACGTAACTAGATATCTTTGCAACTCATGCAGTATAGCATAATGCGTGTTTTTTCTTGACAAAATTGTATTTAAGTTGTTTTTTGATATTATATATTTATGTATATAAAAGTACGAGTGGAAGCTGGGGCTAAGAAAGAATCTTTCGAAAAGGTGAGTGAGGATCATTTTGAAGTATCGGTAAAAGAGAAAGCAGAGCGAAACTTAGCGAATGGACGAGTGCTCTTGCTTGTTGCGCGGCATTTCAGTGTCCTGCAAGGTAAGGTTCGCATTATAAGTGGACATCATTCTCCCTCAAAAATATTTTCGGTGGATATACAAGGATGAGTCTGTGGGATATTTGCTATAATAGGAGCATGTCAATCAAAACTAATATCAAAGCAACAAACATAGAATTATCAGATGATATTCGTGACTATGTAAATAAGAAAATCGAGCTTTTAGAAAAATATATTGAAGTCGATGATACAAGCGCTCTCTGTAATGTGGAGGTTGGAAAAACAAACCTGCATCATCGTACGGGGGATATATTTAGAGCTGAAATAAATCTTCGAGTGTCTGGTCATGATTACTACGCAGTTTCCGAGAAGGATGTTTTAAACGCTGCACTCGATGATGTGAAAGACGAAATTGCTCGCGCGCTTGCGTCTCGAAAAAAGAAACGAGAAAACTTGGTACGTCGTGGTGGTGCAAAGATCAAAGCAATTCTCAAAGGCATTATTCCATTTAGAAGAAATAAAAAGTAATATGTATCAACCAAAAAAGCACGTCCATCCGGTTCTCTCTGCAGTGGTTTTAGTTTCTGCTGCGGCGATTACGGGGACACTGTATCTTATGCATCAAGCGATTAATGTTGCTGAGGATCTTACTTCAGCTGTGAATACGTTAAACGAGCGTTTGGAGGAAAGGCTTTAGTTCTTCCTTTCTCCTCTGAGAAAGTCTGTGTACTGCATTTCTTTTTTACCCTCAGGTTTTACTTTTTGTATTACAAGCTCTCCGTCTTTAAGTAAGGCTTCGGTTACAATTACCCTGATTTTCTTACCGTTTCGTTCGGTGATGAAATGAGTGCCTGGCCAGCTCTGAAAAGCGAGTATTTTTCTATATGATTCATTTGTTTTTGAAAGATCTAAAAGACCATCCTCTTTTTTTATTTTTTCTGTGTATGTAGCAATGTTTTCATCCTGATTTTTCTCTTCAATATTTCCCAGAATCCACTCGGGCAAGATTTTTGAAAGTAGAACCCCGCCATGACGCGCTAGTTTTTCTTCAAGTATATTTCTCGGTAGTGGAAGCGTGGCGTCAGATTCTTCTTGGGCAACGATTGGTCCATGATCCATTTGGCTATCAAGGCGCATGATTGTGACACCGGTCTTGTCTTCCTTGATAATTGCGTTCTCAAGAGGTGATGATCCGCGTAATTTAGGAAGAAGGGAAGGATGAACATTCAAGGTTTTTCTTTTTGGAATATCAAGAATTTTTTGAGGGATTATTTTGCCATACGAGGCAACGATAAAAACATCCCACACTTGTTTTGAAAGGTGTGAAATAAATTCCTGATCAAGTTTTTCCGGCTGTAAAACTGGAACTTTGTGTGTCTCTGCCCACACTTTTGCAGCTGCAGGAACAATAAGCTGGTGCTTACCTTGGGGTTTGTCAGGTACGGTTATTATGAGCTTTGGTAGAAAATCATGTCTGTAAAGCTCTTCTAGAACCAGAACTGCAAATCTGTCTGTGCCAAAAAAAACGTAATTAATTTTCATATAAAACAACATTATAACATGTTTACATAACGTTT
>CAYZPE010000044.1:0-3185 GCA_964480575.1 uncultured Candidatus Saccharibacteria bacterium
GAGGTGCTTGTTCGAGGAAAGAAAGCAAGGGTCCTAGGTCGTGTTTCAATGGATATGATTGTTATTGATGTTACAGATATTCCCGGAGTGGCTGTAGAGGATGTGCTAACCCTTCTTGGAAAGGATGGCGAAGAAGAGGTCAGACTTGAAGAGATGGCAAAGATTTTAAATTCGAGTCGTTACGAGGTGATAACCCGTTTAAACCCTCTCATAAAGAAAATATACGTTTAGTTGCTTTTTTTGAATTAATGCAGTATTCTATTTCCTACATCATTTTTTATATATATGTCACAAGATAATCTAATCAGACTCATAAATAAGGACACCAAAGAGGTGTATTGGACTCGAAAAAACAAGCGCAAAGTAGAGCGCAAAATCGAGCTCAAAAAGTACAGCAAAAAACTCCGAAAGCGAGTTATATTTAAAGAGGGTAAAAAGTAGACAGATCCCGCTTATGCGGGATTTTTCTATAATGAATTATGTGTTAGATTGGAGCTCACGGGCGATTAGTTAAGTGGTATAACTACGGTCTCCAAAACCGTTGTCGGAAGTTCGATTCTTCCATCGCCCGCCGATGAACAACTGCATCGATACAGTTGTCTGAAGAATCGAAATCCGGAGCCATGTCGAGTAACTCGAGACAGGCGAGGCGGGGTCGCGGAAATTTTTTGTAAAAAAATTATCTGTGACCGATTCTTCCATCGCCCACTTCAATGTCTCTTAAAAATTTCTTTTTTCTGGCTCTTATTTTTTTCTGCATTTCTACTGTAGGTTTTTTGTACGTTCAAAATCCCGAGATATATAAAAGAAATAAAGAGATTTTAGTTGAAGTTGTAGAAGAAAAACCTGCGGAGTTTATTATAACTGGCGATATTATGCTTGGACGTTTTGTGGAAGTTCTTATGGAAGGAAACGGGGAAAAGTATCCATTTCAAAAAATCACAGAATTTCTTCATTCGGTACCTGTAGTGGTAGGAAATCTCGAAGGTCCGATTGTAGAGAATCATGTGCAAACTCCTTCTCTTACCTTTGCATTTTCCTTTGCATCAAGTACAGCTCAGATTCTCAAAGAAAATAATATCTCTGTTGTTTCTCTTGCAAATAATCATACTTTGGACCAAGAAGATAAGGGTTATGCAGATACTAAAAGATATTTAAAAGATGCAGGAGTTCAATATTTCGGCCACCCTATAACTGTGGGTGATCTAAGCGTTTTACGAAAAAAGATAAAGGATCAAAATGTTGTTTTTGTTGGGTTTAATGCTACGTGGCCATTTGAAGAAAAACAGTACGAGGATTTAATTAAAAAGGAAGCACTTGGGGATGAGTTTGTTGTTGTGGTAATTCATTGGGGTGATGAATATAAGCTTGTATCAAACGAAACTCAAAAGAATCTAGCTCGCATGTTTATTGATTCTGGGGCAGATCTTGTGGTGGGGCACCATCCTCATGTTGTACAGGAGATTGAAGTATATAAAAACAAAGCAATCTTTTATTCTCTGGGGAATTTTATTTTCGATCAGTACTTTTCAAAGAATGTTAAAGAGGGGCTTTTAGTTAAAATTGTCCTTACCGATCAAAAAGTGACCTATGAATTATTTCCAATCATAAGTCCACGTAGTCAGCCCTCGTTAATGGAAGGCGAAGCACAGCAAGACCTTCTCTCAAGTCTTGCTAAGCGAAGCTCTTTGGAGATTCAAGACAAGGTTAAAAAAGGAGTTATTGAGTTAGAAATGTTTTAACTTCTTTCTCTATTTTTTTTAGTTCAGTTGGTTTAAACCATGTTATTCTCTGGTCTCTTTTAAACCAGGTCATTTGTCTTTTTGCATAACGCCAGATTTCTGTTTTGAGTTTCTGAAACATCTCTTCCTTAGATATTTTGTTTTGCAAGAAGAGTGCGAGATAGCGATATTCGAGACCGAGTTCGTTCATTCGTTTCCACGAAAGCCCTTCTTTGTGTAGTTTTCTAGCTTCAGAAATCATTCCTTGTTTGAGGCGCTTCTTCAGTCGTTTAGCAATTCGTTCTTGTAGTTCTTCAGGGCTAACCTTGAGTCCAATGAAAAGGGGATTAAAGTTCGAGTCTTTCTTTATTGCTGGTACTTCTCCTAGTGCTTGCGCTATTTCAATTGCTCGTATTAAGCGGTGAGTATTTTTTGGATCTATGTTTTCTGACCTTTTTGAATCCAATTTTTGAAGCATCTTAAAAAGATTCTCTGCAGATTTTTTAGAAAGTTTTAAGCGCAGTTTGAGGTCAGGTTTAACTTCAGGAAGTAGTACGCTATCTACAAGCGCTTCAATATAAAACCCTGTTCCGCCAACAATGACCGGGATTTTTCCATTCTTTAACATTTTCTTAATAGCCTTATCTCCATGTTTTTTAAATGCATGAACGGTAAATTTTGTTCGAGGTTGTAGAACATCAAGCAGGTGGTGGGAAATACCTTTCATCTCTTTCTGTGCAATTTTTCCTGTCCCGATATCAAGACCTTTATAAACCTGTCTTGAATCAGCAGAAATAACTTCGCCATTGAAGCGCTTTGAAATAAGGACGCCAAGATCGCTTTTTCCAGAAGCAGTCGGTCCGACTATGACGATAATTTTAGGCTTGTTTTGCATAAAACTCTGTAGCAGAGTTTTACCCTGTGCGTTAGATTAAGTCAAATGTGCCGGGAGAGAGAATTGGTCACAACTCTTTTGCTTCGCAAAAGGTCGCGACCCCACCTCGCTTCGCAGAAGCGATATGCTCCGGTTTTCAATTCTCCACAAAAGCTGCGCAGACAGCTTTCTTCATCTCGCTTCATTCTGTGCCGGGAGAGAGAATTGAACTCTCATGGATCACTCCGCACGATTTTGAGTCGTGTGCGTCTACCAATTCCGCCATCCCGGCATTTCAAAAATACACTGTGTATTTTTGCCCGATATACATATATCGGTACAATGCCGGGCTGTCGGCCTCCTCGCTCTGCTTGGATCAAAAGTAAAACAGTTTACTTTTGATCCATCCCGGCATTAATTAGCTATCAGCTTTAAGCTAAAAGCATTTAGCTTAAGTTACACTAAAAAAGGCATTTTCACAATTGAAGTATTTATATGTTAAAATCTAGGCATCACTTTTTAATCTTTTATCTTTTTACTGTGTCCCAATTTTACAAAGATTCCATATTCTGGGTTGAGCTCGACAAGAT
>CAYZPE010000045.1:0-2650 GCA_964480575.1 uncultured Candidatus Saccharibacteria bacterium
TCTGGTGCTTCAACAGGAAGTCATGAGGCTGTAGAGCTTCGGGACGGAGACAAACGATATGGTGGTAAGGGTGTACGAAAAGCAGTTAAAAATGTTAATGAAAAAATTCTCAAAGCTCTTAAGGGAAAAGAGTTTGATCAAAGGTCTCTCGATCGAACAATGATCGAACTTGATGGTAGTCATAATAAGGGAAAGCTCGGAGCAAATGCAATTCTTGGTGTCTCTTTGGCATTTGCAAAAGCTCAAGCAGTATCTAAAAAGAAAACTCTTTACAGATACTTTAAAGATATTTCAAAAACAAAAGAAATGCTCATGCCGGTACCGATGATGAATATTTTGAATGGTGGTAAGCATGCAGATAAGTCAACTGATCTTCAAGAGTTTATGATTATGCCAGTTGGCGCGAAGAATTTTTCTGAAGCGCTTCGTATGGGTACAGAAGTATTTCATGCACTCAAAAAGATTCTTCATGATAAGGGTTTTGGAACTTCAGTAGGGGATGAAGGAGGTTTTGCACCAAGTTTGCCTTCAAATGAATCTGCTATTGAAATTATTTTAGAAGCAGTGACTAAGGCGGGTTACACTCCTGGAAAAGATATTGGTATTGCAATTGATGCTGCTGCAAGTGAGCTTTATAAGGACGGAATGTATCACTTAGCAAGTGAAAATAGAACACTGACGAGTGCAGAAATGGTTGATTTTTATGCTAAGTGGGTAGAAAAATATCCAATCCTTTCTATTGAAGATGGTCTCCATGAAGATGATTGGGATGGTTACAAATTGATGACAGAAAAACTTGGAAAGAAAATACAGATTGTTGGAGATGATTTGTTCGTAACAAATATCAAAAGACTAGAGCGAGGCATAAATGAGAAATCAGGAAATTCTATTTTAATTAAGCTTAATCAGATAGGAACTGTTTCTGAAACTATTGATGCAATAGATATGGCACGAAATGCAGGATTTACTTCCGTAGTGTCACACCGATCAGGTGAAACAGAAGACTCAACTATCGCTGACTTCGTAGTTGGACTTGGAGCAGGGCAGATCAAAACAGGGTCACTCTGCCGAAGTGAGAGAACAGCGAAATACAATCAACTTTTGAGAATTGAGGAGGAGCTTGGGAAGAAAGCAGTGTTTCCAGGTAAAAAAGTGTTTAAAGCTTAGGGTTTTTACCTTTTGCATCAAAAAATTCACACATCGTACGATGTGTGAATTTTTTGACGTGATTTTTTATGTAAATATTAAAAATATCAAGGTTGAACCTTGATATTTGGAGTTACAAGTTAGATGCGTCATGTTACAATTTCGGTCTATGAAAATAAAAAAACCTGTTGTATTAATTGTTCTCGATGGTTGGGGTTATCGAGAAGATACGGTCCATAATGCAATTGCACAGGCTAAAACCCCCTTTTTTGATAGCTTGTGGAAGGATTATCCTCATACACTTCTTGAGGCTTCTGGGCTTGCGGTAGGGCTTCCAGAAGGACAAATGGGTAATAGTGAAATAGGTCATACAACGATTGGTGCAGGGAAAACAATTGATACTGATTTGGTGCGTATTGGTAGAGCTATTGAAACTGGTGACTTTGAAAAGAATCCTGCATTTCAAGCTCTTTTTAGACATGCCCAAAAACACAACTCGACTCTCCATGTTCAGGGTCTTTTAGGTTCTGGTGGCGTGCATAGTCACAGTGAGCATTTGTTTGCATTTCTACGAGTTGCACAAAAAGCAGGTTTAAAAAAAGTAGCAATTCATATATTTACTGACGGACGAGACACAGCTCCACAAAGTGCATCAAAATATATTAAAGAGCTCGAAGCGATTCTCGCTGAAATAGGAGTTGGTTTTATTGCAAGTAT
Organism: uncultured Candidatus Saccharibacteria bacterium; assembly: GCA_964480575.1. GTDB lineage: Bacteria > Patescibacteriota > Minisyncoccia > Phycocordibacterales > CAYZPE01 > CAYZPE01. Next base: position 1,864 of record CAYZPE010000045.1, read on the forward strand.
TTCTGGACGTTTTTATGCGATGGACAGAGATAATAATTGGGATCGAGTATCAAAAGCAACCGAAGCTATTTTTGAATGTAAGGGTAATGTGTGCACAATAAAACCTTCAGAGTATATCGAGTCACTGTATAAGGAAGGGAAACTCGATGAACACCTTGAGCCAATGGTATGCATGAATGAGGGAGGAAAGGGATGTGCGATAGAGGATAATGATGCAGTTTTCTTCTTCAACTTTAGAGCTGACAGAGCGCGACAACTTTCACAAAAAGTTCTTGAGAAAGTTACCGCAAACAATGTTTGTTTTGTTACGCTTACAGAATACAGTGCAGATTTTAAATGTTTAGTTGCATTTCCGCCGATCGTGATTGACACGACTCTTGCAAAAGAAATTTCAGATGCTGGACTAACCCAAGCGCATATCGCTGAAACAGAAAAGTTTCCTCACGCAACATATTTTCTAAATGGGGGAGTTGAAAAGCCTTATCCAGGCGAAGTACACGAGCTTTTGGCGAGTCGCAAGGATGTTCCAACGCACGACATGGCTCCAAAAATGCGTGCAGAGGGAATTGCGGATAAGGCAATAGAGCATATTGAAAAAGGAACTGATTTTATTTTTATAAATTTTGCGAACCCAGATATGGTGGGGCATACAGCACATGTGCCGGCGATTATTGAGGCAGTTGAAGAGGTTGATGCACAACTCAAGAGGGTGGTAGAAGCGCTCGATAAAGTCGGTGGTGTTGCTTTTATAACAGCTGATCACGGTAATGCGGAAGTGAATATTGAT
>CAYZPE010000046.1:0-2607 GCA_964480575.1 uncultured Candidatus Saccharibacteria bacterium
AATATGCAAAGATGGCCGAAAAAATAGTAAGACTTGATGATGGAAAGATAATTTCAATCGATCAGAATTAATATATATAATTTATTGTAATAAGTATGCATACATTAAAACTTATTGTAATTGGACTCATTGCGGCAGGCTTACTATTCTTAATGATGGCTTATTTTCCGGGAACAAAGACTGAAGAAGGTCCGACCTTCATAGTAACAGAGAGTCCAACTGACTTTGTTGAGACAGGCACTCTCACTTTTGCTACAACTACCGCTCAAAGTCTTCTTTTTCTTGATTACACAAACGGAACCGGAACAACAACTATTCCATTGTATATTGATGAATTGAGTATCTGCTCTAGTGCGACCGGCGCAATTCCTTGTGTGGCAATGAGTATCAGCTTTGATGTTGCTTTTGGAGGAAAGAAAGCTGTGGTTGAAGGTATTCAAAGAGAGGATGGAATTCTTCTTCGAAAGTTGTATATTTTGTCCGAAAATGAAACGGCACGTTTGCCGGAGTTAGGAAGTATCTTTATTTCTTGGCCACAAGCTGTGTCGCTTATCGAAGGATGTAGTGTAGAAATGATTATGCAAACACATACTCTAGATGTGTATCTCACTTTAGAAAATGATGTAAAAGTGCGCACTATTCAGCCAGTGATTGATGAAGTGTTTGGAATTTACAACGGTTCAATATCTAAATGTGGAAATATTCCTGTGGCTACAGAGTAATAAGACACTTCTTATTTTGCTCAAGATAAGGTAGGGTATAGAATCTATGGCTTTTGGCGATGTGATAGTTAGATTCGAGAAAGTGTCCTTTGAATTTGGGCACAATAAACCTATTTTAGATGAGGTTGATTTTCCTATTCGCCGCGGTACGAAGATTACTCTCATGGGTCAAAATGGTGCTGGTAAAAGCACGATTTTTGGTTTGATCACAGGGCTTCACGAACCCGAGTCAGGAAAGATACATATAGTGAATGGTCTTTCCGTCGCTATCGCACGACAAGTTATTCCACGGCCGGACTTGGAGCTTACTGTTCGTGCATTTTTTGAAAAATGTTTTGAAGGGCGAGGTGATAAGGTCTACGACATTGATCCGCGTATTGACGCTGTGCTTGAAGTGGTAAATCTCAAGGCTCCGCATGATCGTATTGTTAAGTCTTTTTCAGGTGGTCAGCAGGCGCGACTTCTTTTGGCATCGGCACTTATTGTTGACCCAGACCTCCTTCTTTTGGACGAGCCGACAAACAATCTTGATAAAGAGGGAATTGCCCATCTCACGCAATTTCTTACGAGGTATCCAAAAACATGTATTGTTATTTCTCACGATGCTCTATTTTTGAATTCGTTCACCGACAGCGTTCTGTATCTTGATGTCTTTACTCGAAAAATTGAGCAGTATGTTGGAAACTATTTTGACGTGGTAGAGCAGATAAAGATTCGTATGGAAAAAGAGAACAGAAAGAATGCTCAGCTTTCAAAAACTATTCAAGAAAAGAAAGATAAGGCAAACTTCTTTGCGATGAAGGGAGGTCAGATGCGTTTAGTTGCAAAACGTATGCGCACACTTGCAGAAGAACTTGAAGAAGAAAAAGTGGATGTGCGAAGAGAAGACAAAAAAATCAGAGATTTTAGAATTCCTAATCAGCCGGAGTTTACAGGAGAGATTGTGAAATTGTCTTCTTTTACGGTAATGAATCCAAAAACACATAAGCCGGTAACACGAAAGGCGCATATTGCATTGAAGCGAAACAAACACCTACTTCTCCAAGGACCAAACGGTATCGGCAAAACCACACTTCTTGAATCTCTTGCAAAAGGCGAAGCAAAAGGAGAAATAATCACCCCTGGAATTCGAGTTGGATATTACCGACAAGATTTTTCAACACTCAATTTTGAAGATACGGTCTATGAGTCTTTAAGAGAAGTAATGGAAAAACCAATCGAGCAGGAGCTTCGCACGGTGGCAGCAGGTTTTCTTATTACAAGCGAACTTATCAATATAAAAGTTGGAAGTCTCTCAGAAGGACAGAAAGGTCTTGTGGCTTTTGCTCGCCTCGTGCTTCAAAAGCCAGGTCTTCTTATTCTAGATGAGCCAACAAACCATATAAACTTTAGACATCTTCCAGTTATCGCTGAAGCTCTTGATGCGTATGAGGGTGCTATGATTTTAGTAAGTCATGTTCCAGAATTTGTAAGTCAAATTCGTATTGATGATGTGTTGGATTTAGAAAAATAAGTGGAATATTTTGTTTATATTTTAAAATGTGCGGATGACTCTTTTTACATTGGCTCAACTCCCGATGTAGAGAAGCGTCTCCGTGCTCATAATAATTTAAAATCAGGTGCGCATTATACAAAGATAAGGCGGCCAGTTTCTTTGGTTTACAAAGAAAAATGCTTGTCATATGCTGAAGCTCGAAAAAGAGAAGGGGAATTGAAACGGATGAGTCGGCAAGAAAAACTTTCCTTGCTACAATAGTGTACATGAAAGAACTTATATTTTTAGACACAGAAACAACAGGAAACGATCTCTCAAAAGATCGCCTTTGTCAGGTTTGTTATAAAACATCACAAGGTTTAAAAACTGCTTATTTTAAACCACCTCTTC
>CAYZPE010000047.1:0-2424 GCA_964480575.1 uncultured Candidatus Saccharibacteria bacterium
GCATATAACTTCATGACTATTTCACATTTTTTATTTATTATGTGTAATAGAAAATACCTCGTTATAATGAAAGAAGACTCCTTTCAAGTAACCGTAAGTTGCCGGCATCGGCTAAATCATCCTCTGGTGCTTTATCAGAATCCTCATTGTCTTTACTCACATCATCATCCTCCATTGAAGGATTCTCTTCCATTCCTCCGTCTTCAGATGAATCAGATTTGCGAGTATGGTCCGCGACATCTCCAGGACTCTCATACGCTCTCTCAGGAATACCATCGAGTGCATTCAAAACACTCTCAGGTGCACCATTTTCCATCGCTTGTTCTTTGAGTTCCCGTTTGGTAGCTGGATACTCAGCATTTTTTATATACGTTTGAACATCGACAGGATTGTTTCTCATAATTTTTACAATTAAATACTATTAAGCAATGGCGACACTAGCTAATATACATAAAATTGTGCAACCAGACTCGACTTAAGTACTACTTTACATAAGCACGATGAACAATCAATGAAATAACCACACACGTGATCGGTCTCAATCGAAATAAAAATATGATTATCTTTTACTAAGTGATTATTAAACACATGTTTCAAACTTCACTCACGTTCTTTATTGTCGCTCTTATGGCCGCTCTTCTCGGCTTTTGGTGGCTCGCCGGAATTGCTGCAACACTCGCAAAAATAATTTTTGTTTTATTTTTCGCTCTCTTTGCAGTCTCTCTATTCTTTAAAACGGCAACACGGATAACTCAGGAAATTAAACCTTAATCAACATATCCTATAGATCTTCTAAAAAGATCGAGCACACCTCATATAAAAAACATAAAGAAAGCCCAGGCCGCGAAGCGGCCTGGGCTTTGTATTATTCAATCAAAAATTCTTACTGATCGTTAATCCCCACTCCGGAGCGCCTCCAGCCCTCTTTTCTTCTGACACATTAATCGGTGTCAGAATTCGAAGCTTCAACTTCCACGGAAGCTTGTGCTGAAGGACCGGTATAATTTGATCTTTCATTATGAGTGCGCCATCCTTGTAGAAGATGTAACTTCCTTGGCGCGCACGGTGATACAAAACTCTCGAATCATAATAAAGGAAATCCTCAATCCCGAAATCCGAAAACTTACGCCACGGACCGTTACCGTCAAAAAACGGTGAGATGATATCCTTACATGAATTCTCCTCTAAGAAATTCCTTAGAGTGCGCGATGTCTCAGGAGAACATTCTCCTTCTCTTTCAGGCTGAGGGATAGATTTCCCCACCTCCTCCTGTTTCTTGAGGCGCTCTCGCTCCTCAATCTGCGCAACGAAAGAGTTCGCCTCTTGCCTCGAAAAAGATCCTGCTTCTGACTGACATCCTCCCAACACAAGAGCCGCGACGACCAGAAAAAACGCACCAACCATAGAAATATACTGATTTTTCATAGCTTGTCCTTAAGCTAGAAAACCCCAGAGCTGCCGCTCGAGTAACACCCGAAGTTACAACAGCTCATCTGCTGCTACTATGCCATATTTCAAGAAATATGGAAACCTTTGCTACTTAATCCAAAAACACCACCCTACAAAAATCTCCTTACATAGAGCCACTATAGGCATTTTAATCAGTAATCTCAATTTTTATAGCCATATTAGTCCTTTATATACAAGCCGTATTCATGCTCTAACTCATCATTATTTGATTGACAGAATACCTATTATTTGCTATACTCTCCTAGTCAAAATGTTTGTCTATCTAAAGAGTAAAAGTAGGTTGAGTTTTACTTCTATAGACGTCGTTTTGAAGTATTATTCGTCTCACTTTTCTTAGATGGAAAAAGGAACAATCTCAAAGAAGACTGAAAAGGGTTTTGGATTCATTTCACGTGAAGGCCAAGAAAAAGACCTTTTCTTTCATGCTAACGAGGTTCAAGGCACAACTTATGACGCTCTTCGCGAAGGCGATGCAGTATCATTTGAAGTTGCTAAGAACGAAAAAGGATTCTACGCTACAAACGTTCAGAAAGCGTAATCTCTCTTTCAAAACACCCCTGCCTTACGGCGGGGGTGTTTTGTTTTATAGATATGCTAATCTGAACCAAATGAATGAAGACAAACAAAGACTAGACATTGCACTCACAGAACGCAAACTCGTCCGAAGCCGAAGTGCGGCTGCCGACCTCATTAAACGTGGAAAAGTTTTTGTAAATGGAAAAGAAGCTTTGAAAGCCTCTGCCCAGATAGCAGGAGAAGATGTGCTAACTATTTCAGAAAAAGAAACATACGTGGGACGTGGAGGAATTAAACTTGCCCACGCGCTCAACACTTTTCTTATCGATCCGAAAGGAAAAATCTGCGTAGATATCGGATCATCAACAGGAGGATTTACTGATTGCTTTTTGCAACGTGGAGCAGAAAAAGTCTATGCAATTGATGTTGGATCTAACC
>CAYZPE010000048.1:0-2151 GCA_964480575.1 uncultured Candidatus Saccharibacteria bacterium
GTGCTCCCGCCAGGACTCGAACCTTACAGGTTCAGTATCCCAATTGGATATTTTGTTCATTTATAGACTCCAAAAAATCTCAATCGAGCTTCAATTCCTGACAAAAGCCATAAAATGGCTTTCTGTGCTCCCGCCAGGACTTGAACCTGGAACGACGGTTCCGAAGACCGTTGTGATATCCATTTCACCACGAGAGCAATAAGCAAATCATAGGCTAGATTAGGTAAAAAGCCAAATATATACTAAAATTTTTGATATATGACGCCTATCAAAGAGGGTGATATACCCAAACCTGTTTCATATGTAACCGAAACGCTAGAAAAGGCAGGTTTTGAGGCTTATCTAGTTGGTGGATGTGTACGTGACCTTGTTTTAGGACGAAAACCTAAAGACTGGGATATAACAACCAATGCCACACCTGACCAAATAATCCCTTTGTTTACCGAAACATTTTATGAAAACAGCTACGGAACAGTCGGTATTGTAAATAAAGATGTTTCAGATGAAACATTGAAGGTGATTGAGGTCACTCCATATCGTCTTGAAACAGGCTACTCTGACTTTAGAAGACCGGACAGCGTTACTTTCAGTACTCACATCGAAGACGACCTTAAGAGACGTGATTTCACGATTAACGCAATGGCCTTTAGTCCGTCTAAAAGACATATGATTGATCTTTTTAAAGGACAAGAAGATTTACAAGCTCAAACACTCCGGACAGTAGGGGATCCGAGTGAGAGATTTGGCGAAGATGCACTTCGAATGCTTCGTGCTATACGTATTCATGCAGAACTTGGTTTCATGATTACCCAAGAGACAAGCGAGGCAATAACTAAAAATGCTCACTTACTTCAAAAAATTGCACAGGAACGTATTCGAGATGAGTTTGTAAGGATTGTTATGTCTGACCATCCTGCAGAAGCTATTGAAATAAGCTCTCGTCTGGGATTACTCAAATACATAGCGCCAGAACTTGAAAAGGGAATCGGGATTGAACAAACACAAGCTCACGCATATGACGTCTGGACACACCTTCTTAAGTCCCTACAGCACGCCGCGGACAAGAAATATCCGTTACACGTGAGACTTGCAGCTCTTTTTCATGATGTAGCTAAGCCAGAAACACGAAGAAAGGGTGAGGATGGACAATGGACGTTCTACGGTCATGAAGTTGTTGGTTCACGTGTAACTGAGAAAATACTCAAAGAAATCAAGTTTTCTAAAGAAACTATCGAACTAGTCACCGTATTGGTTCGTTGGCATATGTTTTTCTCAGATACTGAGCAAATCACACACTCTGCTGTACGTCGAATCATTGCTAAAGTAGGCAAGGATCATATCTGGGACCTCATGAATGTGCGTATTTGTGATCGTATTGGCACAGGAAGACCAAAAGAGAACCCATATCGCCTCCGCAAGTACAAATCGATGGTTGATGAGGTGCTTTCTGACCCAATTTCAGTTGGAATGCTTAAGATTGACGGCAACATTCTCATTAATAAACTTGGATTTTCACCTGGACCGAAAATTGGTCACATTCTTCATGCGCTTCTTGAGGAAGTACTTGAAGATCCACAATTAAATACAGAAGAATATTTGACAGAAAAAGTACAAAAGCTTGCCTTACTCTCTCATGCAGAGTTAAAAGAAATAGGGGAGAAAGGTAAAGAAAAGAAGGAAAATGAAGAAGATAGAAAAACAGATGAGATCCGCAAAAAGCATGGTGTATCCTAGTCTTTTTAAATAGTCCTTGACAGCTTTTTAATATAAAGGACAGTTATCCACATATGTCCTTTTGACTCGACATCAAGGACATCTTATATTTACTATAGATCGTCTGACGGAATGAATCCAAAATAACTTTCTCCTCAATGGAAGCAAGAAGTTGGACATTTGTTCTTTATAGATTTTAAGGGAGGGCCACTCTCTCGCTTGAAAGACCATTTGGGCAAACTTTTTCTGCAAATATACATATCCACACTTTTTTTCAATTCTTTGAAACAAGAGATATTGTATGCACAGAAAGCCTTGTTCTGGAGGGTTCTTTCCCAAAGCCGTTCATTGGTGATTCAACCGGAAGATGAGTCACTATCACATGAGCGGCTTTTTTTTGCCTAAAAAATAGCTCACCCTTTTAGGTGAGCTAATAAA